>LIQL01000029.1 GCA_001418405.1 Streptomyces diastatochromogenes | reverse complement strand
GGGCGTCCAGCACCGCACGGGTCGCCGGGGCGGGCGTCAGCCCCTCGCGCAGTTCGACGGCGCGGGTCGCGGCGTAGAGCTCGACGGCGATGACCCGGGTGAGGTTGTCCACCGCGGTGCGCAGCTTGCGCGCCGCCGACCACCCCATCGAGACGTGGTCCTCCTGCATGGCGGAGGACGGGATGGAGTCCACCGACGCCGGGGCGGCCAGCCGCTTCAACTCGCTGACCAGCGCGGCCTGGGTGTACTGGGCGATCATCAGGCCCGAGTCGACGCCCGGGTCCCCGGCGAGGAAGGCGGGCAGCCCGTGCGAGCGGTTCTTGTCCAGGAGCCGGTCGGTGCGGCGCTCGGCGATCGAGGCCAGGTCGGCCGCGGCGATGGCCAGGAAGTCCAGGACGTAGGCGACCGGTGCGCCGTGGAAGTTGCCGTTGGACTCCACCCGGCCGTCGGACAGCACGACGGGGTTGTCGACGGCGGCGGCCAGCTCCCGGTCGGCGACCAGGCGGGCGTGCGCGAGGGTGTCCCGGCCGGCGCCGGCGACCTGCGGGGCGCAGCGGATGGAATAGGCGTCCTGCACGCGCGGGGCGTCGTCCTGGTGGTGGCCGGTGAGGCCGGAACCGTCCAGGAACGCCAGCATGTTGGCGGCGGAGGCGGCCTGGCCCGGGTGCGGCCGGATGGCGTGCAGCTCGGGCGCGAGGACCTTGTCGGTGCCGAGCAGCGCCTCCATGGAGAGCGCGGCGGTGACGTCCGCCGAGGTGAACAGCCGGGCCAGGTCGGCGCAGGCCATCACCAGCATGCCGAGCATGCCGTCGGTGCCGTTGAGGAGCGCCAGCCCCTCCTTCTCGCGCAGTTCGACGGGCTCGATGCCGTGCGCGGCCAGCAGCTCGCCGGACGGTCGGACGACGCCGTCCGGGCCCTGGGCCTCGCCCTCGCCCATCAGCGTCAGGGCGCAGTGCGAGAGCGGGGCCAGGTCGCCGGAGCAGCCGAGCGAGCCGTACTCGTGGACGACGGGGGTGATGCCGGCGTTCAGGAGCGCGGTCATGGTCTCGACGACCACCGGGCGGACGCCGGTGTGTCCCGAGGCGAGGGTCTTCAGCCGCAGGAACATCAGGGCGCGGACCACCTCGCGCTCGACGGCCGGGCCCATGCCGGCCGCGTGCGAGCGCACGATGTTGCGCTGGAGCTGGGCGCGCAGCTCCGGGCTGATGTGGCGTACGGCGAGGGCGCCGAAGCCGGTGGAGACGCCGTAGACCGGGTCCGGCTTGGCGGCGAGCTCGTCGATGAAGGCGCGGGAGGTGGCGACGGCGGAGCGGGCCTCCTCGGACAGCTCGATCCGGGCCGCGCCGCGGGCCACCGCGATGACGTCCTGTGCGGTGGTGCCGGACGTCCCCAGCACCACAGTGTGCATATCCATATTCAGGCACCCTAGAGACTGAATCGCCGGATGTCACCACCGGATTTCGGGATCACCCCTTACCGATCATCGCCCGACTCCACCGCCGCTCCTCACCCGGACCGCCCGCACCCCGCGCCCCGGCCCCCGCTCACCTGCGGAACCTCCGCCGCTCCGGCCCCTGCGACGGCTCGGGCGCGTCCGCCAGCCGCACGACCGGATCGTCCGCCCCGCCATGTCGCCCGGCCACCACGGGACCGCCGGACTTCGCCGCCTTGGCGCGGTACTGGGCGGCGTCCGCCAACCGGAACAGCCGCCGGGCGGTGTGCACCGGGCCGATCGGATCGCCGGTCGAGGCGACCCCCACGGCCACCCCCTCGCCGAGGTCCAACTCCGCGGCCCGGTCGCACAGCTCGCCGGCCACCTTGACCACCTCGTCGGAGTCCGGGCCGACCGCCAGCAGGCAGAACTCGTCCCCGCCCAGCCGCGCCGCGAGGGTCCCCGGCACCATCGCGCCGCACAGCGACAGCACCGAACCGAAGCGCTCCAACAACCGGTCGCCGACCGCGTGCCCCCGCGAGTCGTTCACCTGCTTCAGCCCGTTCAGATCGCACACCACCAGGCTCACCACCACCCCTTCGGCGCGGTGCTGCTCCAACGCCTCGTCCAGCCGCATGTCCACGGCCCGACGGTTGGCCAGACCGGTCAGCGCGTCGGTGAACGCCAGCCGGCGGGCCTCCGCCAGCCGCTCGGTCTGGGCGATCCCCGCGGCCGTGACCGCGGCCAGCACGGTCGCGAAATCGGCGTCCGCCCGCCCGAACACCGGCTCCCCCGGCCGCCGCGCCACGTACAACTCGCCCCAGGCCCGACCGTGCAGCACGAGCGGCGCCACCACGCAGCAGCCCCGGCCCCGCCGACGCAGCGCGGCCACCCGCCCCGGACTGCCGGGCGGCACCAGCGGACCGTCGGCGGCGTCACCGCCCGGCTCCCCCGCGGCCACCTCCACCCAGGCGCTCGGCTCCCCGCCACCGGCCCACTGCTCGTGCAGGAATCCGACGATCTCCGCGAACGCGTGCACCGGATACGTCTCGTCGTCCGGGAACTCCCGCTCCCCCGGGGCGAGTTCGCCGACGTTGACCAGTACCCGCAGCCGCCCCCGCTCGCGCTCCCACTTGCAGATCGCCGCGAAGGAACCGCCCAGCGCCTGCCGCGCCCCCTGGGCCGCGGCCCGGGCGGAGTCGCGCAGCGCCGGCGCGGCCGCCATCGCCTGCGCCAGCTCCACCACGGCCCGCAGCCTCGCGTCACCCTCGCCCGTCACCGGATCCTCACATTCCGTAGCCGTGCGCACGCTCTGTATTACAGCGTAGGAATGATTGACCCGAACCGCCCCTTCCGCTGGTCAAGGACCACCGGAAGGGGCGGACCGGGCGGTCACTCCCCCGGCCAGTCGGGGTCCCGCTTCTCGTTGAAGGCCGCGACGCCCTCGGCCCGGTCCCCGGAGAACGCCACGCTCCGCCACGCACCGTCCTCCACCTCCAGTCCGGCCCGCAGGTCCAGGCCCTGCCCGAGCCGCAGGGCGCGCTTGGCCGCGCGCAGGCCGACCGGCGAATTGCGGGCGATCGCGGCGGCCAGCGCCAGCGCCTCCGCCCGGTCCTGCCCGTCCGCCACGACCCGGTCCACCAGGCCCAGCTCGCCTGCCTCCGCCGCCGGCACCCGACGCGCGGTGAACACCAACTCGGCGGCGCGCGCCGCCCCCACCCGGCGCGGCAGCAGCTGCGTCCCGCCCCCGCCGGGGATGACGCCCACCGACACCTCCGGCAGGCCGACCACCGCGGTCCCGTCCGCGACGATCAGGTCGCAGGCCAGCGCCAACTCGTAGCCACCGCCGAGCGCGAACCCGTGCACCGCGGCCACCGTCGGCACCGGCAGCTCCAACACCCCGGTGTACGCGGCCCGGGTGCGCGGACGCTGCCGCATCAGGTCCGCGTCCGTGAAGGAGTTCCGCTCCTTGAGGTCGGCGCCCACGCAGAACGCCCGCTCATGGGTGGAGGTGAGCACCACCGCCCGCACGGTCCGGTCGGCGGCCAGCTCGGCGCACGCCTGCGTCAGCGCGTCGGCCATCGCCGTCGACACGGCGTTCATCGCCTTCGGCCGGTCCAGGACCAACTCCGCCACGAAGCCGTGGCGCGCCACGCCCACCCATTCCTGTGCACCGAACCGCTGCATGCCGCCCTCCCGATCACCGGTTAACGCTCGTTGACCTGACGACGAGGATCATGTCAGCTCACGGCCGGTTCCGGCAGGGCCCACGGCCGGTTCCGGCAGGGCCACCGCGCCCGCGCCCGGGTCACCCGCGCCGGGTCAGCATCCACGGCTCGACGACGCCGAGCCCGCGGACCGGCCGCTGCCACATCGGCTGCAACGCGAAGCGGTACGGGGGCGGCGGACTGCCGGTGCCCTCCTGGGCCGCCTTCTCCGCGGCCGCGGCGTCCGCCTCGGAGACCGGGGCGTCGCCGGTGCGCCCCAGCTCCACCGCGAACGCCTCGTCCACCAGCACGGTGTCCTTCGGCGCTATCGAGGTCAGCCGGCTCGCCAGATTGACGGTCGTGCCGAAGACGTCGCCCATCCTGGTCGTGACCGTGCCGAACGCGATGCCCACCCGTAGCTCGGGCATCGTCTCGTCGTGGCCCATGGTCTCGATCAGGCGCAGCCCGATCTCGGCGGCGACACCCGCGTCGTCCGCCGCGAAGAGCACTTCGTCACCCAGGGTCTTGATGAGCCGGCCCCCGTGCGCGGCGACGAGGTCGGCGGCGGTGGTCTCGAACGCCTCGACCAGCTCGCCCAGTTCCTCCTCCTCCAGCCGCCGCGTCAGCCGGGTGAACCCGACCAGGTCGGCGAACCCGACGGACAACCGCCGGTCCACCATCTCCGCGTCGTCCTGCGCCTGGACCACCCGGCCGGTGGCCGCGGCCAGCTGCCGCCGCCACACGTAGACCAAGAACTCCTCCAGCTCCGGGAGCAACAGCTCGACCAGCGGGTAGGTGATCTCGGTGCGGGTCAGGCCGGAGTCCTGGGGCTCGGTCAGCCCCTCCAGGAAGGAGTCGATCTGCCAGTCGGCGAGGCGGGCCGTGGTCTGGCCCGTGGACCGGGCGACCTGCACCGCCATGGCCTCGCTCAGCAGCCCCGCCTCGACGAGGCCGGCGAGCCGCCGCAGGGCCAGTACGTCGGCCTCGGTGAGGGCCTTGACCTGGCCGATGTCCGCGAAGCCCATGGCCCGCCAGAAGCGGGCGGCCAGGTCCATCGAGACGCCGGCGCTGCGGGCCGCCTGGAACGGCGTGTAGCGGCGCTCGGCACCGAGGATGAGCTGTTCGAGCTTGACGGCGATGTTGTTCTCGCCGTTGTCCTCGCCGTTGCCTGCGCCGCCGTCCTCGCCGTTGGCGCCGGCGGCCGCTTCGGGGCCGTCGTCGCTCCGTGCGGGGTCGCCCGCGGGGTCGCCCGCGGACGCCTCACCCACCGCCTCGCCCTCGGCGTCCGCGCCGCGCGGGGTGGCCCCCGACTCGTCGGCGGTCACCGACCGCTCCCTGTCCGTTCCCTGCGCACGGCCCTTCCGATCTCGCTGCTCGCCCATGATCCGCTCCCTGCCGGCGGACCGCCCCAACGATACGGCAGGTGTGCTCTGCCTCACGTCGTCGCGGCGTCGGGGTCGCGGACCCGCGTCCGGTCGGTGCGGCCGGGGCGTGGCGCGGGTGGCCCCGCCCGCCGTCCGGCACGTGCGGGCCGCAGGGGCCGCCGCCACCTGGCCCGACGTACCCGGCACCCCACCGGCGAGGCCCGCGCGGCAGGCCCCTTCGCTACGTGTAGCCGTCCCCCGTCGACGGGCGGAGGTGGACGATGTCGCCGGCGCCCACCGGCTGTTGGACGCCGTCGGAGGTGGCGAGCACCAGCCGGCCGTCGGCGTCGAGCGCGACCGCTTCGCCCTCGACGGACCGGTCGCCCGGGAGTTCCGCCCGCACGTGCCGGCCCAGCGTGGCGCAGCCCGCCACGTACGCGGCCTGGAGGTCGCAGGCGCCCGGGTCGCCGTCGGCCGCCTGCCATGCGCCGTACCAGTGCTCCAGCGAGCGGAGCACGGCCCGCAGCAGGGGGTCCCGGTCGGTGTGGGGGGCGCCGGCGAGGGCGAGGGAGCCGGCGGTGGGGACGGGGAGCTCGTCGGCGGTGAGGGAGACGTTGAGGCCGATGCCGATGACGACGCCGTCGCCGGCGCGTTCGGCAAGGATGCCGCCCGTCTTGCGCTCCGCGCCGTCCACGGTGACCAGCAGGTCGTTGGGCCACTTGAGTGCGGTGTCGACGCCGGCGGTGCGGGCGATCGCGGTGGCCGTGGCCACGCCGGCCAGGAGCGGCAGCCAACCCCAGCGGGCGAGCGGCACGGTCGGCGTGAGGTAGGCGGAGACGAAGAGGCCGGAGCGCGGCGGCGCCGACCAGCGGCGGTCCAGGCGCCCGCGGGCGGCCGACTGCTCCTCGGCGACGAGGACGGTCCCCTCGCGCAGGTCACCGGCGGCCGCGCGATCGGCGAGGTCGGTGTTGGTGGAGCCGGTGGCGGGAACGACGTCCAGCGCGGACCAGAGCGAGTCGGGCCGGACGAGGGCCCGGCGGAGCGCGGTGGCGTTCAGCGGCGGGCGGCTCAGATCGCTCCAGCGACCGGCGTCTTTGTCCCGGTTTTCCGGTGGTTGAGGCGTCATGGCCCCAGCCTAGGTGTGGTCAACGACGCAGTGCCGCAGAGCAGTCCCGCCGATACGCTACGAATCGGTAGCCACACCCGTACCTCCCCCCGTACGAGTGCCAGTCCAGGACGAGCAGGAGCCGCATCCCGATGTCCGAACCGGAAGCAAACATCCACACCACCGCGGGCAAATTGGCGGATCTGCAACGGCGGGTCGAGGAGGCCACTCACGCCGGCTCCGCCCGTGCAGTGGAAAAGCAGCACGCCAAAGGGAAGTTGACGGCGCGTGAGCGCATCGACCTCCTTTTGGACGAGGGCTCGTTCGTCGAGCTCGACGAGTTCGCCCGGCACCGGTCGACGAATTTCGGGATCGAGAAGAACCGGCCGTACGGCGACGGCGTCGTCACCGGCTACGGCACGGTCGACGGCCGTCCGGTGTGCGTGTATTCGCAGGACTTCACGATCTTCGGCGGATCGCTCGGCGAGGTCTACGGCGAGAAGATCGTCAAGGTGATGGACTTCGCGCTGAAGAACGGCTGCCCGGTCATCGGGATCAATGACGGCGGCGGTGCCCGGATTCAGGAGGGCGTGGCCGCCCTCGGGCTGTTCGCGGAGATTTTCCGACGCAATGTGCATGCGTCGGGTGTGGTGCCGCAGATTTCCCTGATCGTGGGTCCGTGCGCGGGTGGTGCGGTGTATTCGCCGGCCATAACGGATTTCACGGTGATGGTCGACCAGACGTCGCACATGTTCATCACCGGGCCGGACGTCATCAAGACGGTCACGGGTGAGGACGTCGGCTTCGAGGAGCTGGGCGGGGCCCGTACGCACAACACCACCTCCGGCGTGGCGCACCACATGGCGGGCGACGAGAAGGACGCCATCGAGTACGTCAAGGGGCTGCTGTCGTACCTGCCGTCCAACAACCTCTCGGACCCGCCGGCCTTCCCCGAGGAGGCGGACCTGGCGGTCTCCGACGCGGACCGCGAGCTGGACGCGCTGATCCCGGACTCGGCCAACCAGCCGTACGACATGCACACGGCGATCGAGCACGTGCTGGACGACGGCGAATTCCTGGAGACCCAGGCGCTGTTCGCGCCGAACATCCTCACCGGGTACGGGCGGGTCGAGGGCCATTCGGTCGGCGTGGTGGCCAACCAGCCGATGCAGTTCGCGGGATGCCTGGACATCAACGCGAGCGAGAAGGCCGCGCGGTTCGTGCGCACCTGCGACGCGTTCAACATCCCGGTGCTGACGTTCGTGGACGTCCCGGGCTTCCTGCCGGGGACGGACCAGGAGTACGACGGGATCATCCGGCGCGGCGCCAAGCTGATCTACGCGTACGCGGAGGCGACGGTCCCGCTGATCACCGTGATCACGCGGAAGGCGTTCGGCGGGGCGTACGACGTCATGGGCTCCAAGCACCTGGGTGCGGACCTGAACCTCGCGTGGCCGACCGCGCAGATCGCGGTGATGGGCGCGCAGGGCGCGGTGAACATCCTGCACCGCCGCACGCTGGCCGCGATCGAGGACCCGGCCCAGCAGGACACCCGGCGCCAGGAGCTGATCCAGGAGTACGAGGACGCCCTGCTGAATCCTTACGTCGCGGCCGAGCGGGGCTACGTCGACGCGGTGATCATGCCCTCCGAGACCCGGCGGCACATCGTCCGCGGGTTGCGCACGCTGCGCAACAAGCGCGAGGCGCTGCCGCCGAAGAAGCACGGCAACATCCCGCTGTAGTCCCCGCCGGAGGAGGTCGGTTGACGATGATCAAGGTCGTACGGGGCAATCCCACGCCCGAGGAGTTGGCCGCCGCGCTGGCGGTGGTGCAGGCCCGCGCGGCGGCGGTGGCCGCCGGTGGCGCCGCCGAGGAGGGCGGGCCGCGCAGTCAGTGGTCGGATCCGGCGGCGACGGTTCCGGCCCGGTCCCATGTGCCCCATCCGGGACCGCGGGCCTGGCGGACGAGCTTCTGGCCGCGGTGACCTGGCCGAACGCGGTCGGTGCAGGGTGCACTGACTAGTCCTTCGCGGTGCGGCGCCTGAGTACGCGTACTCAGGCGCCGTCGTCGTGGGGGGCGGGAGGATCGAGGTCATGCTGTGGTCCGATCCGCCCGACGAACCGCCCGAGGAGCTGCGCGAAGTGCAGGAGAAGCTCCGTCGGATGGGCTTCGTGCTGGCCACGGCGATCATGGTGGGAACGCTGGTGCTCCTGGTGCGGTGACGGCACTTGCGGACCGCCCGGTTCCGCGGACCGGGACACGGACGGAGAGCGCACCGAACGCCCCACCGGCCACAGCGGTCTCTTCCCTCCCTGCAACCGCAGAGCCCGTAAATGCATCTTTCTCTCTCGACAGTGCAATTCGGGCATGCGGCCGCGCGGTGATCGGCTGGCCGCCCCCCGGGCCGGAGGGAGACCATGAACAGGCCGCTCAGACACATAGCCGTCTTCTGCGGGGCGTTGGTGCTGGCCCTGCTGGTCCGGGCGACCTGGGTGCAGTTCGTACAGGCCGACCAGCTCGCCAACGACGACAACAACCGGCGGGTCAAGATCGAGGCGTACTCGTACCCGCTCGGCAACATCATCGTGGGCGGCAAGCCCATCACCGGGTCGACCCAGACCAGCGGCGACTTCAAGTACAAGCGCACCTACACCGACGGCGCGATGTACGCCCCGGTCACCGGCTACGCCCGGCAGGCGGCGGGCGAGACCATGCTGGAGGGCGTCTACCGCAAGGTGCTCAACGGCAAGGACGACCGGCTGTTCTTCAACCGGGCGCGGGGGATGCTGACGGGCGAGAAGCCGCGCGGCGGCGACGTCCTGACGACCATCAGCGAGAAGGCGCAGAAGGCCGCGTACAAGGGCCTGACCGACCTGCACGCCAACGGCGCGGTGGTGGCCCTCGACCCGCGGTCCGGCAAGATCCTGGCGATGGCCAGCACGCCGTCGTACGACCCGTCGACCTTCGCGGGGCTGTCGGACGCGGAGGGCAAGAAGTACCTGGCGCTCGAAGCCGACAAGGGCAAGCCGATGAACAACCGGGCGCTGCGCGAGATCTACCCGCCGGGGTCCACCTTCAAGGTGCTCACCGCGGCCGCGGCACTGGAGCACGGCACGGTCGGCGACATCAACGCCTCCTCCGGCGCCCCGGCCCCGTACACGCTCCCGCAGACCCGCACCCAGGTCGGCAACGACGTCGAGGGGGCGCCGTGTGACAAGGCGTCGCTGAAGACCGGCATGCAGTGGTCCTGCAACAACGTCTTCCTGGACGCCGCGCACAAGCTCGGCACGGACAAGATGCGCGAGACCGCGGAGAAGTTCGGCTTCAACGCCGAGCAGTTCATTCCGGTGCGTTCCGCGGTGAGCGGTTATCCGAGCAAGCTGGACCAGCCGCAGACCGCGCTGACCGGCATGGGGCAGGGCAGCGTGACCAGCACGCCGTTGCAGATGGCGATGGTCGCCGCCGGAATCGCCAACAACGGCAAGGTGATGAAGCCGTACCTGGTCGAGGAGCTGCGCGGTCCGGACCTTTCCACGATCGAGAAGTTCGACCCGACCCCGCTGAACCCGAAGGACCCGCAGGCGGTTTCCAAGGACACCGCACTGAAGGTGCAGGAAATGATGGAGTACACCGTTTCGGACGGCACCGCCTCGAAGGCGAAGATCGACGGTGTGACGGTCGGCGGCAAGACCGGTACGGCCCAGCACGGTGCGAATGTGAACGACGAGCGGCCGTACGCCTGGTTCGTCTCCTACGCGAAGCTGCCCGACGGCAGTTCGCCGGTGGCGGTGGCGGTCTTCGTCGACCCGAAGGACATGGACATCCCGCGTTCGGAGATCGCCGGCGGAAAGCTGGGCGGGCCGATCGCGAAGTCGGTGATGCAGGCCGTGCTGAACCAGTAGGCAATTCCGGGACGCGGAATGCGGCGGGCCGGGCGGCCGGGAAATAGGGGGAAATGATCTCCCTTGAGTACCGGGGCCCGGCCCGTTTCCTGTGGGCTTCCTGTGGCGCCGGCTGTGCGTTTCCTGTGACCGTCGGCAATGTTTATGGAGGATTTACCGTAGCCGCCCCTACCTTCGCCTAATGGTCACCATTAATAAGCTTCCGGGACGGCGGTCGGTGCGCCGGCTCGTCGTCGCGGCCACCGGTCTCGGTGTCCTCGCCACCGGCGCCGTCGGCTGCTCGGCGCGGCCCGCCCAGGACCCCGCGGGCGGCGGGTCGAGCGGCACCGCCCGGGCCGCCGCCACCGCCCCCGTGCCCCGGTCGATGGGACTGCGGGACGCCCCCAACGCCCGCGACCTCGGCGGCTACCGGACCGCCGACGGCCACGAGGTCCGCCACGGCGTCGTCTACCGCGCCGACGCGCTGAACCACCTCACCCCCGCCGAGCAGCGGACCCTCACCGAGGACGGCGTCACCGAAGACCTCGACTTCCGTTCCCCGGCCGAGGTGGCGACCGCCCGGGACGCGCTGCCGACCGGGGTCCACCGCACCGCCCTGCCCGTCTACGACCCCAAGGCCGACCTGTCCCGGACGATGGCCACGCTGATCGCGGGCGGCCCGGCGGCGCAGCAGCGGGCGCTCGGGGCCGGCAAGGCGGTGCGGATGATGGACGCGTACTACGCCTGGCTGGTCAGCGATCCGTCGGCCGGCAAGGCGTTCGGGGCGGCGGCCCGGGCGGTCGCCGACGGCCGGACGCCGGTGCTCTTCCACTGCACCCAGGGCAAGGACCGCACCGGCTGGATGAGTGCCGTCCTGCTGACCGCGGCGGGCGTGCCGCGGAACACCGTCGACCAGGACTACCTGGCGTCCAACCACTACCTCCAGGCCGCCAACGACCGTCAGGTGGCGCAGCTCCAGGCCGCCGGCAAGCTCAAGGATCCGGCGCTGCTGGAGCCGGTGCTGGGGGTGCGGGAGAGCTATCTGGACGCGGCGTTCCACGAGGTCGAGGCCAAGTACGGCTCGTTCGACGGCTATCTGAGCAAGGGGCTCGGACTGGACCGGGCCACCGAGCGCAAGCTGCGGCAACGACTGATCGCCGCCTGACGGGGGAGCGCCGATGTCGCCGAAGCTGCACGCCCTGGTGATGGCCGCGCTGGGCGCGGCACTGGTCCTGGTCGCCCTGCTGGCGTGGCGGCCGCTCGTCCGGCACCGCGGTTGGCCGCGCGTCCCGACCCTGCTGTTCCTCGTGACCTACGGCCTGTGCGTCGGGATCACCCTCCCCGACCAGATCGCGCCGGGCGTCCTCGGGCGGCTGCACGCGTGCGTCGTGGAGGGCGGGGCGGGGGTGCGGACGCTGGGTGCGGGTGCCGGGCACCAGTGGGTCAACGTCCTGCTGTGGATCCCGCCGGCGCTCTGCGGGGTGCTGGCGACCCGGCGGGCGCTGCTGGTGCCGCTCGGCATCTCCGCCACCTGGGCCGCCGTCGAACTCCTGCAGACCCTCGACCCGGTGCGCGACTGTCAGCCCGCGGACTGGGCGCACAACACCCTGGGGGCCGCGCTGGGCGCCCTCGCGGGGTGGCTGGTGCTGCGGGCCGGGCGGCGCCGGGCCCCGGCCCACTGACCGCCGCCGGCTCCGTACGATGGCGGGCATGACCGAAGCTGCCCGCCCCCGCCGTCTCGTCCTCGCCTCCCAGTCCCCGGCCCGGCTCGGCCTGCTCCGGCAGGCCGGGTTGGCGCCCGAGGTCGTGGTCAGCGGGGTCGACGAGGACGCGCTGACCGCCGCCACCCCCGAGGAGCTGGCCCGGGTGCTGGCCGAGGCGAAGGCCGCCGCGGTCGCGGCCCGGCCGGAGGCCGCCGGTGCGCTGGTCGTCGGCTGCGACTCGGTCCTGGAGCTGGACGGACGGGCGCTGGGCAAGCCCGCGGACGCCGAGGACGCCACCGCCCGCTGGAAGTCCATGCGCGGCCGGTCCGGGGTCCTGCGCACCGGCCACTGCGTGATCGACACCGCGACCGGCCGGCAGGTCTCGGCCACCGCGTCCACCACGGTCCGCTTCGGCGAGCCCAGCGACGACGAGGTCGCCGCGTACGTGGCCAGCGGTGAACCGCTGTACGTGGCGGGCGCGTTCACCCTCGACGGCCGCTCGGCGCCGTTCATCGACGGGATCGACGGCGACCCGGGCAACGTCATCGGCCTGTCGCTCCCGCTGTTCCGCCGGCTGCTGGCCGACCTGGGCGTCGCGATCACCGACCTGTGGACCTGAGCGGTCCGGATCCCGTCCGCGACGGGTGTTTTCCGGCCAGCCGGTGAGTGGTGCGGGTCGCCGGGGAACCGATGGTTCCCGAAGCGACCGACACCGCGAGGAGTGTTCCCATGGCCAAGATCCTGATCGTCGCCGGCGACGCCAGCGAGGACCTGGAGTTCTTCTACCCGTACCAGCGGCTGCTGGAGGAGGGGTACGAGGTCCACGTCGCGGCGCCGTCGCGCAAGAAGCTGCGGTTCGTCACGCACGACTTCGTCGAGGGCTACGACACCTACACCGAGTCGGCGGGCCACTCCTGGCCGGCCGACCTGGCGCTGTCCGAGGTCGATCCCGCCGGGTACGCGGCGCTGGTCCTCCCGGGCGGCCGGGCCCCCGAATACCTGCGGCACGACCCGGACTTCGGGCCGGTGGTGCGGCACTTCTTCGACGCGGACAAGCCGGTCGCGCACATTTGCCACGCGGCCCTGGCCCTGGCCCCGCTCGGCGTGCTGAAGGGCCGCCGCACCTCGGCCTACCCGGCCTGCTCGCCGGAGGTGGAGCTGGGCGGCGGGGTCTTCGTGGACGGCCCGGCGGTGGTGGACGGCAAGGTCGTCTCGGCCCGCGCCTGGCCGGACCAGCCGGAGTGGATGCGGGCGTTCGTCACGATCCTGCGCGCGCACGCGCCGGCGGACGGGCCCGCCGGCAGCTGACCGGGCGGGCTTCAGGCGGGTGCGCCGCCCGCGGCCGGCTCCTCGACCCCTGCCGCCCGCGGGCGCGCCTCGCCGTAGGCCACCAGCGTCAGCACGAGCAGCGCCAGCACCACCATCGCGGCGGCGAACGCCGGCCAGCCGAGCAGTCCGACGGCGAGCGCCCCGAGGACGCCGTGCACCACCGCGCAGCAGATCAGCGCGATGCGCGCCAGGCGCCCGGGGCCGCGGTCCCGGAGCGCGCTGCGCAGCAGCACCGCGGCGCAGCAGAGCAGGAAGAGGGCGAAGACCGCGCCGCCGGCCCAGGCGCCGACGGACATGGCGCCCGGCCGCAGGCCGGCCAGGGACATCTGCTGCCGGTCGACCACGATGCTCAGGATCCAGTTGAGCAGCAGCATCCCGGCCGCTTCGAGGATCAGGACCACCGCCGCCGCCAGGGCCACCGGTCTGCGGGCCGCCACCACCTCGCCCACCCCACTTCCACCGTCATGCACCGTCGCCGCGCTGTCCGCGCCGCCGTGTGCCGTCGTCACGAGCCGTTACCAGGAGTACAGAAGGCATCACGCACGCTACTAATGGGTAACACCTACGGCAAGGGGTCTGCATCACCGCGCACGCCCTCCTTCTGCATGCCCCCGCCCGGCGCGCCCACCCGAAAACTTTCACTCGCCCATTCGTAGGGACTCCACAAAGAATTGACGGTTCGCCGGGCGTCCACAGTTCGAGACCTAGACCACACCGCGCCGCGGACCAGAGCCCGGGAATCCGGCTCTACCCTGGGATTCCAACGGACTTCACTCCCTCACCCTCGCCGCGCGCACGCTCCGTGTGGGCAAGCTCACCCCAGAGAACGGGTCGGCACGCGGTGTCGCCAGTCCCTAAACTCGCTGCGTTCAGTGTGTTGCGGCGTAGCGCCCAGGAAGGACCCATCGTGCGCAAGGTGCTCATCGCCAACCGTGGCGAAATCGCTGTCCGCGTTGCCCGTGCATGCCGGGACGCCGGAATCGGGAGCGTAGCCGTCTACGCCGACCCGGATCGGGACGCCCTGCACGTCCGTGCCGCGGACGAGGCTTTTGCCTTGGGCGGTGACACCCCTGCCACCAGTTACCTCGACTTCGCCAAGGTCCTCCAGGCCGCCGCCGATTCCGGTGCGGACGCGATCCACCCCGGCTACGGCTTCCTCTCCGAGAACGCCGAGTTCGCGCAGGCGGTGCTCGACGCCGGGCTGACCTGGATCGGCCCGCCGCCGCACGCCATCCGCGACCTCGGCGACAAGGTCGCGGCCCGGCACATCGCGCAGCGCGCCGGTGCCCCGCTGGTCGCCGGCACCTCGGACCCGGTCGCCGGCGCCGACGAGGTCGTCGCGTTCGCCAAGGAGCACGGGCTGCCCATCGCCATCAAGGCGGCGTTCGGCGGCGGCGGCCGCGGCCTGAAGGTCGCCCGCACCCTCGAAGAGGTTCCCGAGCTGTACGACTCGGCGGTGCGCGAGGCGGTCGCCGCGTTCGGCCGCGGCGAGTGCTTCGTCGAGCGCTACCTCGACCGCCCCCGGCACGTCGAGACCCAGTGCCTCGCCGACAAGCACGGCAACGTCGTCGTCGTCTCCACCCGTGACTGCTCGCTCCAGCGCCGCCACCAGAAGCTCGTCGAGGAGGCCCCCGCGCCGTTCCTGAGCGACGAGCAGAACGCCGAGCTGTACCGCGCCTCCAAGGCCATCCTCAAGGAGGCCGGCTACGAGGGCGCCGGCACCTGCGAGTTCCTCGTCGGCCAGGACGGCACCATCTCCTTCCTGGAGGTCAACACCCGTCTCCAGGTGGAGCACCCGGTCACCGAGGAGGTCACCGGCCTGGACCTGGTCCGCGAGATGTTCCGGATCGCCGACGGCGAGGAGCTGGGCTACGACGACCCGGCGCTGCGCGGCCACTCGTTCGAGTTCCGGATCAACGGCGAGGACCCGGGCCGCAACTTCCTCCCCGCGCCCGGCACGGTCACCCGGTTCGACGCGCCGTCGGGCCCGGGCGTCCGCATGGACGCCGGCGTCGAGGCCGGCTCGGTCATCGGCCCCGCCTGGGACTCCCTGCTCGCCAAGCTGATCGTCACCGGCGCCACCCGCGAGCAGGCCCTCCAGCGGGCCGCCCGGGCGCTCAACGAGTTCCAGGTGGACGGGATGGCCACCGCCCTCACGTTCCACCGCGTGGTCGTCAAGGACCCGGCGTTCGCCCCCGAACTCACCGGTTCCACCGCGCCGTTCACGATCCACACCCGCTGGATCGAGACCGAGTTCGTCAACGAGATCCCCCCGTTCGCCGCGCCCGGTGCGGAGGAGGCCGAGGCCGACACCCGCGAGACGGTCGTGGTCGAGGTCGGCGGCAAGCGGCTGGAGGTCTCCCTGCCGGCGTCGCTCGGCATGCCGCTGGCCCGCGCCGCGGTCGCCGGGGGCGCCAAGCCCAAGCGGAAGGCCACCAAGAAGAGCGGCAGCGCCGCCTCCGGTGACACCCTGGCCTCCCCGATGCAGGGCACCATCGTCAAGGTCGCCGTGGAGGAGGGCCAGCAGGTCGCCGAGGGCGAGCTGGTCATCGTCCTGGAGGCGATGAAGATGGAGCAGCCGATCAACGCGCACCGCGCGGGCACCGTCAAGGGCCTGACCGCCGAGGTGGGCTCCGCCCTCACCTCCGGCGCCGTGATCTGCGAGATCAAGGACTGACCGGTCCCCGCACCGCCACGAGGGGCGGGCTCCTGGTACCGAGGTACCGGGAGCCCGCCCCTCGTGGTTGTCGCCGCCGTCGGCTACGACTTCCCCACGACCTCCTCCGGGAAGACCAGCGTCCGGCTCATCCACTGGAGCGCGGCGGGCAGTTCGCGGCGCCAGGTGGCGAAGTTGTGGCTGCCGTGGTCGAGCACGATCGAGTCCGCCTTCATGGGCGGGCGGACCGCGGCCAGGAACGCCCGCGCCGCCGGGTAGTTCTTCTCCCCGCTGCGGCTGGTGCCGATCAGCACGTTGACGTCGGGCGACGGCAGGTGCGCCAGCCGCCACATCAGGTCGTGCTCCTCGCGGCGCTTGCCGCGGTCCTTGCCGTCGCCGAAGAGGTTGCCGGTGGTGGGGTCGTTGGAGACCTTGTAGTCGGGCGAGAGGGCGGCCGCCGCGGTGTAGGTGCGGGGGTGGCGCATGGCGAGTTGCAGGGCGCAGCTCCCCCCGGAGGAGTAGCCGAGCAGGCCCCAGGCGCCCGGGTCGTGCCCCACCCGGTAGTGCGACTTGAGGGCCTCGGGCACGTCCTGGGCGAAGAACGTCTCGGCCTGCGGGCCACCGGGGACGTCGACGCACTGGGTGTCCCGCGGCGGCGCGATGGTGGGGCGCAGCATCACGATGACGGTCGGCTGGAGGGTGCCGTTGCGGACCAGCTTCGCCGCGGTCTCCGGCAGCCGCAGGTGCTGTCCCAGCAGGAATATCCCGCCCGGGTAGCCGCTGAGCGCGACGACGACCGGGAAGCGCTGGCGGGCGTACTGCTTCTGGAAGTACTGCGGCGGAAGGTAGACGTACGCCGGGTCCACCACCCGGGTCCGCTTGCCCACGATCCGGACCGTCTCGACCTTGCCGTTCTTCTCCGGCGGCCCCGTGGGCAGCCCGTGCACCTTGTCCAGCCCCTCCGGGCCGGAGGGCTGCACCAGGCCCTTGGTCGGGTCGCCGGCGGGCCCCGCGGCGCCCTCGTCGCCCCACTTGCCGACCGCGGCGGGGGCCCCGTCGTACAGGCCGAGCAGTTCGTGCCAGGAGGCGTAGAACTGGAAGTTGGTGTTCACCACCAGGCCGAGCGCGGCCACGATCGCCAACTGGGTCGCGGCGATCACCCCCAGCCGCCCGAGCACCGCCCGCGGCCCGCGCCCGGCGAACCGCGGCCAGAGCCAGACGGTGAGCCCCACGCAGGCCGCGGAAAGGGCGATCATGGCGTACAACAGTGGCCGGCTGGTCAGTCCCATCGATGTTCCCCAGACTTCCTGGACGGCCCCCGGACGTCCCCGGAAGCCCTCTTTGCGCCTGGTTTGATGGCCCTTGGCAGGGTGACGTTGCCGCCTTCGCGAGGTGTTCGCCGGCCCGACGGCCCCGGTACGCCGGAACATCACCGGTCGTCCGCCGGGCGTCCACCTGCGGCATCGGCATCCGGCCGCGGGCCCGGGCCGGCCCTTTCTGAGCGGCGTTCAGCCCCGGCCCGCCCGGGCCGACGACGCTCCCGGCGGCGCCCGCCGACCACGCCGGAACACCCGTCCGGCGGGCAATGGCATCCTGGAGCCACCGGCCGCAACCGGCCGGTGTGAGGAAGGACGGCGATGGCGACCGACACGGCAGGGCAGCGGCGGGTGGAGCGGGCCGCGGCGGCGCACGCGGCCGGGGGGACGTCCGCGGTGCGTCCCATGCGGGCCGACGCCCGGCGGAACTACGAGCGGCTGCTGACCGAGGCGCGGACGGCGTTCACCGAGCACGGCACGGACACCTCGCTGGAGGACATCGCGCGGCGCGCCGGCGTCGGCATCGGCACGCTGTACCGGCACTTCCCCAACCGCACCGCCCTGATGGGCGCGGTCTTCCAGGGCGAGGTGCACGCCCTGGTCGGCTACGCGCGGGAGTTGGCCGACGCGCCGCAGCCGTGCACCGCGCTGGTCGACTGGCTGCGCGCGCTGATCACGCACGCCAGCACCTACCGGGGCCTGTCCCGGGCGATGATGACCGCGTCGGCGGACGAGAGTTCGGGCATGGCGCGGTGCAGCGTGCCGCTGGGCGAGGCGGGCGCCGCGCTGCTGAGCCGGGCCCAGCAGGCCGGGGCGGTGCGCCGGGACGTCGTCATCGGCGACCTGCTCCAGCTCACCAACGGCATCGCGCTGGCCGCCGAGGAGTCCCCGGACGATCCGGAGCTGGCCGACCGGCTGCTGACGCTGACCCTGCGCGGGCTGAAGGCGGGCGGGACGGGCCGGGAGGCCGGGGCGTAGCCCGCCGCCCGGCGGACCGGGGCGGGCTCCGGCGTCCCGGGCCGGACTCTCCGGCCCGCCCGACGCCCGCCGTCCCGCCGGCTCAGCGCCGTCGGGGCGCCAGATCCGCCACCCGGCCGTCACCGAGCGCGCCCGCCGAGCGCAGCTGGGGCGCCCCGGGCGCGCCGCCCGGGTGACTGCGCCGCTGGCCCGGCAGCGGCACGTCCCGCCGCGGGCCCCGGCGCTCCGGCGGGGCGGTCTCCAGGCCCGGCTGGGCGGGTGCCTGCCCGGGGAGCGAGTTGCCGGCGACGGCGATCTGGACGCCCTGGTCGGCCAGTGCCTGCAACTCGGTGGCGGCCCGGTCGTCGTGGGCCGGCGGCTCGTCCGTCACGAGCCGGGTGATGACGTCCGTCGGCACGGTCTGGAACATGGTGTCGGAGCCGAGCTTGGTGTGGTCGGCGAGCACCACCACCTCCCCCGCCGCCTGCACCAGCGCCCGGTCGACGCTGGCGGAGAGCATGTTGGAGGTGGACAGCCCGCGCTCGGCGGTCAGGCCGCTGCCCGACAGGAAGGCGCGGGAGACCCGCAGCCCTTGGAGCGACTGCTCGGCACCGCTGCCGACCAGCGCGTAGTTGGAACCGCGCAGGGTGCCGCCGGTCATCACGACCTCGACGCGGTTGGCGTGGGCCAGCGCCTGGGCGACCAGCAGGGAGTTGGTGACGACGGTCAGGCCGGGGACCCGGGCGAGCCGGCGGGCCAGCTCCTGGGTGGTGGTCCCGGCGCCGACGACGATGGCCTCGCCCTCCTCGACGAAACCGGCGGCGAGGTCGGCGATCGCCGTCTTCTCCGCGGTGGCGAGGTGGGACTTCTGCGGGAAGCCGGACTCGCGGGTGAAACCTCCTGGTAGGACCGCCCCGCCGTGCCGGCGGTCGAGCAGTCCCTCTGCCTCCAGCGCCCGCACGTCGCGCCGTACGGTCACTTCGGAGGTCTGGACGACGCGGGCGAGCTCCCGGAGCGATACCGCTCCGTTCGCGCGCACCATTTCTAGGATCAATTGGCGACGTTCTGCAGCGAACACGAAACTGACAGTAACGCCAACGACCGTCTGTTTTCAGCAGGTTGCACCAATTAACGGAAGTTGTTCACACGGCATCACTTCACGTGGTATGCGGCATGCACATGCCCCAATTCCCGTCACCGTGCGTGCACAAATCCGCCCGCTGCCTGGTCAGTTGCGCTCTTCGAGCGGAGGGCGACGGGCCACGGGGAGAGGTGTCCGGTCCCGACCGTGCAGGACCGTTTCACCCCAAGTGCCCATAGTGGGCACAAATATTCCATCAGCCCGCTTACGGGGCAGCGGTCAGTCGCCGGCCGTCTTGCGGGTGTGCAGCTGGCGGGCGACCTCGGCGATCGAGCCGGACAGCGACGGGTAGACGGTGAAGGCGCTGGCGATCTGTTCGACCGTCAGGTTGTTGTCGACCGCGATCGAGATCGGGTGGATCAGCTCGCTGGCCCGCGGCGAGACCACCACACCGCCGACGACGATGCCGGTGCCGGGGCGGCAGAACAGCTTCACGAAGCCGTCGCGGATGCCCTGCATCTTGGCGCGCGGGTTGCGCAGCAGCGGGAGCTTGACCGCCCGGGCGTCGATCACGCCGTTGTCGACGTCGGCCTGGGAGTAGCCGACGGTGGCGATCTCGGGGTCGGTGAAGACGTTCGCGGAGACCGTCTTGAGGTTGAGCGGGGTGACCGCGTCGCCCAGGAAGTGGTACATCGCGATCCGGCCCTGCATGGCGGCGACCGAGGCCAGCGCGAACACGCCCGTGCAGTCGCCGGCCGCGTAGACGCCGGGGGCGGTGGTGCGGGAGACCTTGTCGGTCCAGATGTGGCCGGAGTCCTTCAGGCGGACGCCGGCGCCCTCCAGGCCGATCCCCTCGGTGTTGGGGATGGAGCCGACCGCCATCAGGCAGTGCGTGCCGGAGATGGTGCGGCCGTCGGCGAGGGTCACCTCGACCCGGTCGCCCACCCGCTTGGCGGACTGCGCCCGCGAGCGCGCCATGACGTTCATCCCGCGGCGGCGGAAGACGTCCTCCAGTACGGCGGCGGCGTCCGGGTCCTCGCCCGGCAGCACCCGGTCGCGGGAGGAGACGAGGGTGACCCGGGAGCCGAGCGCCTGGTAGGCACCGGCGAACTCGGCACCGGTGACGCCGGAGCCGACCACGATGAGTTCCTCGGGCAGCTCGGTGAGGTCGTAGACCTGCGTCCAGTTCAGGATCCGCTCGCCGTCCGGCTTGGCGTCCGGGATCTCGCGCGGGTGGGCGCCGGTGGCGACCAGCACGGCGTCGGCGATCAGGGCCTCGGTCGAGCCGTCGGCGGCGGTCACGGTGACCTTGCGCGAACCGTCCGGCGCCTGGCCCGGCTCCAGCCGGCCGCGGCCGCGCAGCACCCGGCCGCCGGCGCGGGTGACCGAGGCGGTGATGTCGTGGGACTGGGCCAGCGCCAGCCGCTTGACCCGTCGGTTGACCTTGCCGAGGTCGACGCCGACCACCCGCGCGGGGCGCTCGTTGTACGGGGTGTCGTCCTCGACGATGATGCCGAGTTCCTCGTAGGAGGAGTCGAAGGTCGTCATCACCTCGGCGGTGGCGATGAGGGTCTTCGACGGGACGCAGTCGGTCAGCACCGACGCACCCCCCAGACCGTCGCAATCGACGACGGTCACCTCCGCGCCGAGCGAAGCCGCCACCAGGGCCGCTTCGTATCCGCCGGGTCCACCACCGATGATCACGATCCGAGTCACGTACTCCATTGTCCCGCACGCCCGACCGCGACTCTCCCCCGGGGGCGCGGATGCCGCCGGGTGGGCGCCGGCCGTGCGCTCTCGCCAGCCGGTTGTGCGAATCTCCGGTACCACGAGCCCAACGGTGAACCTCCCGTACCCTCGGAAGCATGTCGCTCTACGCCGCGTACGCCGGCAACCTCGACGCGCGGCTGATGTCCCGCCGCGCACCGCACTCCCCGCTGCGCGGCACCGGCTGGCTGAACGGCTGGCGGCTCACCTTCGGCGGCGAGCAGATGGGGTGGGAGGGTGCCCTGGCGACGGTCGTCGAGGACCCGGGCTCCCAGCTCTTCGTCGCGCTCTACGACATCGCTCCGATGGACGAGGAGTCCATGGACCGCTGGGAGGGCGTCGGCCTGGAGATCTACCGGCGGATGCGGGTCCGGGTGCACACCCTCGACGGCGACGAGGCCGCCTGGATCTACGTCCTCAACGGCTACGAGGGCGGTCTGCCCTCGGCCCGCTACCTGGGCGAGATCGCCGACGCGGCCGAGTCCGCCGGCGCGCCGCACGACTACGTCATGGAGATCCGCAAGCGCCCCTGCTGACCGGTTCGCCCCCGACCGGCCCGCCGCCGCACCCCCGGAACCCTTTGGCAGATGCCACAAACCGACGCCCACAGGCCCGTGGGCAGCGACATCTACGCGCGTAGGGGATTACCGGCTACCCTCGTCCGCGTGAACGCATCTGTTACCCCCGACATCGACCCGAAGGGGGCCGCGGACGCCGCGGCCGCCCGCCTGCGCGAACTCACCGGTGCCGAGAGCCACGACGTGGCCCTGGTCATGGGCTCCGGCTGGGCCCCGGCCGCCGAGGCCCTGGGCGCGCCCGAGCACGAGTTCCCCGTCACCGAGCTGCCCGGCTTCCCGGCGCCGGCCGTCGCCGGCCACGGCGGCAAGGTCCGCTCGTACCGGATCGGCGAGAAGCGCGCCCTGGTCTTCCTGGGCCGCACCCACTACTACGAGGGCCGCGGCGTCGCCTCGGTCTCGCACGGCGTCCGCACCGCCGTCGCCGCCGGCTGCAAGACCGTGGTGCTCACCAACGGCTGCGGCGGCCTGCGCGACGGCATGCGCCCCGGCCAGCCGGTGCTCATCAGCGACCACCTCAACCTCACCGCCACCTCCCCCATCGTCGGCGCCAACTTCGTCGACCTGACCGACCTGTACTCGCCGCGGCTGCGCGCGCTGTGCAAGGAGGTCGACGCGACCCTGGAGGAGGGCGTCTACGCCCAGCTCCCCGGCCCGCACTACGAGACCCCGGCCGAGATCCGGATGCTCCGCACCATGGGCGCCGACCTGGTCGGCATGTCCACCGTCCTGGAGGCGATCGCCGCCCGCGAGGCCGGCGCCGAGGTGCTGGGCCTGTCGCTGGTGACCAACCTCGCCGCCGGCATGACGGGCGAGCCGCTGAACCACGAGGAGGTGCTCCAGGCGGGCCGCGACTCCGCGATCGCGATGGGCACGCTGCTCGGCCAGGTCCTCAGCAAGATCTAGCCGGTACCGGCGCTCGGGCCGGCCCAGGCCCGTCCCGGGCGGCAGGCCCCAGCTGCCGGCGCGCACACGGCGGTCGGGACCGGCGGACCCCGCCGCGCCCCGCCGCCCGGCCGCGCGTCCCGTTAGGCATCCCCCACATCGCATCCACAGGCAGGAGCATCACGTGGCTACCGTTCCCGCGGAGCTGATCGGCCGGGCCCAGGCGTGGCTGGCCGAGGACCCCGACCCGGAGACCCGGGATGAGCTGGCCAAGCTCATCGAGGCGGACCAGCACGAGGAGCTGGCGGCGCGGTTCGCCGGCACCCTCCAGTTCGGCACCGCCGGTCTGCGCGGCGAGCTGGGCGCCGGCCCGATGCGGATGAACCGCGCGGTGGTCATCCGGGCCGCGGCCGGCCTCGCCGCGTACCTGAAGGACAACGGGCAGGGGGACGGCCTGGTGGTCGTCGGCTACGACGCCCGCTACAAGAGCGCCGACTTCGCGCGGGACACCGCCGCGGTCATGGTCGGTGCCGGCCTGCGCGCCGCGGTCCTGCCCCGCCCGCTGCCCACCCCTGTCCTGGCCTTCGCCATCCGGCACCTGGGCGCGGTGGCCGGCATCGAGGTGACCGCCAGCCACAACCCGCCGCGGGACAACGGCTACAAGGTCTACCTGGGCGACGGCTCGCAGATCGTGCCGCCCGCGGACGGCCAGATCGCCGACCGGATCGCCGCGGTGCGGTCGCTGGCCGACGTGCCCCGCCCCGAGTCCGGCTGGGACGTCCTGGACGACGCGGTCCTCGCCGCCTACCTGGAGCGCACCGACGCGGTGCTGACCCCCGGTTCCGCGCGGGACGTGGGCGTCGTCTACACGCCGATGCACGGCGTCGGCCGGGACACCCTCGTCGCCGCCTTCGCGCGGGCCGGCTTCCCGGCCCCGACGGTCGTCGCCGAACAGGCCGAGCCGGACCCGGACTTCCCGACGGTGGCCTTCCCCAACCCGGAGGAGCCGGGCGCGATGGACCTCGCGTTCGCCACCGCCCGGGCCCAGGCCCCCGGCAGCGTCGACATCGTGATCGCCAACGACCCCGACGCGGACCGCTGCGCCGTCGCCGTCCCCGCCCCCGGCACCCCCGAGGGCTGGCGGATGCTGCGCGGCGACGAGGTCGGCGCGCTGCTCGCCGCGCACCTCGTCCGCAAGGGCGCCGCCGGCACGTTCACCACGACGATCGTCTCCTCGCAGCTGATGTCCCGCATCGCGGCCGGCGCCACGCTCCCCTACGAGGAGACGCTGACCGGCTTCAAGTGGCTGGCCCGGGTCGACGGCCTGCGCTACGCCTACGAGGAGGCGCTGGGCTACTGCGTCGACCCCGAGGGCGTCCGCGACAAGGACGGCGTCACCGCCGCCCTGCTGATCACCGAACTGGCCGCCGAGCTGAAGCGGGCCGGCCGCGGCCTGGCCGACCTCCTCGACGACCTGGCCGTGGACTTCGGCCTGCACGCCACCGACCAGCTCTCGGTGCGCGTCGAGGACCTGTCGCTGATCGCCGACGCGATGCGCCGGCTGCGCGCCGAGCCCCCGACGGCCCTGGCGGGCCTGACGGTCACCCGCGCCGACGACCTCAACGAGGGCAGCGCCGCCCTCCCGCCCACCGACGGCCTGCGCTACTACCTCGCGGGCGCCCCGGCGGACGGCATCGAGGCGGCCCGCGTCGTGGTCCGCCCCAGCGGCACCGAGCCCAAGCTCAAGTGCTACCTGGAGGTCGTGGTGCCGGTGGCCGACCGCGACGGCCTGCCCGCGGCGCGGGCCAAGGCGGCGGCGGCCCTGGCGTCGATCAAGTCGGACGTGGCGACGGCAGCCGGGATCTGACGTTCCCCAGGCGCGACTTCGTGCCTCCGCGGCGTGCCTCTGCGGCGTGCCTCTGCGGCGACGGGCCGGGCTCCCCGCGAGCCCGGCCCGTACGCGTTCCGTACCCGGCCGCACCCGGCGCGGCGCGCGGTGGTTTCGCACCACGCACGGAACACGCCGGCCGGCGTCAGCCCAGCCCTTGGCGGGCGGAGCGACCGTGTTGGACTAAGACCCGTCAGCTCAGCGATTCCTCGATGGAGGCGAAGACGGCGACGTCCGTCTTCCTCTGCCACTCGGGCAAGTCCGCCCAGTCGGCGACGTATCCGGGCTTCGGATCGGCGAAATGCCGGAACATCTGGGCAGTCCAGCAGGTCGCCACGAAGCGGCCCTTCTGCTCACTGCTGAGCCGTGCCGCCCTGCCCCCGCTGACGTCGAACAACTGACGCACTTGTGCGTACACCGCTCCCGCCGCCTCGCGTTCCCAAGCCGGCGTGTCCTCCCAGGGAGCCACATAGCCGGGCTTCGGCTCACCCGGAAAATGCGCGTGCACGCCCGCGATCCACGCCTCGCGGAACAGCCGTGCACCCTCGTGGTCCGCCATAGGTACCCCTCTCTCGTTTTCCTTCAGTGCGTGCTCAGTGCGCCGATTTCTGCTTCCAGGGCGATGATGCGGGCGTAGCCGGCCGTGGAAGAACTCTGGCTCGTGGGGTCCACTCGAAAGCATTCCCCGACGCAGCCGCAAC
The DNA here is from genome assembly GCA_001418405.1 of Streptomyces diastatochromogenes. Classification (GTDB taxonomy): domain Bacteria; phylum Actinomycetota; class Actinomycetes; order Streptomycetales; family Streptomycetaceae; genus Streptomyces; species Streptomyces albulus_C. The sequence goes on along the minus strand of LIQL01000029.1, from coordinate 8,470 downwards.
CCGTCCGAGCACTCCGAACTCTCCCTGCCTCGCGGCCCGTTCCTCGACCAACCGTGACTCGTGGGAGAAGGGCTGCACCACGTACGGCTGAATGCGGTTCCCCGGTTGTTCCGTACACCCTGGGCACCGCGGCAACGGCGCCTACCATCGAAGGAGCCGCTTGAGCCTGAGCAACCCACCGAGGTGATCGTGAGCAACTGGGCCGACCTTACGACTGGCAAGCGCATCAAACATCTACGGGGCTCCGACCTGACGCAGCAGGCGCTCGCCGAGGCGGCGGGCGTCTCGCTCGCCCTCGTGCAGAAGGCCGAACAGGACCGCGGAGACCTCTCCGTCGGCTCGCTGCTGAAGCTCGCCAATACGCTCAAGACCGACGTTGCGGTGATCCTGGGGCAGCAGGCGCCGCGCCAAGGGATGAGCCGGGACACCAGGGTCGCCATGCGGCGGATTTCCGACGCGGTGCACGAGAGTGCGCTCGGGGACTGGGAAGGTCTGGGTGAGCCGAGCACGCTCGCCGAACTAGAGACTGTCCTCGATCGCATGTGGGCCACCTACTGGCGGGGGGAATACGCGGAGTTGGGCGAACTCATCGCCAAGGTGCTGCTCGAAGGAAGCGCTCGGTATCGGCAAGCGGTGGGACATGAACGCGAACGGCTGGCCTCGGTCCTTGCGAGCACTTACCAGACCTCGGCCTCGACGGCGGTCCTGCTCGGTCAGCGCGACCTCGCGTTCGGTGCGATCACCTCCGCGCGTCACCTGGCGGAACAGTCCGGTGATCCCGTGCAGGCTGCGCTCGTCGAGTCGACGCTGTCGTGGATTCACCTGCGAAGCGCGAAGGTCCCCCGGGCGGTAGCCGTCGCGGAACGCGCTGCCGCGCAGATCGAGCCGTCGTTCAGCAAAGCCCCCCGTCCTCGGTTGCTCGCGTACGGACGACTGATGATCGCTGCGGCCGTCGCAGCCTCGCGTCGAGGAGACGCCGCGTCCGCGGATGAGTACCTGTCGCAGGCGCAGGCGGCGGCCGCCCGGTTCGGTAGCGACGAAGTGCTGTACGGCACGTACTTCGGCCCCACCACGGCGAGCACCGAGGCCGTGGGAATCGCCGTGGCACTCGGGAACCACGGAAGGGCGCTGAAGCTGGCCGAGCGCACGGAGCTTCCCCGTTCCATGCTGAAAATCCCCCGCAACCGCTACAAGCTCGATGTCGCCCTGGCCCAGTGCGAGTCGAGGTTGTACGACCGAGCCGCCGACACCCTGATCGAAGTCGGACTCGACGCCCCGCAGTGGGTCAAGCACCAGGCGCTGCCCGGCGTCATCGGAAAGCGTCTCGCCAAGGTCTCCACGGCACGCGTGCGGAACATCAGCGAGCTGATCGGCGTGCCACTGATCTCGTAACTCCTACGAAGCATGTGAGTAGGGGTTGGACGTACTCGCCCGGCCCTACATTCCGTCACTTCACCATGCGTGACGACTCGTACACGATTGACGCATGGCCAGTACCGAACGCGGGCAGCGGCAGGAGCCGCCCAAGGCCCGCCGAACCGAGAGCGACTTACGGCGGCGACGGACTCTCGCGGACGCGGCAGCGGGCGTCCCGCCGGGTGACGCGGGCGCGCCCGGCAAAGCCACGCGCAGAGGGCGGTTCCGCTGCGTGATCTACCTGTGTGGTGACCCGCACGCCGACACCGCCGAACTCCGCAGGGACTGCACGGAGTACGCCGAGGCGTTCTGCTGGGAGATCACCGCCGTGATCGAGGACGGTGCGGGTTCACCGCCGCCTCCGGACCGCACCGGGCTCCGGCAAGCGATCGCGCACGTCCGGTCCGGTGGAGCCGGTGCGGTGGTCACGGCACGCCGTTCGATGATCTCGCCCGTGGCGCGGGAGTACGACCAGGTGACCCGCGAGATCGAGAAGGCCGGCGGTTTCCTGCACGTCATGGCCGCCGCGTCGGGCGGGCCGCATACCGAGCCCGCCTGACGGCCGCTCAGGAACGTGCGCGACAAGAGGAGTACCCCCGCGACCGTGGCGACGGCCCGGGGGCGTGGCCATCAACCAACAAGGAGTTGACGACATGACCAACGCTATCGCGGGATGCTTACTCCCGCTGCTGCGACGGGTGTTCCCCGCGCGAGGCCGCCGTCGGTCGGCCGGTTCGCCGCCCGTTGCGCGGCGGGTTCACGCCCCGATGGTCCGACGGGAGCACGTGGCCGAGCCCGTGCTGCGGGGCGAGGACGTCGCCTTGGTCCGCCCGTACGTGCTCACGCCCGAGGAACGGCGGGAGCGTCGCGCGCGACGGGAACGGCGCCGGACCCTCTGGCTGGCCGTCCACGGCATCGACCTGGGGCCCCGCTGGATCCACGGGGTGGAGGTGGCCGCGTGACGCACCCCATGGGCACCGCCAGGCTGTTGCCGTGGACCAGTTGGGACGGGAAACCCTGCTACCTCCTCGGCGGGACCGGCACCGGATACGTCTCGCGCCTCGCCGACCGGGTCGAGGCGGAGCAGATGGCCTCGGCCGCCGACCTCATCGAGGACGCGGCCGGCATCCTCGCCGCCCGGTCGTGGACCCCCGGGGAGATCCACCTCCTGGCCGTCGAATTGAACACTCAACTGACCAAGGTCCACCGGGTGTCGGAGAGTCGGGGCGCCCGCTTGGTCCAGTGGGAGGGAGATCTCGACGAGGAGGCTGCGGACGACGCAGACGGCGGGGACGGCGACGACGCGCCGGAGCCCGCACACGACTCCCCCGACCGGACGAGCCCCGAGCACGGGCCGCACGGGTCCCGTAAGGCCCCATCGGCTCGGCTCGCGACCCCGGTCCGCCCTGCGGGGAGTGCCCCGGGCGCTCCCCTGAAGGGTGCCGCGCGGATCCCGCCCGCACGGTGAGGGGGAACGGCCCCGCCTTCCCCGTTGGCCGGGGAGGGCGGGGCCGCCCCAACGCCAACTACAGCGCCACCATCACCGCCAACCCCACCGCCCCCACCAGGCTCGGGGCGAGGATCGCGTACGACCAGCGGACCTCGGGGTCGCCCTGGGCGGTCTCGCGGTGGGTCGCGCGGTCCTTGATCTCGTGGAGTTCGGCGAGGGTCTGGTCGGCCATCGCCTTGGGGACCGGGCCGGCGTCGGCGTTGAGGCCGAAGCGGGGGCGGCCGGCGCCGCGCGCGGCCTGGCGGGCGACCTTCTTGCGTTGGCGGAGGGAGACCGGAATGGCCCAGAGCTGGTACTTGGCGCCGGCGCCGGTGAAGACCTCGGCGGAGAACGTCGCCCGCAGGTCCTCGACGGCCGCCCAGGGCAGCGTGATGGTGCGGAACGGGTTGCGCACCAGCAGCCGGTCCTCGTTCGCCCGGACCAGCGGTCGCAGCGAGAAGGCGGCGACCAGCGGCACCCCGAAGAGCAGCGCGAAGAGCGCGGTGAGCTGGGTGGCGGGGGTGCCGCGCAGCAGCGCGTCGGCGCCGAGCCAGAGGCCGAGCGCGATGAGCAGTGCGCCGCCGACCAGGGCCGCCGGCGAGCGGTAGCTGCGTTCCGCGTACTGCTGCGGAGGCGAGGTGGACCGTTCCGGGCTCGTCATGCCGCCGATTCTGCCTGACCGTCCGGATGCCGGACATTGCGTTACGGCATCAATGCGGACGCCGCGCGCATCCGGCCGTTCCCGGGCGGTTCCGGCCGGGGGGTGGCATGTCGCTACGCGCGTAGATATGCTCCCCTCGTGACCATGCCCACCACTGTTCCCGCATACGGCAATGAGGCCGCGGGGCGCCTGGCGTCGATGGCGGACGTGACCGCCTCGAACGGAGCGCTGCGCCGCTTCCTGCACGGACTCCCCGGCGTCGACGCGGTAGGGCTCCAGGCCCGCGCCGCCACGCTCGGCACCCGCTCGATCAAGACCACGGCGAAGGCGTACGCCATCGACCTGGCCATCTCGATGATCGACCTGACGACGCTCGAAGGCGCGGACACCCCCGGCAAGGTCCGGGCGCTGTGCGCCAAGGGCGTCCACCCCGATCCCACCGACCGCACCGCCCCCAAGGTCGCCGCGATCTGCGTCTACCCGGACATGGTGGCGACCGCCAAGGAGGCGCTGGGCGACTCCGGCATCCATGTCGCCTCCGTCGCCACCGCCTTCCCGGCGGGCCGGGCCGCGCTGCCGGTGAAGCTGGCCGACACCCGGGACGCGGTGGCCGCCGGCGCCGACGAGATCGACATGGTGATCGACCGGGGCGCCTTCCTCTCCGGCCGCTACCTGGAGGTCTTCGAGGAGATCAAGGCCGTGAAGGAGGCGTGCGCGCGTCCCGACGGCCCGGCCGCCCACCTGAAGGTCATCTTCGAGACCGGCGAGCTCCAGACGTACGACAACGTCCGGCGGGTCTCCTGGCTGGCGATGCTGGCCGGCGCGGACTTCATCAAGACCTCGACGGGCAAGGTGGCGGTGAACGCCACGCCCCCGGTCACGCTGCTGATGCTGGAGGCGGTGCGCGACTTCGCCGCGGCGACCGGCGTGCAGGTCGGCGTGAAGCCGGCCGGCGGCATCCGGACGACCAAGGACGCGGTCAAGTACCTGGTGATGGTCAACGAGACGCTGGGCGACGCGTGGCTGACCGCCGACTGGTTCCGCTTCGGCGCGTCCAGCCTCCTCAACGACCTGCTGATGCAGCGTCAGAAGCTCAGCACCGGCCGCTACTCCGGCCCCGACTACGTCACGGTGGACTGACCATGACCTTTGACTACGCACCGGCGCCCGAGTCGCGCGCCGTGGTGGACCTCGCGTCCTCCTACGGGCTGTTCATCGACGGCGAGTTCACCGAGGGCGCGGGCGGCGGCCTGCGCAAGACCGTCTCGCCCGCCACCGAAGAGGTGCTGGCCGAGTACACCCAGGGCACCGCCGACGACGTCGACCGCGCGGTCAAGGCGGCCCGCGCGGCGTTCGAGAAGTGGTCGGCGCTGCCGGGCGCCGAGCGCGCCAAGTACCTCTTCCGGATCGCCCGGATCATCCAGGAGCGCTCGCGCGAGCTGGCCGTCCTGGAGACCCTGGACAACGGCAAGCCGATCCGCGAGGCGCGGGACGCCGACCTGCCGCTGGTGGCCGCGCACTTCTTCTACTACGCGGGCTGGGCGGACAAGCTCGACCACGCGGGCCTCGGCCCGAACCCGCGCCCGCTGGGCGTGGCCGGCCAGGTCATCCCGTGGAACTTCCCGCTGCTGATGCTGGCGTGGAAGGTCGCGCCGGCGCTGGCCTGCGGCAACACCGTCGTCCTCAAGCCGGCCGAGACCACCCCGCTGTCCGCGCTGTTCTTCGCGGACATCTGCCGCCAGGCCGGGCTGCCCAAGGGCGTCGTCAACATCGTCACCGGTGACGGCTCGACCGGCGCGGCGCTGGTGGCCCACCCGGGCATCGACAAGGTCGCGTTCACCGGCTCCACCGAGGTGGGCAAGGCGATCGCCCGTACGGTCGCCGGCACGGACAAGAAGCTCACCCTCGAACTGGGCGGCAAGGCGGCCAACATCGTCTTCGACGACGCCCCGATCGACCAGGCCGTCGAGGGGATCGTCAACGGGATCTTCTTCAACCAGGGGCACGTGTGCTGCGCGGGTTCCCGGCTGCTGGTCCAGGAGTCGGTCCAGGACGAGCTGCTGGACGCGCTCAAGCGGCGGATGGCCACCCTGCGGGTCGGCGACCCGCTGGACAAGAACACCGACATCGGCGCGATCAACTCCGCCGAGCAGCTGGCCCGGATCACCGAGCTGGCCGACGCGGGCGAGGCCGAGGGCGCCGAGCGCTGGGCCCCGGCGTGCGAACTGCCCGGCGCCGGCTACTGGTTCGCGCCGACGCTGTTCACCGGCGTCACCCAGGCCCACCGGATCGCCCGCGAGGAGGTCTTCGGCCCGGTGCTGTCCGTGCTGACCTTCCGCACGCCGGAGGAGGCGGTGGCCAAGGCCAACAACACGCCCTACGGCCTGTCGGCGGGCATCTGGACCGAGAAGGGCTCGCGCATGCTGTGGATGGCGAGCAAGCTGCGGGCCGGCGTCATCTGGTCCAACACGTTCAACAAGTTCGACCCGACCTCGCCGTTCGGCGGCTACAAGGAGTCGGGCTTCGGCCGCGAGGGCGGCCGGCACGGTCTGGAGGCGTACCTCAATGTCTGAGCGGCTGGCTGTCTTCAAGACCTACAAGCTGTACGTCGGGGGCAAGTTCCCCCGGTCCGAGAGCGGGCGGGTGTACGAGGTGACCGACGCAAAGGGCAGCTGGCTGGCCAACGCCCCGCTGGCCTCCCGCAAGGACGCACGGGACGCGGTGGTCGCCGCCCGCAAGGCGTTCGGCGGCTGGTCGGGCGCGACGGCGTACAACCGGGGCCAGATCCTGTACCGCGTCGCGGAGATGCTGGAGGGCCGCCGGGACCAGTTCGTCGCCGAGGTGGCGGACGCCGAGGGGCTCTCGAAGGCCAAGGCCGCGGCGCAGGTGGACGCGGCGGTCGACCGCTGGGTCTGGTACGCGGGCTGGTCCGACAAGGTCGCCCAGATCGCCGGGTCGTCGAACCCGGTGGCGGGCCCGTACTTCAACCTCTCCGCCCCGGAGCCGACCGGCGTGGTGGCCGTGGTGGCGCCGCAGGAGTCGTCGTTCCTGGGTCTGGTCTCGGTGCTCGCCCCGGTGATCGTCACGGGCAACACCGCCGTGGTCGTGGCCGCGGAGCGGGCCCCGCTGCCGGCGCTGTCCCTGGCGGAGGTGCTGGCCACCTCCGACCTGCCGGGCGGGGTGGTCAACCTCCTCTCGGGCCGGACCGCGGAACTGTCCGCTCCGCTCGCCGCCCACCAGGACGTCAACGCCCTGGACCTGGCCGGTGCCGACGCCGCACTGGCGACGGAGCTGGAGACCGCGGCGGCGGACAACCTCAAGCGGGTGCTGCGCCCGCGGGCCACGGACTGGACCGCCGACCCGGGCACCGACCGGCTGCTGTCCTTCCTGGAGACCAAGACGGTGTGGCACCCGATGGGCGTCTGATCCGCAGCCGTGCCGGCTCCGCCCCGGGGCCGGCACGGACGAACGGCGCGGGACCCGGCCCCTGGTGGGCGGGGTCCCGCGCCGTCGCGTTGCGGGGCGGGGCCGGCCGATCAGCCGGGCAGCAGCCGCATCGCCGTGCCGGTCACCGGCAGGTCCCGCAGCGAACCGCCCTTGGTCACCGGGTCCGTCACCTGCGTGGTGCTCACCGGCTTGAAGTCCGCGACCTGGGTACCGAGGCCGTTCGCCAGGGGATCGACGCCGGTGTTGGCCATCGGGTCCAGCTTGAGGTCCTTGACGGGGCCGAGGCCGCGGCCGGTGGAGCCCGTCACCGAGCGCGTCAGCGCCTGCCCCACCAGCCCTTCGTCCGAGGTCCGTTGCGGGGCCGTGTCGCCGGCCGCGGGGGCGGCCGCGCCCGCCACCGCCGCGCCGCCCGTGAGCGCGACGCCGGCCGCGGAGACCACCAAACCGGCGCGCAACAGGCCGCGGGGGACGCGGCTGGTCTTGGGACGTGCGTGGGAGGGCATGTGAGCCACCTGCCTGTGGATCGGAGCGGAGCGGAATCGCGGTGGTGCCACCGGTCGCGCGGACGCCTCACGAACCCTCCGCGTAACCGATTGACTGCGAAGCGTAGTTGAGGGGTGGCCGGGCGTTCCACCTCGCGCGCCAGGGGTACCCCCCACGGCGCAATGCCCGACAATGAGTGCCCGTGAACTCCCATTCGCCCGCCCGGCCGCGCGCCCGCGTCCTCTTGCTGACCGGCCCCTCCGGCTCCGGGAAGACGTCCCTGGCCGCCCTGTCCGGTCTGCCCGTCCTCAACCTCGACGACTTCTACAAGGAGTGCACGGACCCCTCGCTCCCGCAGTTGCCGGACGGCGGCGGCGCGGACTGGGACTCGCCGCTCTCCTGGGACGCGGACACCGCGGTCGCCGCCATCGAGGAACTGTGCCGCACCGGCCGCACCGCGGTCCCGGTGTACGACATCGCGACCAGCTCCCGGACCGGCGCCACGGGCCTGGCCCTGGACGGGGCGCCGCTGTTCATCGCGGAGGGCATCTTCGCCGCCGACGTCATCGACCGGTGCCGGGCGGCGGGGCTGCTGGCCGACGCGCTGTGCCTGCGCGGGCGGCCCGCCACCACCTTCCGGCGGCGGCTGGCCCGGGACCTGCGCGAGGGCCGCAAGCCCGCGGTGTACCTGGTGCGGCGGGGGCTGCGGCTGCTGCGCAACGAGCGGACGATCGTGGCCCGGCACACCGCGCTCGGCGCCCACCCGTGCGCCAAGCCGGAGGCGCTGACCCGGATAGCGGCGGCGCGCGAGGGCGCGCCGTCCGGTGCGCACGGGGTCGCGGGCGCGGGGGACGATCCGGCGCGGGCCGCGGCCCGGCGCTGACGCGCCTCCCGCCGCGCGGCGGGACGCTCCCGGCACGCACGAAGGAGCGGGTTCGGGCGCACCCCCCGGCCGCCCGAACCCGCTCCTTCGT
>LIQL01000289.1:389-7550 GCA_001418405.1 Streptomyces diastatochromogenes | reverse complement strand
GCCCCGCACCAGGACGCCGCCCCCTACGGCGTCCCCCCGGGCGCGCAGCAGGGCGCCTACGGGCCCGCGCACGGCGTCACCGCCACCGCCGAACCGGCGCCCGTCGAGCCGGCCCCCGCCGCGCCCCTCAAGCCGAACCAGCTCGCCCGCGCCGAGGGCCGTTCGCCGATCATCCCGCCCGGCATCCAGCCGGCCGCGCTGACCGCACTGCTCGCCCTGCTGCTGGCGCTGGCCGCGCCGGTCGCCCGCCCGCTCCTGGTGGTCCCGGTGGTGCTGCTCCAGGCCGTCACCGCCGCCGGCTGGTTCCGGCTGAACGGCATGTGGCCGGCCCGTCAGGGCATCGCCCTGGCCTTCCTGGGCGGCCTGGCCACCGACGCCGGACTGCTCGCCACCCCGCACGAGGACGCGCCGCTGGTCGCCATCGGCACGCTCGGCGTGTGGTGCCTGCTGGTGATCGTCCTCCAACTGCGCAACCGCGGCAGCGCCGACGAGCGGATGTACGCGCTCACCGCGGGCCTGGCCTCGTCCGCGCTGGCGGTGCTCGCCGCCGGGCACCTGGCCGCCGATCCGGACGCGGTGGTGGTCGGCGCGGCCGCGGTCGCACTGGCGACGCTGGCCCGCGCACTGCCGCTGCCCGGCCCGCTCTCCCTGGTGCTCGGCCTGCTGGCCGGCGCCGGCGCGGGCATCGCGGCCGGCCAGCTGACCGGCATGGGGACCACCGGCGCGCTGCTCGGCCTGGTCGCCGGCGGCTGCGCCCTGGTCGGCCTGCGGGTGGCCAGCTACGACTACCCCTCCCGCTTCGTGCACATGACGGCGGGCGTCGCCCTGCCGCTGGCCCTGGCCGCCCCGGCGGTCTACGTCCTGGGACGGGCCCTGGGGTAGCCCCGGCCCACGGGTCCGGCACACGGCGCCGCGGCGGCCGCATCGAGCGCGAGGTTCTGCGCTCGGTACGGCCGCCGCTCCCGTTCCGCCGAACGGGTCGTCTAGGGTTCCCGGAGCGCGGGCTGGGGGCCCGTGCGTACCGGATCTGGACGAATCGACCGGGGCGGGCCCCGGCCCGGACGGTCACAAGTGGGGGTTGTGGATCGATGCGCGCACTCAAGGTGCTGCTGGTGCTCGTCGTCATATTCGGCGGGCTGTTCGTGGCGGCGGACCGCTTCGCGGTGAATTTCGCCGAGGGCAAGGCCGCGGACAAGCTCCGCAGCATGCAGGGGATCACCTCGACGCCCGAGGTCTCCATCAAGGGCTTCCCGTTCCTGACCCAGGTCGCCGGGCGGAACCTCGACGAGGTCGACGCCGACCTCGACCACGTGGCGGCCCGTTCCGAGGGGCGGACGCTGACCCTCAAGCACCTCTCGGCGCAGTTCCGCGACGTGGAACTGACGAGCGACTACACCTCCATCAAGAGCGCCGCCTCGGCCACCGCCACCGCGGAGATCAGCTACGCGGACATGACCAACGCGGCCGGCGGCGGGGTCAAGATCTCCTACGGCGGCGAGAAGAACGGCCGCCCGCAGGTCAAGATCTCCCCGAACATCCCGCTGCTCAGCTCGTTCGACGTCACCGGCACGATCGAGGTCGTCCACGGCGACACCGTGCAGGTGCGGGCCGACAGCATCCCCGGGATGTGCCGCGCGCTGCCCGGCTGCGAGAGCAAGCTGCGCGCCCAGACCGACCACGGTTGGAAGCTGGACCAGCTGCCGGGCAGCCTGAAGCTGGACAAGGTCACCACGACCGCGCAGGGCATCACGGTCGCCGCCTCCGGCACCGACGTGAAGCTGACCGGCTGACCTGCCCCGACGGGTGGCGCACCGCCCCACCGGACCGCCACCCGTCCACACCCTGAGACACCGAAGTCCGTACGCCAGACCCCCCACCTGCGGCGGCGCCCCCACGGGCGGCGCGCGCCTGCTCCTCCGCGGCGCGTATCCCACATCGCGGACAATCACATCTCGGCATTTGACACACCGGTGACATGCCGCGCCCTCCGTCCCTACGATCGGAGCCATGCAGAGCGCATTGAGCGGTCTCCGTCCACGGGGACAAGCGGTACTGACGAAGCGGCGGGCAGTCGACCTGTGCCGCGTCGCCGCCATGCTCTGTCGCCCTGCCTGACGGGCCGTTGGCACCCTCCCCGCGCTCCCCAGGAGCCGGGATTCCACCGCCCCGGCCGGCCGCCCTCACGGCCGTCCTCACGCAATCCCCGCAACAGCGCCGCCCGCCCTGACCGTGCCGCGCCGATCGGGGGTACCCCTGGCCGGAAGGCCCGGGGGACGCCCGTGCACCCCTCGAAGCCGCCCCCGCAACTGCCCCGGAGGAGAGAACAACATGAGCCGTAGCGACGTCCTGGTAGACGCCGACTGGGTCGAGGCACACCTGGACGACCCGAAGGTCGTCATCGTCGAGGTCGACGAGGACACCTCGGCCTACGACAAGAACCACATCAAGAACGCCGTCCGGATCGACTGGAAGCAGGACCTCCAGGACCCGGTCCGCCGCGACTTCGTCGACCAGGAGGGCTTCGAGAAGCTCCTCTCGGCGAAGGGCATCGGCAACGACGACACCGTCGTCCTCTACGGCGGCAACAACAACTGGTTCGCCGCCTACGCGTACTGGTACTTCAAGCTCTACGGCCACGAGGGCGTCAAGCTGCTCGACGGCGGCCGCAAGAAGTGGGAGCTGGACTCCCGCGACCTGGTCGACGGCTCCGAGGTCCCCGCCCGCGCCGCCACCGCGTACAAGGCCAAGGCGCAGGACACCTCCATCCGTGCCTTCCGCGACGACGTCGTCGCCGCGATCGGCGCCAAGAACCTGGTCGACGTCCGCTCCCCCGACGAGTTCAGCGGCAAGCTGCTGGCCCCTGCCCACCTCCCGCAGGAGCAGTCGCAGCGCCCCGGCCACGTGCCCAGCGCCCGCAACATCCCGTGGTCGAAGAACGCCAACGACGACGGCACCTTCAAGTCGGACGACGAGCTCACCGCCCTCTACGAGCAGGAGTCCGTCGACCTGGCGAAGGACACCATCGCCTACTGCCGGATCGGCGAGCGCTCCGCGCTGACCTGGTTCGTGCTGCACGAGCTGCTCGGCCAGAGCAACGTCAAGAACTACGACGGTTCCTGGACCGAGTACGGCTCGCTGGTCGGCGTCCCGATCGAGCTCGGCGCCAACAAGTAACCCCGAGAGCCCCCTCTCTACCCCTCAAGGAAGTACCCCTATGTGTGGAGCACAGGCCGGCGGCCCGGACGCCTCGACCATCAAGCCCGGTGAGACCACCATCCAGGGCAGCGTGACCCGCGACGGCGAGCCCGTCACCGGTTACGTCCGCCTGCTGGACAGCACCGGCGAGTTCACCGCCGAGGTTCCCACCTCCGCGACCGGACAGTTCCGCTTCTACGCGGCCGAGGGCACCTGGACCGTGCGTGCGCTCGTCCCGGGCGGCACCGCGGACCGTACGGTCGTCGCCCAGAAGGGCGGACTGGCGGAGGTCGCCATCGCCGTCTGACGGCACGCGTGACGCGGACCCGCGACCCGGGTCCGTCCGGCCGGAGGGCCGCACCCCAGGGGTTTGGACGCCTTGGCTTAAGGGGTGCGGCCCTCCGTGCCGTCCCGGTGCGGCGCGGGACCCGTACGGGCCCTCCCACCGGGCTTCTTTCCGGGGCGCCACGGACTTACCGTGGACTTATGCACGCGCATGCGCACCACCACCCCACCCCGCCGCAGCGCCGGCACCGCCAGTACTTCGTCCTCATGGGCGTGTGCCTGGTGCTGTTCGTGCTGGCGTGGAGCGTGGTGCGGCTGTGGTCGGTACCGGCCGCGGTGGCGATGTGCGTCGTCGCCATGGTCATCCCGCCGGTCGCGGCGGTCGTCGGCAACCGCCGGGAGCCGGGCGAACGCTGGTGGGACGAGTCCGGCGACCCGGAGTCCGACCGCTGGTGGCGCGAGCTGGACGACCGCGACGACGACGACCGTCGCCGGCGCTGACCGCCCGCCCGCGCGCCCCGGCCCGCACCGCGGGCCCGCCTCCTCAGTAGACGAGCGCCTGCACGCCGTCCGGCATGATCTCGCTCACGAACAGCTGGGAGCCGGCGATGCCCGCCCCCTCGATCAGGTCCTTCTCCTCGATCCCGCGGCGCGCCGCGCACTGCGTGCACACCGTGATCGCCCCGCCGCCCGCGCGGATCCCCTCGATCAGCTCCGGCAGCGGAGCCGCGTGCGGCAACTCGAACTCCGCCGCCCGGCCCGGCAGCGCGAACCACACCGACTCCCCGGTCAGCCACAGCGACACCTCGACGCCGCTGGCCACCGCCACCGCCGCCACCGTGAACGCCTGCGAGCACCGTTCGGGCGCGTCGGCGCCCGCCGTCACCTTGATCACCAGCTTCTTCGCCATGGGCCAAGCGTAGGCGCGGTCGGGCGGCCCGGCCGTGCACGCCCTGCGGGAGTCCGGCGACCGGACGCACCGCCGCGGCGGACCTCACAGCGCCGGCGCCCGGGGCGCCGACTAGACTCTCAGGCGGTCCGTAACCACCTCACCTCCGCCCAAGGAGCGCGCTCGTGCTTGAGGCATTCTTCACCACCCTGCTGGTTCTGGTCGCCGTCGGCGTGATCGCGTTCGCCGGGCTGACCTGGAAGAAGCTGTACCAGGGCCAGCGCTGACCGCCAGCCTTACCGTCTCCCGCCGCCCTTCGCAGGAGCGCTTCGCGCGTCGCCTCCGGAGCACTACAGATCGCCTGAGCTCATGATCGAGATCCCGTCCGACCTGAACCCGTCGCTGGTGCCGCTCGCCTTCCTCCTCGGCCGCTGGGAGGGCGCGGGCGTCTTCGACTTCCCCGGCGCCGAGAAGTGCAACTTCGGCCAGGAAGTCGTCTTCACCCACGACGGCCGTGACTTCCTCGAATACACCTCGCACACCTGGGTGCTCGACAGCGAGGGCAAGCAGGTCCGCCCGCTGGAGACGGAGACCGGCTTCTGGCGGGTCGACGGGGACCGCAAGGTCGAGGTCGTGATGACCCGCGACCAGGGCGTCGTCGAGATCTGGTACGGCGAGCTGGCCGACCAGAAGCCGCAGATCGACCTGGCCACCGACGCCATCGCGCGGACCGCGGCGGCCGGCCCGTACAGCGGCGGCAAGCGGCTCTACGGCTACGTCAAGGGCGACCTGATGTGGGTCGGCGAGAAGGCCACCCCCGAGGTCCCGCTGCGCCCCTACATGTCCGCGCAGCTGAAGAAGGTCGCCGACCTCAAGGAGTGGGCCGAGAGCCTGCCCGACGACATGCCGGACGGCGTGTCGTTCTTCCGCCCGGACGGCACGCCCTACGAGGGCTGAGCCCGCCCGGCCAGGGGCTCCGGCCCCAGCCCGGCGGACCGCCCGGCCCGCCGCACAACTCCATGACGCGCCCCGCGGGGGAAGTCCGGTGAGAGTCCGGCGCTGACCCGCAACGGTAGGCGGACGCCCCGCGCAGGGGCCCGTTCCGCGAGCCCGATCACCCGCGGCGGCGCCGGATCCTCACCAACTCGCCGTGGACTGCGAGGGGATGCCGCGTGGGGCCGCTTCCGGCATCGGCCGGGAGGTGCCCGGCCCGGGGCCCACCGCTCCTTTCCGCCCCCAAGCTCTCAAGCAGCAGGGGGACCCCCGCGCACCCGGCCCGAGCCGAAGGTCTGACCACCCTTGGCACGTCCCGCCCGCACCCTTCCCCTGGCCACCGTGCTCGCCGTCGCCCTGCTCGGCTCCCTGCTGTGCGGGACCGGCCTCGGCGCCGCCGGCATCGGCTGGCCGCAGGTCCTGCGCCACCTCGGCGCCGGCCTGACCGGCGGCACCATCCGACCCGACGAGGTCGCCGCCTACACCATCGTGTGGGAGCTGCGCTTTCCCCGCGCGGTGCTCGCCGCCGTGGTCGGCGCCGGGCTCTCCGCCATCGGCGTCGCCGTCCAGGCCCTGGTCCGCAACGCCCTCGCCGACCCGTTCGTGCTCGGCATATCCTCCGGCGCGGCGGTCGGCGCCAACGCCGTCCTGCTCTTCGGGGCGCTCGGCGCGCTCGGCGTCTGGGCGCTGTCGGTCTCGGCCTTCCTCTCCGCCCTGCTCGCCATGGCCCTGGTGTACGCGGCCGCCCGGACCGCCCACGGGCTCACCCCGATGCGGCTGGTGCTGACCGGCACCGCGATGTACTACGGCTTCTCCGCCCTCACCACCTTGATGGTGTTCACCGCCGACCGCGGCGAGGCGGCCCGCTCGGCGATGATGTGGCTGCTCGGCAGCCTCAGCGGGGCCGGCTGGGGCTCGGTGCCGATCGCCGCGCTGGCCGTCGCCGGGGCCCTCGCCCACCTCCTGCTCTCCGCCGGCCGGTTGAACGCCCTGGCCATGGGCGACGAGACCGCCGCCGCGCTGGGCGTGGACCCCGAGCGGCTGCGCCGGGAACTGTTCGTGGTGGCCGCCGCGGCCACCGGCGCGGTGGTCGCGGTCAGCGGCNNCGACCACCGCCGGGTGCTGGCCGTCGCCCCACTGGTGGGCGCGGTGCTGCTGGTCTGGGTGGACCTGCTCTCCCGGGTGCTGATGGCACCGGTGGAACTGCCCGTCGGAGTGATCACCGCGGTGATCGGCGTGCCCTGCTTCGTGCTGCTGATGCGGCGGCGCGGCTACACCTTCGGAGGCGGTGCCTGATGCGACTCGACCTCACCGGGGTGTCGGTGGCGGTGGCCGGGCGGCGGCTCGTCCACGACATCGACCTGACCGCCGACAGCGGACGGCTCATCGGACTCGTCGGCCCCAACGGCAGCGGCAAGTCCACCCTGTTGCGCTGCGTCTACCGCGCCCTGCGCCCGGCCGCCGGCGCGGTCCGGCTGGACGGCACCGACCTGCACGCACTGCCCGCCCGGGAGGCCGCCCGGCTGCTGGCCGCGCTGCCCCAAGAGGCCGGCACCGACTTCGACTTCACCGCCGCCGAGGTCGTCGCGATGGGGCGGCTGCCGCACCAGCGCGGCTCCGGCCGGGCCAGCGCCGCCGACCGCGAGGTCTGCGCCCGGGCGCTGGACCGGGTGGGCGCCGCGCACCTCGCCGAGCGCGGCTTCCTGGCCCTGTCCGGCGGCGAGAAGCAACGGGTGCTGCTGGCCCGCGCGCTCGCCCAGGAACCGCGGGTGCTGGTCCTCGACGAACCCACCAACCAC
>LIQL01000289.1:0-311 GCA_001418405.1 Streptomyces diastatochromogenes | reverse complement strand
CGGATCGTCGCCGCCGGCCCACCGCACGACGTGCTCACCGCCGAGCTGCTGGCCGAGGTCTTCGGCGTCCGCGCGCACCGCGTGCACCACCCCGAAACCGGCGCCGTCCAGCTGCTGTTCGACCGCCTGCCCGCCTCCTGAGCACCCCGAGGACCCCCATGCCGACCGCCCCGACCGCCACCCGCCGCCGCGTCCGCCCGGCCGCCCTGCTCACCGCCCTGGCCCTCGCCCTCACCGGCTGCGGCGCCCGGGTCGCCGAGGAACCCGCCGACGCTAAGGACGACCGGGCCGCCGCCCACCACCCGGTCACC
>LIQL01000288.1 GCA_001418405.1 Streptomyces diastatochromogenes | reverse complement strand
GTGTAGGGGCGGACGGGACGCGGGGGGCCGGTCTCCCAGGACTGGGTGTCCGGGTTCCAGCGCGGGCTTTCGGGCACTGCGGCTCAGCCCCCCACGAGCGCGGCGACCGCCTGGACCACGGCCGCACCGGACGCCAGCAGGCCCACCACCGCACCGGCGTCCGACAGCGCGCCGCGCAGCCGCGCCAGCCGGCCGGGGGCGGCGGCGCCGGTGCCGGTGATCTCCTCCTCGGTGTCGGCGAGTTCGGTGGTCAGCGCTTGGACCTCGGGGGTCTCCACGGCCCGGGCGAGGTCCTCGCGCAGGGTGCGGACCGCCCGGAGGAGTTCCTCGTGCGCCGGGTCGACGGCGGGTGCGCCCTGCCCGCCGGCGTTGTGGGTGACGGTGTTGTGGTCGCCGATGGCGAAGGCGCCCTGGACGCTGCCGATGTGGATGCCCTTGCCGGATGCGTCATGTGACGTCACGTCAGGACCTGCCCTTCGGGGATGCGGAGTCGCTCTTGGGAGCGGGATCGCCGTTGTGGGTGAGGGTGTTGTGGTCGCCGATGCCGACGGCGCCCTGGGCGGACTCGACGTAGACCCCGCCGTCCGCGACGTGCACGATCCGCTGCTCGAACTCGGCGGTCTGGTAACCCGCTTCGTGCAGGGCGCTCTTCACCCCGGCCGCCACCCGCTGTTGGACGGTCTTGAGGTAGCGGGCCACGTCCATGTGCTGGAACAGCGACGCCTCGTCGTCGGAGCCCAGCTCCCGGACCGCGGCGGCGGGGCCCTCCGGGAGGGCGGCGCCGTGGCCCTCGGTGGCCGAGCCCCAGCCGCCGCCCACGGCGCGCCCCAGGGTGAGCAGCGCCTCGACCGCGGCGCGGGGGCTGTGGGTCAGCGCCCACACCGCCTTGCCGAAGTGGTGGTGGTGCCGGTACTGGTGGGCGATGCGGTCGGCGTCCTGGAAACGCGACCGCAGCGGCCACAGCACGTGCGGGGCGACCTCCATCATCAGCATGCCGCCCTGGGTGTGGACCCGGACGAAGACGGTGGTGACCACGCCCTCGTGCCACCCGCCGACCCTGATCCGCAGGAAGTGCCGGCGGGTCTCGCCGCCCTCCTCCAGGGCGGCGGCCCGGTGCGCCTCGAAGGCGGCGGGGTCGTACGGCGCGGCGGCCCGGGTCGCCAGGCCGTCGACGGGCAGGAAGACGCACTGGTCGACTTCGAGGGCGCGCAGCCGGTCGCGGACCGCGCCAGCCGCCGCCGGCGAACCGGACGGCACCCGCAGCGCCTCGACCAGCGGGACGATCCGGGCGAGGATCTCGCCGTTGTCCAACGGCACCGCGGTGCCGTCGGCCCGCGGGACCAACTCCACCGACAGCGACCAGGGCTTGAACGGCTCCCCCGCACCGCAGAACGGATCGCCGGGGCGGTACATCACCAGCGGCCCGTGCTGCTCGATGCGCACCCGGTCGCGCAGCCGCTGGAAGCGGAGGCCCTCGGCCCGCTCGGCCGGGTCGGACACCACGTCGGGGAAGTCCTCCCGGGACAGCTCGTGGGCGAGCACCCGGGCGAACTGGCCCCGCTGGAGCATGACGAGCACCGCCACCGCCACCGGCACCAGCAGCGCCGCCCAGACCGCGAAGAGCGAGGCCAAGCCCATGGCCGGGCTGTCGGCGCCGCCGATCGGGTCGCTCCACGCCGCACCGGAGGACGAGCCGGTCAGGCCGGCGTCCGAAAGCAGCGACTCGACCAGGCCGACCGGCGACAGCACCGACAGGAAGCCGGGCAGGGACGCGGTGAAGGCGATCACCGCCAGCGCCAGCACGGAGAAGGCCAACGCGAGCCGGCCGTACCAGCGCAGGAGGAAGGAGCCGAACCGGGCCGGCCACGCGGTCGACAGCCCGTGGACGAAACGCCCCAGGCCCAGCGCGAGCACCGGGAACACATAGCCCCACGCCATGCCCCGGGACAGCACGACGCCCACCACCCAGGTCAGCAGGATCGCCGCCGACCAGCCCCGTTCGAGCCGGCGGGCGCGCAGGGCGTGGGCCAGCACCCGGGCCGCGTCGATGCCCAGGGATGGCGCGGCGAACCGCTCCTCGTGGACGTAGAGTTCGTCGATGACGGCGTCGCGGAAGGCGTCGTCGAGGTAGGTGCCGGCGCACAGCAGGCGCGTGGCCTCACTGGCCCCGGGCGGGACGGCGGGGAGCGGTGCGGGCGCCGGTGCGCCCGCGGATTCCTTGTGCAGCCGTGGCCGTGCGGCCTGCTCCCCCGGCTGCGCGGGCACCTCGTTACTGGTCATCGGCCTCCCCCGTACCTGCCGCCCGTGCCAGTGCGTGTTCGTCACAACGCACCGGCGCGGCGCCGCTGTTCCACCGGCGCGCACCGTCACCCGGACGTGTGAAAGGACCGCAGCATAGAGGAGCGGGGACCGCGCTGTCAGCGCGTTACCTCACCTGCTCGGCCCCCAACGGGGCGAGCCCGCACGGTCGTTGGACCGTACGGGCTCGACGGGGTGGTGCGGCAGGTGCCGGCGCCGGCCTCAGATCAGGCCGAGCGCGCGGACCGCGTCGCGCTCCTCGACCAGCTCCTGGACGGAGGCGTCGATGCGCGTGCGGGAGAACTCGTTGATCTCCAGGCCCTGGACGATCTCGTACGTGCCGTCCTTGGTGGTGACGGGGAAGGAGGAGATCAGGCCCTCCGGGACGCCGTAGGAGCCGTCCGAGGGGATGCCCATGGAGGTCCAGTCGCCGTCGGCGGTGCCGTTGACCCAGGTGTGGACGTGGTCGATGGCGGCGTTGGCGGCCGAGGCGGCCGAGGACGCGCCGCGGGCCTCGATGATCGCCGCGCCGCGCTTGGCGACGGTCGGGATGAAGGTGTCGGCCAGCCACTTCTCGTCGTTCACGACCTCGGCGGCGTTCTTGCCGGCGACCGTGGCGTGGAAGACGTCCGGGTACTGGGTGGCCGAGTGGTTGCCCCAGATGGTCAGGCGGCTGATCTCGGACACCGGGGTGCCGGTCTTCTTGGCGAGCTGGGTCAGCGCGCGGTTGTGGTCCAGGCGGGTCATCGCGGTGAAGCGCTCGCGCGGCACGTCCGGGGCGGCGGCCTGGGCGATCAGCGCGTTGGTGTTGGCGGGGTTGCCGACGACCAGGACCTTGATGTCGTCCGCGGCGTGGTCGTTGATGGCCTTGCCCTGCGGCTTGAAGATGCCGCCGTTGGCCTCCAGCAGGTCGCCGCGCTCCATGCCCTTGGTGCGGGGGCGGGCGCCCACGAGCAGGGCGACGTTGGCGCCGGCGAAGGCCACGTTCGGGTCGTCGGTGATGTCGATGCCCTGGAGCAGCGGGAAGGCGCAGTCGTCCAGCTCCATCGCGGTGCCCTCGGCGGCCTTGAGGCCCTGCGGGATCTCCAGGAGGCGCAGCTTGACCGGCACGTCCGCGCCGAGCAGCTGACCGGAGGCGATGCGGAAGAGGAGGGCGTAACCGATCTGGCCGGCGGCGCCGGTGACGGTGACGTTGACGGGAGTGCGGGTCATGGCGATCTCCTGCGCGGTATTCCGGGGGCAAGCCCCTGGACCACCTTGGGTGGCGGTGGGTGTCCCTGCCCATCTATCGAGGTCTCTTGGTATCGAGAGACCCGGCCGTCAGGCTATCGGACCCCCGCCCGACCCACGTGACGGGCCGGTGTGGGACACCTCACCGGCGCTCACGGGGCCCCGGCCGGACCGCCTGGGGGACCGCCTCGCGTGGGTGGCCGGGCGGAGCGGTCCGGTCGGGCCGCCGGCCGCCCGCGCCTGGAGGGGGAGCGCGGGCGGCCGGCGGTTGTGCCACACCCGTGGGGGGGTTGTGGTCCGCATGCCCGCGATCCGGGAAGGCAATCCCCCCACTTCTCCAGCGGCCTTCCACCGAGGGTGAATCCCGGCCAATCGCCGGGCCGTCCGGTGGTGGTCCCGGGCCGGCGCCGGCGCGTCGTGCGGCCCGGCGTCCCGGTACCGGCCGGCGCCGTCGGAGTTCCCGCAGGCCAGGGCAGCAGCGCGGGCCGAGCGCGGGCACCGGCACGGCCGCCGGACGACGTCGGGACGGTGGTCACCGCGTCGCCGGCGAGCCGGCGCGCGCGGGTCGTTGCGCGGCCCGCGAAAGCGGTCCGGAACTCGCCGTCGCAGACCTTCCCCGAAGACCTCCCGGAAGGGCCCCCGAAGCGGCCGGCCCGCTCGCGGTCGGGGCCCCTGGACGTCGCCGAGCGGCGCGCGGCGGCGCGGCACGCGGTGTGCCGCGGCGCCGCAAGGGCCCCGGAACGGCCCCGGGAAGG
Source organism: Streptomyces diastatochromogenes (assembly GCA_001418405.1). Taxonomy (GTDB): domain Bacteria; phylum Actinomycetota; class Actinomycetes; order Streptomycetales; family Streptomycetaceae; genus Streptomyces; species Streptomyces albulus_C. The sequence goes on along the minus strand of LIQL01000288.1, from coordinate 12,230 downwards.
CGGTCCTAGCGGACCGTGAAGTGGACGATGTCGTCCAGCAACGGCAGATGGATCCATGGCCTGGGCTGCACCATCATCGCCAGGATCACGATCACGAAGCCCAGTCCGCCGTACGTGATCATGTCGGTGAAACGGGAGCGGACGGCGAGCATCCCCACCGAGGGCAGCGCCCACCGCAGCGCCGCGCCGGCCAACAGCGACAGCCCGATCACGATCGAGCCGATCCGGAACGCGTCCAGCGCGACCAGCAGCAACCCGAGGGCGACCCCGCCCAGCACGGTGAGCAGCGGCCACTGCCGGGCCGGCGCCGGATGGTCGCCCGAAGCGGCCCGGCCGCCGCCCTCGGGGCGGGCGGTGTCGCGGGTCAGCTGCGGAAAGCGGCGCGAGGTGCGCTGCGGCTCGGACGCACCCTCCGAGTGCGCTTCGGCAGCCATGTCTGGCGGTCAGCCCCTTCCGGGTCGAGTTCGTCGTCGAGTTCGTCGTCAAGGACGGTGCCCACGACGGTGGCGTGGTCGGTGCGGTGTGGCGTCGGCCGTGCGGGACGGCGACCGGCGGGCCGTGCGGCCCCTTCCAGGCTCGCACGCCCCGGCCGGTGGGTGGGCGGGCGCGGGGCCCGCCCCCGGCTAGTTCCGGGCGGTGATCCCGGCGGCGCGCTCGGCCGCCTCGACGACGTTCACCAGCAGCTGGGCGCGGGTCATCGGGCCGACGCCGCCCGGGTTGGGGGCGACCCAGCCGGCGACCTCGGCGACGCCCGGGTGCACATCGCCGACGATCTTGCCGTTCTCGTCGCGGCTGACGCCGACGTCCAGGACGGCCGCGCCGGGCTTGACGTCCTCGGGCTTGATGATGTGCGGCACACCGGCCGCGGCGACGATGATGTCGGCCTGCTTCAGGTGCGCGGACAGGTCGCGGGTGCCGGTGTGGCACTGGGTGACCGTGGCGTTCTCCGACTTGCGGGTCAGCACCAGCGGCATCGGGCGACCGATGGTGATGCCGCGGCCGACGACCACCACGTGCGCGCCCTTGATCTCGACCTCGTGCCGGCGCAGCAACTGGACGATGCCGTACGGGGTGCAGGGCAGCGGCCCGTCGATGCCGAGGACCAGGCGGCCCAGGCTCATCGGGTGCAGTCCGTCGGCGTCCTTGGCCGGATCCATCAGCTCCAGGACGCGGTTGGCGTCGATGCCCTTGGGGAGCGGGAGTTGGACGATGTAGCCGGTGCACTCCGGGTTCTCGTTGAGCTCCCGGACGACGTCCTCGATCTCCTCCTGGGTGGCGGTCTCCGGCAGTTCGCGCTGGAGGGACGCGATGCCCACCTGGGCGCAGTCCCGGTGCTTGCCGTTGACGTACCAGCGGCTGCCGGGGTCGTCGCCGACCAGCAGGGTGCCCAGGCCGGGGGTGACACCCTTGGCCTTCAGCGCCTCCACGCGGGCGGTGAGCTCGGACTTGATCGCGGCGGCGGTGGCCTTGCCATCCAGAATCTGGGCAGTCATACCCCCCATCCTCCCGGATGGGGGGTCCTGTGTTCCAATCAGGGCGCGCGGGCGGCAGTTGTCCGGAAATGATCATTGCGGTTGCACAAAGGCTGACCGCCTTGACTGGACAGAGCGAATCCTCACCTAGAAGGATTGACGCCGCAGTGCCGCAGGCATCGTCGGGGGCGGGCCATGAAACAACCTGTTTTTCCTCCGAGTCACGCCGCGTCGTCCCCCACTGACACCAACGGAGGAAAGCAGCACCATGAGCTTTGGTGACCCGAACAACCCGTACGGCCAGCAGCCGCCGCAGGCCCCCCAGGGCCCGTACGGCCAGCAGCCGCCGGTCCCGCCGCAGGGCGGCCAGCCGGGCTACGGCTACCCGCAGCAGGGCGCCCCGCAGCAGCCCCAGCAGCCGTACGGCTACCCCCAGCAGGGCCAGGTCCCGCCGCAGCAGGGCGCGCCGCAGTACGGCGGCTACCCGCAGCAGCCGCAGGCTCCCTACGGTCAGCCGGGGATGCCGGGCATGGGGATGCCCGGGATGCCTGGGATGCCGATGGGTTACGCGAGCTGGTTTCAGAGGGTCGGCGCCTTCTTGATCGACGGCCTCATCATCGCCGCGGTGCCGATCATTCTGTTCATCATCAGTGGGGTCATGGCGGCTGGCTCCGCCAGCTCGGCCAGCTCGGCCGCCAACAGCTGCCCGCAGGGTGACTACAACTGCCTCTCCAACGCCTACCAGTCGGCCTCCAACAGCACGCCGGTCGGCGCCATCCTGGTGATGGTGCTGGGCTACGTGGTGATGCTGGGCGCCGTCATCTTCCTCATCGCCAAGGAGGGCAGCACCGGCCAGACTCCGGGCAAGAAGGCAGTGGGCATCAAGGTGATCAAGGAGTCCACCGGTCAGACGCTCGGCTTCGGCATGACGTTCGTGCGCTTCCTCTGCCGCTACCTGAACGGCCTGCTGTGTGGCATCGGCTACCTGTGGCCGCTGTGGGACGAGAAGAACCAGACCTTCGGCGACAAGATCATCGGCAACGTGGTCGTGCGCGTGCAGTAGTGCCGCAGCGGGCCACACGGAAGCCCTGGACAAGCCAGCGAAGGCCCCCTCGCAGCCGCGACAGGGGGCCTTCGCGGCGCTATCCGACACCATCTCAAGTCGTCTGAAGGACATGGCTCGTGAGCTATCCCAACCAGAACCCCTACGACCCCCCGCCGGGCCAGCAGCCCGTCTACGGCTATCCCCAACAGCCCATGCAGCCACAGCAACCGCAGCAGCCGATGGCCTCGTACGGCCCGTACCCGGGCGGTCCGATGCCCGCGGCGCAGATGCCGTACCCGACGGTGATGCCGGGCGGCGTCAAGGCGGCCCGGGCGATGCTGTACGTTCTCGCCGGCCTGAACATCATCGGCCTGGTGCTCGCGGTGATGGGGCTGGGGGGCGTCACCAAGGCGTCGCACGAAGCCTCGTCCTCGCCGTACGCGGACATGTCGGCGTTCAACGTCGGCAAGGGCGTGCTGATCGCGGTGATCGTCCTCATCGTGATCTTCACGGTGACCGCGATCACGCTGGCCGCCCAATTCGGTAACGGTGGCAAGGGCGTCCGCATCGCCACCATCGTCTCCTGCGTCGTCGGCATGATCCTGAGCTTGTTCACCTTCCCGGTGGGCCTGGTCCATACCGTGCTGGGCATCCTGGTGCTGGTCCTCGTCTCCAAGGACGAGGGCAACGCCTGGTTCAACCGGCCGCGTTACTGACAACGCGGCGCACGAAACGGCGGAGGGCCGCACCCCGGGCAAGGGGTGCGGCCCTCCGGCGCTTGCGCGGACCTCAGTGGAAGAAGTGCCGGGTGCCGGTGAGGTACATCGTCACGCCGGCCTTCTTCGCGGCCTCGACGACCAGTTCGTCGCGGATGGAACCGCCGGGCTGGACGATCGCCTTGACGCCGGCGGCGATCAGGATCTCCGGGCCGTCGGGGAACGGGAAGAAGGCGTCCGACGCGGCGTAGGAACCGCGCGCCCGCTCCTCGCCCGCCCGCTCCACGGCGAGCTTGCAGGAGTCGACGCGGTTGACCTGGCCCATGCCGACGCCCACCGACGCACCGTCCTTGGCGAGCAGGATCGCGTTGGACTTCACCGCGCGGCACGCCTTCCAGGCGAACGCGAGCTCGGCCAACTCGTCCGCGGACAGCGCCTCGCCGGTGGCCAGCGTCCAGGTGGCCGGGTCGTCGCCCTCGGCCTGGAAGACGTCGGTGTGCTGGAGCACCGCGCCGCCCGAGAGCAGCTTGAGGTCACCGGGCTGGTGCGGGGTGCCCTCGACCTTCAGGACGCGGATGTTCTTCTTCCGGGCGAGGATCTCGACCGCGCCGTCCTCGTAGGCGGGGGCGGCGATGACCTCGGTGAAGATCTCCGCGACCTGCTCGGCGAGCGCGACGGTCACCGGGCGGTTGACCGCGATCACGCCGCCGAACGCGGACAGCGGGTCGCAGGCGTGCGCCTTGCGGTGTGCCTCGGCGACGTCCGCGCCGATCGCGATGCCGCACGGGTTGGCGTGCTTGATGATCGCGACGCAGGGCTCGTCGTGGTCGTGGGCGGCGCGGCGGGCGGCCTCGGTGTCCACGTAGTTGTTGAAGGACATCTCCTTGCCGTGCAGCTGCTCGGCGTTGGCGATGCCGCCCGGCTGGCCGTCGACGTAGAGGGCCGCGGCCTGGTGCGGGTTCTCGCCGTAGCGCAGGGTGCTGCGGCGCTCCCAGGTCTCGCCGAGGAACTCGGGCAGCGCGACCCCGTCGGCCTCCGGCGCGTAGACGTTGGTCATCCAGGAGGCGACGGCCACGTCGTAGGCGGCGGTGTGCTGGAACGCCTCGGCGGCCAGCCGCTTGCGGGCGGTCAGGTCGAAGCCGCCGCCGTTGACCGCGGCGAGGACGTCGGCGTAGCGCTCGGGGCTGGTGACCACGGCGACCGAGGGATGGTTCTTGGCGGCGGCGCGGACCATCGAGGGGCCGCCGATGTCGATCTGCTCGACGCACTCGTCGGGGGTGGCGCCGGAGGCGACGGTCTCCCGGAACGGGTAGAGGTTGACGACCACCAGGTCGAACGGCTCGACGCCGAGGTCGGCGAGCTGCTGCTGGTGGTCCGCGAGGCGCAGGTCGGCGAGGATGCCGGCGTGCACCTTGGGGTGCAGGGTCTTGACCCGGCCGTCGAGGCACTCCGGGAAGCCGGTGAGCTCCTCGACCTTGGTGACCGGCACCCCGGCCGCGGCGATCTTCCCGGCCGTCGACCCGGTCGAGACCAGCTGGACGCCCGCCGCGTGCAGCCCCTGGGCCAGCTCCTCCAGCCCGGACTTGTCGTAGACGCTGACCAGCGCGCGGCGGATGGGCCGCTGCGTACCTTCGGTGGCGGTCACGAGATACGTACCTTTCGTCCCTCTATGCGGTAGCCGTGACGGGCCAGACGCCCCACGACCTCGACGAGCAGCGATCGCTCGACTTCCTTGATGCGCTCATGCAGCGCGGATTCGTCGTCCTCCTCCCGGACCTCGACCACGCCCTGGGCGATGATCGGGCCGGTGTCGACGCCGTCGTCGACGAAGTGGACGGTGCAGCCGGTGACCTTCGCGCCGTACGCGAGCGCGTCGCGGACGCCGTGGGCACCGGGGAAACTGGGCAGCAGCGCCGGGTGGGTGTTGATCGTCCGGCCGCCGAACCGGGCCAGGAACTCCTTGCCGAGGATCTTCATGAAACCGGCGGAGACCACCAGGTCGGGGGTGTGCGCGGCGGTCGCCTCGGTGAGCGCCGCGTCCCAGGCCGCCCGGTCCTCGTGGTCCTTGACCCGGCACACGAACGTCGGCAACCCGGCCCGCTCGGCGCGCTCCAGGCCCACGGTCCCCGCGCGGTCGGCGCCCACGGCCACGATCTCGGCCCCGTAGGCCGCGGCGCCCTCGTCGGCGATGGCGTCGAGGAGCGCCTGGAGGTTGGTGCCCGAGCCGGAGACGAGTACCACGATGCGGGCCGGGGCGGAGCGGGCGGGAGGAGAAGAGGAGGCCACGGTGGGGTCTTTCTCGCCGGGTCGTGCGGGGCTGGGGGCTGTGTCGAGATTTTGTGCGGTCGTACAAAGCGAGGGGTTTCACGAATCCGGGGAACCCTACGAACGCGCCGACCGTCAGCAACGATACCGGCACACCCTGCGGCCCCCACGGGACGGGGGCGAGCGCGGGAGGTAGCGTCAGGCGGGAGAACGCACGCAGTTCATGGTCACCGTCCGCCCGGCCCACCCGCCGGCCGAACGCCCACGACAAGGGGAAGACGCACTCCAGATGCCGGACCGACGCCGCCGCGCGGCTCTCCTCCGCCCGATCCCAGCCACCACGGGGTGGGGCCTCGCGCCCGTCACCTCCCCCGGGGCGGTCCTCCTGCCGCGCGAGCGCACGTCGTCGTCCGCCCCGGATTCCCCGTCCGCCGGCAGCCCGGGCCGGGACGACAACCCGTTCGCGCCGCCGCCGGCCGGCGCCCCCGACCAGGAGTGGCGCCCGCGGGCCCAGTCCGACGGGCGCGCCACCGGTGACGACGACGGCAGCGACGACGAGCAGCAGCCGCAGGAGCAGCCCCCGGCGTGGGGCAGCCAGTGGAGCAGCCGGCAGCCGGGCCGGCAGGGCGGCGACTTCGGCAGCCGGCCGGGCCGGGGCGGTGGCCAAGGCGGCGGTCAGGGCGGCGGCCAGGGCGGTTCCGGTGGACCGGGCGGCCCGGGCGGCTCCGGCAGCGGCCCCGGCGGGCTGCGCTGGGACCCCACCGACCCGATGCAGCGGCGTGCCCGGTACGCCCTCCTCGCCGGCATGTGGGCGTTCTTCTTCGTGCTCTTCAGCCTGCCCGAGGTGGCGCTGCTGCTGGGGGCGCTCTCCCTCTACTGGGGCATCAGCGCGCTGCGCGGCAAGGCCACTCCGAAGAAGGACACCACCGCGGCCCTGGAAGGGCGCGCGGCCACCGCCGCCACCCCGCCCCCGCCGGGCCGACCTGGCGGCGCCGCGGGCCCGGGGACCCGGCCGCAGACCACCGCCGCCATCGCCGGTGTGGTGACCGCGTCGCTGGCGCTGATGATGGTGGCCGCGACCTTCACCGTCCAGATCGTCTACCGCTCCTACTTCAGCTGCGTGAACGACGCGCTGACCCAGGCGGCGGGCAAGTCCTGCGAGAAGCTCCTGCCGCCGCAGCTGCGACCGCTGCTCAGCCAGCAGGAACAGCAACAGCAGTAGCGGTCCGGGAAGGGCCGACGGGCGGCGCTCGGGCGCCTGCGCGCGGACCCTCAGGCGGCGGGCTCCCGGGTCTCCCGCCCCTCGCGGTTCCCCCGGTCCCCGCCCTCCTCCGGGCCCGGCGCCCGGCCGGCAGCGGGGCGCGGCTCCGGCGGGGCCGCGTCCTTCGGCGTGCGGTGCGGAGCCCGGCGGCGGAACGGCAGGTCGGGCAGGTGACGGCCGGGGGCGCGGCCCTGTGCCGCCCGGTGTACGGACGACCGGCGCCAGGCGCGCAGCCCCAGCGTCGCGGGCACCGCGACCACGCCCGTCCAGCCGGCCGTCACCAGGCCGGTCAGCCACCAGCTGGGGCCGAACGAGGCCAGGGCCCGCTCCCCCAGCGCGCCGCCGGCCAGTCCCGCGAGCACCGTCATCGCCAGGGCGCACAGGCCCGCCGCCAACGCCGCCGTGCCGGCGGTCCGCCGCCACGACCGGTGGCCGTCCCCGGCCGCGTACCGGGCCAGCTGCACCACCGCGGCCGCCGGCACCACCAGCGCCAGCACCACCACCGGCCAGGCCCCGGGGCCCGGCTCCGGCAGGCCGCTGAGCAGCGGGAAGTGCGGCAGGGCGGGACGCGGCGAGGTGCCCAGCGGGCCGACCACGGTCCCCGTGCCGACGGTGAAGCCGGGCCCCAGTCCGTAGGCGGCGCCCCAGACGGCCGCGTTGGGGAGCAGGGCGAGGCAGAGCAGCAGCACCGTGCTGCGGCCGACCCAGTCGGGGGCGAGCTGGCCCAGGTCGTCCCCGAACCGGCCCGCGTGCAGGAGCAGCCCGATCAGGGCGAGCGCGGCGCCGGCGGCGAGCAGCGCGAGGGTGGCGGCGGCTCCGGCCTTGACGGCGGTGCCGAGGCGCGGGCCGGTGAGCGCGGTGCGCAGGGCGGCCGGCAGGGTGGCCATGGCCCGGGTGACGCGGTCCGGCAGCAGGGCCGCGGCGTCCGGTCCGAGGGTGTGCCAGGCGGTGGCGGTGACGGTGGCGAGCGCGGTGCCGGGGACGGCGAGCAGCGCGGCGAGCGGGGCGGCGGTCAGCCGGCCGGTCGAGGTGTAGAGCAGGGCACCGGCGGCGACCAGCAGGTATCCGGCGAGCAGGGCGCCGAGCAGGGTGCGCGGGGCGACCTCCGGGCCGGCGGCGGGGGCCTCGGGATCGCCGTCGGACTCCGGGAGGGCGGCGGTGGCCAGGGTGTCCCGGGCGGCGCGGTGCAGCAGCCAGAGGGGCAGCGCGGCGAGCAGCAGCGGGACGGTGCCGACCGGCGCCGGGCTGCCGGTCGACGTCACCTCGCGGACCAGGCCGCCGCCGTGCGCGGCGAACCAGAGTCCGGCGGCCAGGTGCAGCGCCCGGGAGGGACCGGCGTCCGGGTACGGGGAGGCCACCCAGAGGAGCAGGACGGCGACCGCGAGGGCGCCGAGGCCGAGGCCGGCGGCGGTCACCCCGCTGATCACGGCGGTGCCGATCGCGGAGGACCGCCGCGCGGCGGTCCGGCCGTGGGAGGACAACGTGGTGCCGCGTTCGGTCGACTGGCTCACGCGGCCATGCTGCCAATAACCCCTGATTCCGCCACGTAACGGGCATGCGCCCGACGTGTCGCGCGCGTTCCCCCGCCCGACGTTTCCAGACTTCCGGTATGAGCGAGCACGACCGGCGACACCCCGACCAGAGTTCCGACGCGGCATCAGAAACCGCCGGCAACGACCCCCACGACAGCCCGGCGGCCCGCTTCGACGCGCTGTACGGGGCGCACGCCGGGCCGCTGATCCAGCAGGCGCTGGTGCTCACCGGACGGGCCCGGCTCGCCCGGCGGGCCGTGCAGCGGGCGTTCCGGACGGCCTGGCAGCGCTGGCCGGAGGTGGCTGCGGCGCCGGACCCGGTGGGCTGGGTGCGGGCGGCCGCCCACGACTACGCGCTGGCGCCGTGGCGGCGGCCGCTCCCCGGGTTGCGGCCGGCCGAACGCCCCGGGCCGGGCACGCCCGCGCCGCCGCCGGCCGCCCCGCAGGACCATGCGCTGCTGGTGGCGGTGCGGGCGCTGCCCGTTCCGTACCGCCGGGCGCTGCTGCTGCACGACGGGCTCGGGCTGGGGTTGCACGAGACCGCGCTGGAAGTGGAGGCGAGCACGCCGGCGGCGACCGGGCGGCTGACGCACGCCCGGGAGTGCCTGGCCGAGCGGCTGCCGGAGCTGGGCCTTGCGGGGTTGTCGCCGGACGCGCAGGGCGCGGTGCTGCGGTCCCGGCTGACCGCGCTGGCGGCGTCCCGCCCGGTGGTGCCGCCGCCCGCGCCGGAGGTCCGGGCGGACGCGGAGCGCTGGACCCGGCTGACCACCCGTGCGGGGTTCGGGGCGGCCGGGCTGTTGGCGGTGACGGCGCTGGCGGTGTCGTTCACCGCGCCGGACGGATACCGGCCGCCGCGGCCGGTCGTGGCGGCGTCCGGCCCGGCGGTGCCGCCGTCCGCGCGGGCGGCCGCGCCACCGGTGGCCCAACAGGCGCACCGGGGCCCGCAGCACCGGGCGTCGCACCACCCGCCGCGCCACCGGGCGGCGGCGCACCGGGCACTGCCGCCGAGTGCCCGGCTCTCCCCCGACGTCCGGTGAGCCCGGCGGGTGCCGGGGTGCCCGCAGACAGGCCGTGGGCCCGCACCCGGGAGGGGTGCGGGCCCACGGCCGTCAGACACGGGGCGGGGTCAGCCGCCCAGGATCTCGCGGGCCAGGAGCGCGGTCTCGGACGGCGTCTTGCCGACCTTCACGCCCGCGGCCTCCAGGGCCTCCTTCTTCGCCTGGGCGGTGCCGGACGAGCCGGACACGATGGCGCCGGCGTGGCCCATCGTCTTGCCCTCGGGCGCGGTGAAGCCCGCCACGTAGCCGACGACCGGCTTGGTGACGTTCGCCTTGATGAAGTCCGCCGCCCGCTCCTCGGCGTCGCCGCCGATCTCACCGATCATCACGATCAGGTCGGTGTCGGGGTCCGCCTCGAACGCCTCCAGGGCGTCGATGTGGGTGGTGCCGATGACCGGGTCGCCACCGATGCCGACGGCCGACGAGAAGCCGATGTCCCGCAGCTCGTACATCATCTGGTAGGTCAGCGTGCCGGACTTCGACACCAGGCCGATGCGGCCCGGCTTGGTGATGTCGCCCGGGATGATGCCGGCGTTGGACTGGCCGGGGGTGATCAGGCCGGGGCAGTTCGGGCCGATGATCCGGGTCTTGTTGCCCTTGGCCTTGGCGTACGCCCAGAAGGCGGCGGAGTCGTGCACCGCGATGCCCTCGGTGATGACGACGGCCAGCGGGATCTCGGCGTCGATGGCCTCGACGACGGCGGCCTTGGCGAAGGCCGGCGGGACGAAGAGGACGGAGACGTTGGCGCCCGTCTTCTCCATCGCTTCCTTGACGGAGCCGAAGACCGGGACCTCGGTGCCGTCGAAGTCGACGCTGGTGCCGGCCTTGCGCGGGTTGACACCACCGACGATGTTGGTGCCGTCACCGAGCATGAGCTTGGTGTGCTTCATGCCGGTGGCGCCGGTCATCCCCTGGACGATGACCTTGCTGTCCTTGGTGAGGAAGATAGCCATGGTGTTTGGAGTCCTCGTCCCTTACTTGGCCGCGGCCAGCTCGGCGGCCTTGTCGGCCGCACCGTCCATCGTGTCCACGCGCTGCACCAGCGGGTGGTTGGCGTCCGAGAGGATCTTGCGACCCAGCTCGGCGTTGTTGCCGTCGAGGCGGACGACCAGCGGCTTGCTGACGTTCTCGCCCTTGGACTTGAGGAGCTCCAGGGCCTGCACGATGCCGTTGGCGACCTCGTCGCAGGCGGTGATGCCGCCGAAGACGTTGACGAACACGGACTTCACGTCCGGGTCGCCCAGGATGATCTCCAGGCCGTTCGCCATGACCTCGGCGGAGGCGCCGCCGCCGATGTCGAGGAAGTTGGCGGGCTTGACGCCACCGTGGTTCTCACCGGCGTAGGCGACGACGTCCAGGGTGCTCATGACGAGACCCGCGCCGTTGCCGATGATGCCGACCTGGCCGTCGAGCTTGACGTAGTTCAGACCCTTGGCCTTGGCCGCGGCTTCGAGCGGGTTAGCCGCGGCCTTGTCCTCCAGGGCCTCGTGCTCCGGCTGGCGGAACTCGGCGTTGGCGTCCAGGGAGACCTTGCCGTCGAGGGCGATGACCTCACCGGAGGCGACCTTGGCCAGCGGGTTGACCTCGACGAGGAGGGCGTCCTCCTTGATGAAGGTCTGCCACAGCGTGACCAGCACCTCGGCGACCTTCTCGGCGACCTCGGCCGGGAACTGCGCCAGGGCGACGATCTCGCGGGCCTTCTCGATGGAGACGCCCTCGTTGGCGTCGACCGGGACCTTGGCGAGCTTCTCGGGGGTCGTCGCGGCGACCTCCTCGATGTCCATGCCGCCCGCGACCGAGGCCATGGCCAGGAAGGTGCGGTTGGTGCGGTCCAGGAGGTAGGAGACGTAGTACTCCTCGGCGATCTCCGGAGCCGTCTCGGCGATCATCACCTTGTGGACCGTGTGGCCCTTGATGTCCATGCCGAGGATGTCCGTCGCCCGGGCGACGGCCTCGTCCGGCGTGGCGGCCAGCTTCACGCCACCGGCCTTGCCGCGGCCGCCGACCTTCACCTGCGCCTTGACGACGGACTTGCCGCCAAGGCGCTCGGTCGCCGCGCGCGCCGCCTCAGGCGTGTCGATGACTTCACCGGCCAGCACCGGTACACCGTGCTTGGCGAAGAGGTCCCTCGCCTGGTACTCGAACAGGTCCACGCGCGTCCGTCCCTTGTCTTCTCAGAATCGCCGTAGTGATCGCGGTTCGTTCGTCTGCGATGGGCGTGCCGCGAAGGGCAACGTGACGGCGCTGTCACTGGGGAGGCGTATGCACGGTGTCCGGATACGCGGCATGTCCGTCTCGCAGGGTATCTCCGCTGGACATGCGTCCCTAAATCAGAGATCACACTCCGGCGGTGATTACGGTCACAGATCTTTTGGCCAACGTACTCCGCCGCCCCTTTTCCGCAGGGGCACCTCGGCGCGCCGGAGGTATTTCGCAGGGCCGACCGGGCGTGCGGGCGACCGGGCCGCCGTCCGCCGTGCACTCCGGCGTCGTGCGCCGTTCGGGCGGCGGGTGCCGGCGCCCCCGTGCACCCGTGCGCACCCGGCCCGTCCGGTTCCGGTTGCGGGGAAGCGGGAAGCCCTTCGGGAAGACTCCGCAACGGGCCCGCACAAGACCTCCGCAGGCGGTGTCCGGAAAGGCCCTTGTCCGTCAACTCCCGCTGAAAGAAACTGCGTTGAGCACTTACGCATCAGGAGTCACAGGCCGGAGTCGCGCACTTCCGGGCTTGGTCCTGTGCGGGTCGGACCGCGGAACACGGACCGCCTCGCGCCGGATGCAGACGGGGGAACTTGATGGGTAGTGGGGGGATGCCCGACCGCGCTCACCGCTGGATGCGGTCGCGGACTCTTCCACGCCTGCCGTCCCTCCCCCTTCTCCCCGC
>LIQL01000287.1 GCA_001418405.1 Streptomyces diastatochromogenes | reverse complement strand
GAGCCGGAGCAGGAGCCGGCGCCGGCCCCCGCGCCGGCTCCTGCTCCGGCTCCGGCTGCCGCCCCCGTCACCCCCGCCCCGGCGGCCGGTGAGGCGGACGGCGCCTACGTCACCCCGCTGGTCCGCAAGCTCGCGGCCGAGAACGGCGTCAACCTCGCCACGGTCAAGGGCACCGGCGTCGGTGGCCGGATCCGCAAGCAGGACGTCATCGCCGCCGCCGAGGCCCTCAAGGCCGCCGTCCCGGCTCCGGCCGCGCCGGCCGCCGCCCCGGCCAAGGCCGGCGCTCCGGTCATCGAGGCGTCGCCGCTGCGCGGTCAGACCGTCAAGATGCCGCGGATGCGCAAGGTCATCGGCGACAACATGATGAAGGCCCTGCACGGCCAGGCGCAGCTGACCTCCGTGGTCGAGGTGGACATCACCGCGATCATGCGGATGCGCAACAAGGCCAAGGACGGGTTCGCGCAGCGCGAGGGCGTCAAGCTCTCCCCGATGCCGTTCTTCGTCAAGGCCGCCGTCCAGGCGCTGAAGGCCCACCCGGTCGTCAACGCCCGGATCAACGAGGACGAAGGCACCATCACCTACTTCGACACCGAGAACGTCGGTATCGCGGTGGACGCCGAGAAGGGCCTGATGACCCCGGTCATCAAGGGTGCCGGTGACCTCAACATCGCCGGCATCGCCCGCAAGACGGCGGAGCTGGCGGGCAAGGTCCGGGGCAACAAGATCACCCCGGACGAGTTGTCCGGCGCGACCTTCACCATCAGCAACACCGGTTCGCGCGGCGCCCTGTTCGACACCGTCATCGTGCCGCCGAACCAGGTCGGCATCCTGGGCATCGGTGCCACCGTCAAGCGTCCGGTGGTCATCAACCACCCGGACCTCGGCGAGACCATCGCGGTGCGCGACATGACCTACCTGGCGCTCTCCTACGACCACCGTCTGGTGGACGGCGCGGACGCCGCCCGCTACCTGACCACGGTCAAGCAGATCCTGGAGGCCGCGGAGTTCGAGACCGAGATCGGTCTCTGATTCCGACTCCCGTCAGGGAAGCGGCAGTTGTGCAAGGGGTCGGCCCCGGTTCGTTCCGACGAGCCGGGGCCGACCCTTTTGCGTGCCCGCGTCCGGCGATAATGGCCCCCGCACCACCCGCGGCCCCACCCGCTCTGAAGGAGCACCTCATGACCCCGCCCGTCGTCCACTCGCTGCGCGAACAGATCCGCGAGCACATCCTGGAGGGGATCGTCAGCGGCCGCTGGCAGCCGGGTGAGCGGATCGTGGAGCGGCGGATCGCGGCGGAGCTGGAGGTCAGCCAGACGCCGGTGCGGGAGGCGCTGCGGGAGCTGGAGTCGCTCCAGCTGATCGAGTCGGCGCCGAACAAGGGCGTGCGGGTCCGCAACCTCACCGCGGACGACCTCAAGGAGAGCTACCCGGTCCGGGCCGGCCTGGAGCAGGTGGCGGCGGAGCTGGCGGCGGGGCGGCTGGCCCAGGACACCGAGGCGCTGGAGCGCGAGGTGGCGGCCCTGCGGGAGGCGGACGCGGCGGGTGACGGCGAGGCCCAGGTGCGGCACACGGTGGCCTTCCACCGGGAGATCGTCCGGGCGGCCGGGAACGCCGTGCTGCTGCACACCTGGGAGTCGCTGGGCGTGGAGGTCTGGACGACGCTGTCGATCCGCTGGTTCAGCCCGGAGCCGCGCTCGCACGCCCAGGACCACCAGGAGCTGGTGGACGCCTTCCGACGGCGAGACCCGCGGATCGGGGCACTGTTGAAGGCGCACGTGCTGAGCTGCGCGCCGCGGGTCTAGCCGGCCTCGGAAATCCCGGTCGGGCGGCCCCGTCGAGCGTCGTGCGGGGCCGCTTCGCCCTGTCGGGCGGGAGGAGCGATCCGGGGTGGTCGGTTCCGGGGTGTGCCGGAGGGGCTCCGGGGCGTAACGGAGGGGGACTCCGGGGCTGGCACGCGGTGCCCTGCATTGCGGCACCCCGTGCCGACCTGCGGTTTTTCCTCCGATCGGCGTTGATCGATCATCGATCAGAGGGTTATCGTCGATGACTGGGGCGCGACACCCCTGCCTGCCGAATGCCTGCCGAACTCGCATTCCCACCCGTCCGGAAAGGGGCCACCCATGCCCGACCCCGTGCGCCTGCCGTACAGCCAGCTCGACCAGCTCCCGGACCGCGACCCCGAGGAGACGGCCGAGTGGCGCGAGTCGCTGGACGCCGTCGCCAAGGCAGCGGGCCCGCATCGCGCCGCATACCTGATGCGCCGCGCCCTGGAGCACACCGCCCGCACCGAAGGCACCGACCTGCCGTCGCTGCTGGAGACGGACTACGTCAACACCATCCCGACCTCCGCCGAGCCCGCGTTCCCGGGTGACGAGGCGCTGGAGGCCCGGATCACCGCCTGGAACCGCTGGAACGCGGCGGCCATGGTCACCCGCGGCTCCAAGCTGGGCCTCGGCGGCCACATCGCCACCTTCGCCTCGGCGGCCTGGCTCTACGAGACCGGCTTCCAGCACTTCTTCCGCGGCAAGGAGGGCGACGGCTCCGGCGACCAGCTCTACATCCAGGGCCACGCCTCCCCCGGCATCTACGCCCGCGCCTTCCTGGAAGGCCGGCTGACGGAGGAGCAGCTCGACCACTTCCGCCAGGAGGCCGGCGGCGAGGGCCTGCCCTCGTACCCGCACCCGCGGCGGCTGCCCTGGCTGTGGGAGTTCCCCACCGTCTCGATGGGCCTCGGCCCGCTGTCCGCGATCTACCAGGCGCGCTTCAACCGCTACCTGGAGCACCGCGACATCAAGGACACCAGCAACTCGCACGTCTGGGCCTTCCTGGGCGACGGCGAGATGGACGAGCCGGAGTCCACCGCGGCACTGGCGCTGGCCGGCCGCGAGGGCCTGGACAACCTGACCTTCGTCATCAACTGCAACCTGCAGCGCCTCGACGGTCCGGTCCGCCCGAACTTCAAGATCGTGCAGGAGCTGGAGGCCCAGTTCCGCGCCGCCGGTTGGAACGTCGTCAAGGCCCTGTGGGGCCAGGCGTGGGACGAGATCTTCGCCCTCGACGCCGACGGCGCGGTCATCCAGCGCCTGCGCGAGACCCCCGACGCGCAGTTCCAGACGTACGCCACCCGCGACGCCGCCTACCTGCGCGAGCACTTCTTCGGCGCCAGCGACGCCCTCAAGGCGATCGGCGCGCAGCTCTCCGACGCGAAGCTGCTGGAGCTGTTCCAGACCTCCCGCGCCGGCCACGAGCCGCGCAAGGTGTACGCCGCGTACAAGGCCGCCGCCGAGCACAAGGGCGCGCCGACGGTGATCCTGGCGCAGACCGTCAAGGGCTACACCCTCGGCACGGGCTTCGAGTCCCGCAACGCCAACCACCAGATGAAGAAGCTGACGATGGCGGAGTTCCGCACCATGCGGGACCTGCTCGAACTCCCCATCCCGGACAGCGCGCTGGAAGGCGACACGGTGCCGTACTGGCGCCCGGCCGAGGACTCGCCGGAGATGCAGTACCTGCGCACCCGGCGCGCCGCCCTCGACGGCCCGGCCCCGGCCCGCAAGGTCGCGGCCAAGCCGCTGCCGATGCCCGCCGACAAGAACTTCGACGCGCTGAAGAAGGGCTCCGGCAGCCAGGAGATCGCCACCACCATGGCGTTCGTCCGGCTGATCAAGGACCTGATGCGGGACAAGGAGACCGGCAAGCGCTGGGTCCCGATCGTCCCGGACGAGGCCCGCACCTTCGGCATGGAGTCGCTCTTCCCGACCGCCGGCCTCTACTCCCCCAAGGGCGCGACCTACGACCCGGTCGACCGGGACCAGCTGCTCTGGTACAAGGAGGCCAAGAACGGCCAGATCCTCAACGAGGGCATCACCGAGGCCGGTTCGCTGGCCGACTTCACCGCCGCCGCGACGTCGTACGCGACGCACGGCGAGCCGATGATCCCGTTCTACATCTTCTACTCGATGTTCGGCTTCCAGCGGACCGGCGACCAGTTCTGGCAGATGGCCGACCAGCTCTCCCGCGGCTTCGTGCTCGGCGCCACCGCCGGCCGCACCACGCTGACCGGTGAGGGCCTCCAGCACGCCGACGGCCACTCCCATCTGATCGCCTCGACCAACCCGGCGGCGCTGTCGTACGACCCGGCGTTCGCCTACGAGGTGGCGGTGATCGTCAAGGAGGGTCTGCGCCGGATGTACGGTCCGGACGCCGAGGACGTCTTCTACTACCTGACGGTCTACAACGAGACCAAGGTGCAGCCGGCGATGCCGGAGGGCGTCGAGGAGGACATCCTCAAGGGCCTCTACCGCTTCAAGGAGGCCACCACCATCGAGGGCGCCGAGGTCCCGCGGCTCCAGCTGCTGGCCTCCGGCACCGCGATCCACTGGATCCTGGAGGCGCAGCAACTGCTCGCCGCCGACTGGGGCGTGGCGGCGGACGTGTGGTCCGCGCCGTCCTGGACGGAGCTCCGCCGGGACGCCCTGGAGTGCGACGCGGCCCGCCTGGAGGGCGAGGACCGGGTTCCGCACGTCACCCGTGCGTTGGCCGGTGCGCCCGGCCCGGTCGTCGCGGTGAGCGACTGGATGCGGGCGGTACCGGACCAGATCGCCCCGTGGGTGGAGCAGGACTGGACCTCCATCGGGACGGACGGCTTCGGCCTGTCCGACACCCGTGACGCGGCCCGCCGCCACTTCGGCGTCGACCCGCAGTCGGTGGTCGTCCAGGCGCTGGCGGCCCTCGCCCGGCGTGGGGACGTCAAGCCGGAGACGGTCAAGGAGGCCCGCGAGCGCTACGGGCTGTGACACCGGGCCCTCGACGGTGCTCAGGCACCGCAGGGCCCCCGGGACGCGGGCGGCCCCGGCCGACACCGGGCGCCGCCCGCCCATGAACTCCCGTGCGGAGACCACCCACCGCGCCCGGGGTCTTCGCACGGGATCCCTCCCGTCCCGCGTCCGCGGGGCGTTGTCAGTGCCGGCACGCATGATGGATCCATGCGTGCCGCACGGCTGATCAAGATGGTGTTGCTGCTCCAGTCCCGGCCGTCGATGACGGCCGGCGAGCTGGCGCGGGAGCTGGAGGTCTCGGAGCGCACCGTCGCCCGGGACGTGCTGTCGCTGTCGGAGGCCGGCGTGCCGGTCTACGCGGACCGCGGCCGCTCCGGCGGCTACCGCCTGATAGGCGGCTATCGCACCCGGTTGACCGGGCTCGGCCGCAGCGAGGCGGAGGCGCTCTTCCTGTCCGGAGTGCCCTCCGCGCTGCGCGAGATGGGCCTGGCCGACGTCGCCTCCGCGGCCCGGCTGAAGGTTTCCGCGGCGCTGCTGCCGGAGCTGCGGGACGCCGCGTCGGGCGCCGCCCAGCGCTTCCACCTGGACGCGCCGCGCTGGTACCACGATCCCGAGACGCCCGAGCTGCTGCCGGTGCTCGCCGACGCGGTCTGGGACGACCGGCGGCTGACCGTCCGCTACCTCCGACGGGACCGCGAGGTGGTCCGTGAACTGGAGCCGTACGGCCTCGTGCTGAAGGCCGGCGTCTGGTACGTGGCGGCCCGGGCGGCGCCGGAGCGGTCCGCGTCGCCGCCGGCCGGTGCGCCGCCCCACGGCGACGGGGAGCGGGCCGGGTTCCGGGTCTACCGCGTCGACCGGTTCACCGCCGCGGAGCCGACCGTCCCGCCCGAGGACCTGCGGAGCGGCCCGCCCGGCGCCGACCCGGTGCGCGCCGGGCGGTTCGTCCGCGATCCGGAGTTCGACCTGCCCGCGTTCTGGGCCGAGCGGGCCGCGCAGTTCCGCCGCTCGCTGCTGCGCGAGGAGGTCGTGGTCCGGCTCTCCCCGCGCGGGGTCCGGCAGTTGCCGTACGTCACCGAGCCGGCCGCGGCGCGGGAGGCCGTCGAGCGGGCGACCGCCGCGGGCGGGCCGGACGCCCGGGGGTGGTTGACGGTCACCCTGGCCGTGGAGTCCGAGGAGGTCGCCTACGGCCAGCTGTTGGGGCTCGGCCCGGAGTGCGAGGTGTGCGAACCCCCCGCCCTGCGGGAGCGGTTCGCGGTGGCCGCCCGCCGCGCCGCCGCGCTCTACGCGCCGTCGGAAGAAGCAGCCCCCGACTCGCGGTAGTCCTCGGGGCCCGCGTCCTTGCCGCCCATCACCACGTCCAGGAAGTAGCCGAAGCAGTCGGGCCGGGTGCCGTCCGTGTCCGTGAAGTCGTACTCCTTCGCCAGTTGGCCGCTGGAGAGCGACCGGCCGGTCCAGCGCGCCCGGTCCGGGTCGGCGGCCAGGGCCCGTACCGCGCGGCCGATCAGCGCCGGTGACTCGGCGATGGCGAAGTGCGGTTCCTGGGCGATCGCGTCGCGCCAGGTCTCCTCGGTGACGCCGAAGTGGTCCAGCATCTCCTCGGACCGCAGGAAGCCCGGGGTGAGCGAGACCGCCGTGCCGCCGTACTCCGTCAGCTCGCTGGCGAGTCCGAAGGCGATCCGGTGCGGGACGTTCTTGGTGACGTCGAAGCAGAGGCTGTCGCGGTAGGTGCGGTTGAACTCCGCGGTGCCGTCGGTGACCTCGACGACCAGTCCGCCGGGCCGCCGGATCAGCAGCGGCAGCGCGAAGTGGTGGGTGATGATGTGGGAGTCGATGCCGAGCCGGAACATCCGCAGTCCGCCGGCCAGGTCGAGGTCCCACACCTTGGTGTCGAACTGGATCAGCCGGTCGCCGCCCCAGATGCTGTTGACGAGGACGTCCAGCCGCCCCTGCTCCCGGTCGATGCGCTCGACCAGCGCCTTGACCCGGTCCGGTTCCAGGTGGTCGGTGGGTACCGCGATCCCGGTGCCGCCCGCGGCCGTCACGAGCTCCGCCGTCTGCTCGATGGTCTCCGAGGGCCGGCCGACCTCGCTGGTGCGGTGCCGGGTCGTGCGGCCGGTGACGTAGACCGTCGCGCCGGCCCGGCCCAGTTCCACCGCCATCGCCCGTCCCGCGCCCCGGGTGGCCCCGGCGACCAGGCCCACCCGGCCGGTCAGGTCGCCCGCGGGGTGCCGCCCGCCGGGTGCCGCCGCTGCCGTCCGCCGGTCCGCCGCCTTCTCCTGCGCCGTCACGTGTCACTCCTCGCTCTGCTGCCTGCTGTGCGGTCGTACGCGGTGACCCTGACAGCCAATCCCGACACCTTCTGTCGGGATTCCTCGGGCGGTTGCCGGGCTTCGCCACGGACCCGCCGGCGGCCGGCGCGCCCCGTCCGCGGCCCCCCGCCGGAGCCGCCCTACGGGCGCAGCGCCAACAGGCTCCGGCCGTCCCGCAGCCGCCCGGCGACCTGCGCCGGGGACTGGGGCCCGGCCGGCACCGCCAGCGTCGTCGCCGCGGCGCCGGCCCGCACCCCGCCGGTCACGTCGATCCCGGCCACCTCGCTGCTGCCCGCCGCGAGCAGGTACCACTTCCCGGACTTCGCCTGCCAGTGGACGTCGCCGAGCACGTGGCGCCCGAACGGACTGCACGCCGCGGTGCCGACCGCCCGGCCGGCGGTCCTCCCGGGGTCGGCCGGCCCGGTGGCGGGCGGCAGGAACTGCACCACGGCCCGGCCCGGCCCGCGCCAGGTGTCCGCGCGGTTGCAGACCCAGGTGGCGGTGCCGCCGCCCTCGGGGAGGTCCTGCTGCGCGTAGGCCCAGTTGTTGACCGCCCGCACGCCGGTGCCGCGCAGCGACCTCAGGGTGCACGCGGTGCGCGCCCAGCTGTGCAGCGCGGGTGCGCCGGTCACCTCGCCGGGGCCGCCCACGGTGGGCGACGGCAGGTACGTCAGATGCGCCGGCGCCAGGTCGCCGAGGTCGGTGACCAGGAACGAGCGCCGGTCGTCGATCCGCGGCGAGGAGCGGAACTCGGCCACCGGCCAGTGCCCGCAGGGGGCACCGTCCGCCGGCGGGAGCGGGATGCGGTCGGTGACGCCGTCCGGGGCCAGGTGCAGCCCGTGCGGCGGCGCGTCGGGGGCGAGCAGGTCCCGGACGCCGACGTCGGAGACCCAGGGGGCGATCAGGTACCGCAGCCAGCCGTTGCCGCGGCCGATCACCAGTCCGCCGGCGGAGGTGAGGTCGGCGGCGTCGACCCGGGCGAAGTGCAGGGTGGGCGTGGCCCCTTCGGGCTCCGCGTACCGCACCAGCCGCTCGCCGTCGTGGAGGACCACCACCATGACGTTGTCGATCAGGCCCGCGTACAGCAGCCGGGGCGGGGCGGCGGGCGGCCGGGTGGAGGTGTCCGCCGCGGCGACGATGCGGGTGCCCGGGGGCGGCGCGGCCCAGACCCGCAGCGCCCGCGCCAGCAGCTGCCGGTCGCCGGCCTGCCGGCCGCGCGGCGGCCAGGCGGTGAAGTCCACCCGGGAGGTCTCCGCCCACTGCTCGTGCGGCGTCCGCAGCAGCCGGTCGGGGTCGAGGGCCTGCTGGGCGGCGGTGGGGACGGGGCCGGCCGCGGGGCGGCCGCCGGGCAGCGCCGCCACTGCGACCGTCCCGGCCACCAGCACCGCCGCCAGCACCGCCGTCGCCCGCACCCGCTGTCGACGGCGCAACAGGTCCGTCGGCCGGGCCTGGACCGTGCAGGGGTCGAACTCGCCCGAGTTCAGCAGGGCCGCGGTCCCGGCGGTCCGCCGGTCCAACTGGCCGGCCGCCCGCTGCGCCGCGTCGGGGTCCGCGACGCCGGCCCGCACCAGGACGGCGCGCGCCGCGTCCGCGTCCAGCCCCTCCAGCTGCCACAGCCCCAGGGCGGCCCGCACCGCGGCCGGGACCGCCGACAGGGCCTGGTCCAGGGCGAGTTCGTCGGCGCCCCCGGCGCGCGGGAAGAGCCGCAAGCCCCAGACGAACGGCACGGTCGGCAGCAGCACCGCGGGCCGCTGACGCTCCTCGTAGGCCAGCGCCAGCTCCACCGTGCGCTGGCGGACCAGGTCGTAGCCGGCGCCGGTGTCCGCGCCGCGCTGGGCGGGCAGCGCGCCGGCCGGCCGGCGCG
>LIQL01000286.1 GCA_001418405.1 Streptomyces diastatochromogenes | reverse complement strand
CGCCGGTGCCGCCGGCCCGGGTCGCCAACTTGGCCACCCGGGCGGCGGCACCGGCGGGTTGGGTGACGGCGCGCCGCAGCTGGGCGTAGTCGGTCTCCTCGCAGCGGCAGATGACGGTGTGCGGTGCCAGCCACCCGGGCCAGGCCGGTCCGATCGGGTGGGCCCGGGCCAGTCGCGCGGCGAAGGCCCGCCCCTGGTCGCGATGGCGTCGCACTCGGCGCAGGGCGGCGTCGCCCGGGTCCCCGCCGCCGGCGATCCAGCCCGCGACGGCACCCTCGGCCCGCGCGGCCGGGGCGCCGGCGATCCCGGTGATCTCCCCTGCCGCGTACACCCCCGCGACGCTGGTGCGTTGGTCCGCGTCGACCGCGACGAACTCGCCCGCCGGGGACGCCGTCGTCCGCCCCCGCAGGGCGCAGCCGGCGGCCAGTGGCAGTTCCAACTGCGGGCTGAAGCCGTGGCTGACGCACAGCGCGTCCACGGCTGTACTGCGTTCGCTGCCCGGCACCACCGACCAGTCCGCGCGCAGCCGGGCGGTGACCACCTCCTCCACCCGTCCGGCGCCGCGGGCCGCCACGACCGCGCGGCCGAACCGGTACGGCACCCGGTGACGCACCAACTCCCCGCCGTACCGGCACAGTTCGCGGATCCTGGCGGTGTGCACGGCCAGTTCTCCGCCGCGCCGCGACCACCCGCGCACGACGGTCCCCGGCACGTTGGCCTCCAGGACCGCCCGCACCTGCGTACCCGCTTCCATGAGGGCGGCGGCCACCGGGAGCAGGAACGGTCCGGCGCCTGCGACCACGACCCGGTCCCCCACCACCACCCGCTCACCCTTGGCCAGTGCCTGTGCCGCGCCGGCCGTGAACACCCCGGGCAGCTCCCATCCGGGGAACGGCAGAACGCGGTCGTGGGCGCCGACGGCCAGCACCAGGGCGTCCGGGTCGACGGTGCTGCGGCGCCGCCCGCTGCCGTCGGCCGGGCCGTGGAGCAGGTGCACCCGTGGTGGCGGCGCGCCGCCCGTCCCGTCCGGGTCCCGGCGCTCCAGGGCCCACACCATGGTCTCCGGGCACCAGGTGCAGCGCGGATGGCCCAGGACCCTGCTCCGGCGGCGGTCGAAGGCGCGCCCGTCGCGTTGCAGTCGCCGGGGACGCACCGGCGCGTAGGCGTCGGGGGGCATCCGGTGGTACTGGCCACCCGGATGCTCGGCCGCGTCGATCAGCATGACCCGGGCCCCGGCTCGCAACGCGGCCTCCGCCGCGGCCATGCCGGCAGGACCGGCCCCGATCACCACTACCTGACGCTGCGTCATAACGCACCCCCGTCCGGAACTTCGCCGCCTTCTCCCACTCCTCGGAACGCGTCCGGGGGCTCCCCGTCGCCCGCGGCCCGCGACTGGGTGGTCACCACGTCGCCGTCCCGGGCACGGCGGCGGCAGGCACGCACGTCCCGCTCGGCGCCGACCGTCACCAGGCAGTCGAAACAGACACCGATACCGCAGAAGACACCGCGCGGGGCGCCGGACGGTGCCCGGCGCCAGGCGAGCCGGCCGGCGGCGAGCAGCACGCCGGCGATGGTCTGCCCGGCGACGCCGTCCACCGGCTCCCCGTCGACGGTGATCCGCAACGGCTCCTCCCGCCGGCCGACGGCGTCGGACGCCGCACGCACGCGCCGCGGACTCATCGCGCCCCCTCCTCCGGTGGAGCGAGCGCCCCGTCCGGCGGGCGGCGCACGGGGCCCAGCACGGCGGGCCGGGCCACCCGGAACGCGGTCGCATCGATCTCCGTCGGCCGGCCCGACACCAGGTCGCGCAGGAGCCGCGCGGTACCCACCGACAGGCCGATGCCGGCGCCTTCGTGGCCGCCGGCGTGCCACAGGCCGGCCAGGCGCGGATCGGCCCCGATGACCGGCAGGTGGTCGGGGACGTAGGGCCGGAACCCGCCGTAGGCGCGCGTGACCATGGCGCCGGCCAGCGTCGGGAACAGGCGCAGCGCCTTGGCGGCGACGGCGGACAGCACCGCGGGGCGCAACCGGTCGTCGAATCCGACCCGGCGGCGCGACGAGCCCAGCAGGACGCTGCCGCCGCGGGTGGCCTCCACCACCGCCGAGGTCTGCAACGCCTCGGCGCTGCTGCCGACCGCGGCCACGTAGTCGGCGTCGTAGACCTTGTGGAAGACGGTCGGCGGCAGTGGCGCGGTGACCAGGACGTCGCCGCGCCGGGGCCGGACGTCCACCGGTGCGCCCAGCCGCGCGGAGAGCGCGCCGGCCCACGGTCCGGCGGCGTTGACGAACAGGTCCGCTTCGAGGGGACCGGTCGCGGTGCGTACGGCAGTCAGCCGCGCGCCGCGGGTGACGGCGCCGAGCACCTCGCACCCGGTCCGCAGTTCCGCGCCCGCGGCGAGCGCGTCGGTGAGCAACGCCGTTGCCGCGGCGGCCGGTTGGACCTGGGCGTCTTCGGGGTAGTGCAGCGCCGCGGCGTGGTCGCGGGTGGCGAACGGCTCGGCCGCCGCGAGCGCCCCGGCGTCGAGGACGTCGGCCCGCACCCCCGCGGCGCGTTGGGCTGCGGCGAAGCGGGTCAGTGCCCGCGCGCCGGCGTCGGTGGTCGCGATGACGATGCCGCCCTTGGGGTCCCACTCCACCGAACGGGCCGCGTGCGGGTGCCGTTCGGCGAGCGCGGCCAGCGTCTCGGGCCACAACCGGCGCGACAGTCGGGCCAGTTCCAGCTCCGGACCGGGCCCCTTGTCGGAGACCAGGACGTTTCCCTCGCCGTGGGCGGTGGTGGCCCCGGCCGCGCCACCCCGGTCGACCACGAGCACGTCGAAGCCCATCAAGGCCAACTCGCGCGCACAGGCGGCACCGATGATTCCGGCGCCCAGCACCACCGCGCGGCTACCGAGCGTTCCCTTCATCGAACCCTCTCCGTTCGTCAGAACGAACGAGACGAAGGGAGGCTATGAGGTCACCGGGGGCGTGTCAACGGTCATACCGGCTCCGGGTCCTGGCCCGTCGGCGCACCCCCGCCCGGGGCCGCCGCCTCCGCCTGCGCGTCCGTCGCCGCGCACCGCGGACCGGGCACCGGGTCCGACAGGTGCAGCCGCTGGTCCGCCCGGTACTGCAACAGCAGCACCGAGTGCACGGCACCCCCGACCGCGGTGTAGCTGTGCGGCAGCGTCGCGTCGAACCCCACGTAGTCGCCGGGCCCCAACTCCACCTCGCGGCCGTCCACCCGCACGCCCAACCTGCCGGCCTGGACGATGGTGTGCTCGGTGCCCACGTGTCCCAGCGAGTCCTGCCGGCAACCGGCCCGCACCCGCTGGTCGTAGACCTCGAAGACGGCGTCGCCGGACTCGATCCGGCGCAGCGGGCGGAGGTCCACGCCCGCACCGCTGAGCGCCTCCACCTCCTCGGCGCGCACCACCGTCAGCGCGCGGGCGGGGGCGCTGTCGAGCAGGTCCGAGATCGGCACCTCAAGGACGCGGGAGAGGCTGAACACGGTCTCGATGGTGGGATTGCCGGTGCCGGACTCGACTTGCGACAGCGTCGCCTTGCCGATCTTCGAGCGCCGGGAGAGTTCGGAGATCGACCACCCCCGGTGGGTCCGCACCTGCCGGAGGTTGGCGGCCAGCCGCTCCCTGATCGAGTCCTCGCGCTGCCCGGCGGTCTCGGACGCAGACATGGCCGTCCCCCTTCTTTCGTGCGCCCGCCCGTTCGGTATGACGTACGCGTGATGATGGATGCGTACATTATTCCGATCGGGCTTCCGGGGCGCCGGCAGTCGCCCCGAGCGCTCGCGCTACTCGACGGGCACGGCGACCCTGGCCAGGGAACCCGTCTCCAGGGCGCACCACAGGGCTCCGCGGTGCTGGGCGATGCCGTGCGGTTCGCTGGCCGCGCGGGGCAGTTCGTAGCCGGTGATCCGACCGTCGGCGGTGATGCGCCCGACGCGGTTGCCGCCCCACTCCGTGAACCACACGGCGCCGTCGGGGCCGGCGGTGAGGGCGTGCGGCCGTGCCTGGCGATCGGGCAGCGGGTACTCGGTGATCTCGCCGTCTGTCGTGATCCGCCCGATCTGCCCGGCGCCGATCTCGGTGAACCACAGGGCCCCGTCCGGTCCGACGGTGAGGCCCACCGGGGCGGCGGACGGCGTCGGCAGGGGGTACGTCGTGGTCCGCCCGTCCGTGGTGATCCGGCCGATCGCGCCGGCTTGGTTGAGGGTGAACCACAGGGCGCCGTCGGGCCCGGCGGTGAGGGCGGAGGGGAAGCCGCCGGGCGCCGGGTACTCGGTGATCTCGCCGTCCATGGTGATCCGGCCGATCCGGTCGGCGGCGGACAGCGTGAACCACATCGCGCCGTCGGGTCCCGCGGCGATGCCGAACGGCCCGCCCTCGGCGGTCGGCGGTGCGAAGGCGGTGACGTCGCCGTCCATGGTGATCCGGCCGATCCGGTGGCTGCCGTACTCGGTGAACCACAGGGCGCCGTCCGGCCCTTGGGTGAGGAGCGTCGGGCCCGCGCCGACCGGGTGGACCGTGACGGCCCCGTCCGCGTCCCGACGCCCGATCGCACCTTGGTGGACCAGCGTGAACCACAGGGCCCCGTCGGGGCCGTCCACGAGGGCGTACGGGCCCGCCTCGGGGCCGCTGACGGTGACCTCCCGGACCGGGTCGGCCAGCCACCGGCCGAGCCGGTCGAAGAACACCTCCCCGGGCTCGGAGAGGTGGAAGGCGTGCGGCAGGTCCTCGTACGCGTCCAGCCGCACGCTCACGCCGGCGGCGTCGGCGGCCTCGGCGAAGCGGCGGGCGTCGTCCAACAGGACCTCGTCGGTGCCGACGGCGACCAGCAGGGGCGGCAGTCCGCGCGGATCGCCGTACAGCGGCGACTGCGGCGCCGCCTCGGCATCGGCGCCGCCCAGGTACTGACTGCTGACGGTCTCCAGGACGGCGCGGGACAGCACGTCCTTGCCGTCGTTGGCGGTCAGTGACGCACCGGTCAGCGCGAGGTCGGTGATGGGCGAGATCGCGACGGCGGCGCCGGGTTGCTCCCGCCCGGTCCGCCTGAGTTCCAACAGGGCGGAGAGCACCAGGGTGGCGCCGGCCGACTCGCCGACGAAGACGACCTCGTGCGCCGGCACGCCCTGGTCCAACACGCCCCGCCAGGCGGCGAGCAGGTCCTCCAGCGCCGCGGGGTAAGGGTGGGCCGGCGCCAGGCGGTAGTCCACCCGCAGGACGGGCCGTCCGGTCGCCCGCGACAGCCGGTAGGCCACCACGCGCTCCGCGTCGGGCATGGTGTGCACGAAGCCGCCGCCGTGGACGTAGACCACCGCACCGCCCCGCGCACCCGGCGCGCGGACCCAGTCGCCGTGCACCTCGGCATCGGCCGGGAGCGGGGCGGCGATCAGCGCGCCGGCGCGGTCGCGGGCGGCCCGGGCGGCACCGGGCGCCGCGGGAACAGCAGTGACGTTCAGCAACGGTCCTCCGTCGTGAGGGGTGAGGGTGGTCGTCCCGCGAAGGCGGGGCGGGGCTGGCGTGGGGGCGATCGGCCATGGAGCCGTACGGCCGCGAACGCGTCTTCTCTGTAAGGGACTTGGGCCTCACCCGCGCCCGGGACGACGTCGCCCGCCCTCCCCCGGTACGCCCGACCGGGGGAAATTACGACGAACGTAAATTTATTCGCCGGGCACGTCGAGCGTCAACATCAATACGTGCGGTCCGCCCGCCGTCCAGCGGCAGGCGGCGGCTTGCCCGCACCACACCACCGACAACCGGCCGCAAGGGAGGGCCTTCTCGGCCGACGCGGAGAGCCTGACTCGCGTGGCCGCCGCCGGCCGAAGGCCCCGGCGCTCGTGACGGCTCGTCCATACCGTGGGATCCCCGGGTGGACGCCGGTCACCGACGCCGCGGCGCGTTCACCTCGGGTCCGGCCCGGCGTGCAGGGAGTCGGCCCAGGCGGTCAGCAACTGCTCGTACTCGGCTTGCTCTTCGGGCCAGAGCGCGCGGCCGGCGCGGGCGGCCATGAAGGCGCGTATGCGTTCGTTGGCCTCGGTGGTGGCCTTCGGTACCCATGTGGGCGTCATGTCACCGATCATATGCGCCGAGAGGTTCTGCGGCTATTACCGCTTTTGGATGACATGCGCAAGCCCTGCCCTTGACTTCGCTGTCGTGTACCTGGCCGGGGGCGGTCGAGGCGTCGTCCACCCCGGGCGACCTGCGGCCGCCGGCGTTCGGCGTGGGCGTGACGTCGGCCCGTGAACGCCCTTTTTCCGAAGGCAAGTTCGTGGGCATCTCCAACCACCCGCCGGGGAGATGGTGCCTTCCCCCAATGGGGTGCGGCCGTGCGGAACTCGTAGCGTCGGGGCCAGGAATCGTCGGGTGTGCCGCCGCGGCGCGCTTGCCACGGATCCTGCCCGGCCCTCGGATGGGGAGAGCGTGACGAGCGCAACGGGCACAGTGGAGCGTGCCGTCGTGGCGAGCGGGGTGGTGCCGGTCCTGGCTGCCGCCTTCCTCTGGGGCACGGTGGGCCCCGCCCAGATCCTGGCCGGAACCAGCGCGTCACCGGTGGCGATCGGTGCCTGCCGGATGCTGCTCGGCGGCTTCGTGCTGGGGCTGTTCACCGCACGGCGGGCGGGGATCCGGTCCCTGTGGCGGCGTGGTGCCTGGCCCTGGATGGTGGTGAGCATCGCCGTCACGGCGGCCTTCCAGGCATGTTTCCTGGAGGCGGTGGCCCGCAGTGGCGCGGCCCTGGCGACCGCCGTCACCTTCGGCACGGTCCCCGTCGTGTCGGGGGTGTGCGGACGCGTGCTGGCCGGTGAGCGGCTCGGCGGGCGGTGGGTCGGCGGCACCGCGGGGGCGGTCGGCGGCATCGTGCTGCTCCTCGCTCCTACCGGCGACGGGCCGGCCGACGGCATGGGCGTACTGCTCGGCATCGTCGCGGGCGCCAGTTTCGGGGTGTACATCTCGGCGACCAAGCGGCTGGAGGAGCGGGGGGCGGACACGGCGGCGGCGGCCCCGGCGAGCGTGTTCTGCGCGGGGCTGCTCGTCTCGCCGTGGGTCCTCGCCCAACCGCACGGCCTGGCCGAACCGCGGGCGGTGGCCCTGATCGGCTGGTTGGCGCTGGCCACGACGGCCCTGGGGTACCTGCTGTTCACGCGGGGGGTCCGGCATCTCAGCGGGGCGACGGTGGGCACGCTCAGCCTGGCGGAGCCGTTGGTCGCCGCGGTGCTGGGGGTGGCGCTGTTGGGCGAGCGGTTGAGCCCACCGGCACTGATGGGCGCGGTGCTGTTGCTCGGCGGGCTCGTCGTGGTCTCGGTGCCGGGCCGGCGCCGTGAACGCCCCGGGGACGCCGACCGGGGGATGACGGGGACTGCTTGAGGGGGCGTGGCCGCCCCTCCGGGTGGCGGGGAGCACGTCCCCCCGCCACCCGGACGGTGGCGGGCGAGGGGACGTGAGCCTCATCGGGCCGCGGGCCCTGGCCTACCGGTCAGCGGTCCCGATAGGACGCCATGGCCTCGTTCACCCGCGACGAGAAGAACAGCGGGCCGATGGCGTCCGCCCAGGCGGTCCCCTCCGGCGTCAGCCGCAGCACTCCGCCGTCGTCGTCCAGCCAGCCGCGCTCGGCGAGGAGGGCGAGTTGGGGGCCGAAGTCGTCCTGCGGGACGGTGCCGAACTGCGCGCGGTAGCGTTCCACGCGCAGGCCGTCCGACTCCAACAGCATGCCGAGGACGAACATCCGGCGGCGCTCGTCGTCGTCCATGCGGAACGACCACTGCGCGCGGTGGAACTGCTCGGTCGGCGTGGCGATGTAGTCGTCGATGATGCGCCGGACCTCCGGCACCGCGACGGCGTAGTCGGTCGTGTAGTGCAGATCGGTCGTGAAGGACCGGGCGCCCACCCCCAGGCCGACCATGCCGGCCTGCTGGTTGTACTCGTTGATGTTGCTGTCGTCCGCGCCGTCCACGGCGGCGGTGCCGATCCGGCTGAAGACCCGCATGGAGGTCTGCCGGTAGCCGGCGGCGAGCAGGTGGTCGCGGCCGTAGCGGTACAGGCGCAGCCGCTGTTCGTCCCAGAGTTCGCCGCTCTTGTCGTGCCGGGCCATCAGTCCGGTCAACGGGCGGACGTACAGGGGGTAGAGGTAGATCTCCTCCGGCTCCCAACTCAGCGCCGCGTCGAGCGAGACCCGGAAGCTCTGCTCGGTCTGGCCGTCGATGCCGTAGATGAGGTCGATGTTGAGGATGGGGAAGGCCGCCTCCTTGAGCCTGGCGAGCGCGGCCTCCATCTCCGTGCGCTTCTGCGGGCGGACGGCGGCCCGGGCCTCCTCGTCGATGAAGCTCTGCACGCCGATGCTGAGCCGGGTGGCGCCGCGTTCCGCGAGGACGGCGATGCGGTCGGCGGTCGCCGTGGCGGGAGAGGTCTCGACCGACCACGGAACGGCCTTGAGGTCCGCGCCCATGACGTTCTCGCAGATGTCGCACAGCCGGACCAGTTCGTCGGCGGTGAGGTACGTCGGGGTGCCGCCGCCGAACGCCGCGAGGGTGAACCGGGGGGTGCCGTTGGCGTCCAGCGCCACACGGGTCGCGCCCGCCTGGCGTTCGAGGGTGTCCAGGAAGCCACGGGTGACGTCCTGGGGCGCACCGGTCCGGGTGAAGAGGTTGCAGAAGCCGCAGCGCATCTCGCAGAACGGCACGTGCACGTAGAGGGAGAGCGCGTCGAGGCGCTCTCCGGCCCACAGGTCGGACAGGAGCGGACGGTCTTGGCCGAGCCGGTACGCCTTCTGGTGCGGGTAGGCGTAGACGTACTGCTTGTAGGGCGTCGTCGGCTCTTCGGGAACGGAGGGGGATATCTGGAGCGGTAACGAGGTTGCCACTTCCGGGGGGTTTCCTTCCAGATCGGGTCGGATCCAAACGGATCAGTCGCGCCACGTGACAGCTTGGTCGACAACCAGTCACCGAAGACATGGGGCGAACCACCGAACTACTCGGCCGCACCGCGGCCGATGTTGGAAGCTTCCGCATCTTGCACATACCGCCGATATCTGATCATAAGAAACTCCACGGGTGGTCCCGGCGGAAATCGAGACACCCTGGTATCAGCCCCCGCATTGGGATATCCATGTCGTTCATGAAGCGACTTCTCATAGCGGCCGGAGGTGGCGGCGACGCCATCACGACGGCGATGGTGCACGCCGCTCTCCACGGCGCCGACGAACCCGCCCTGGTGCTGACGTACGCCTGGGAGCGGCTGGTGGTGGACCCGGTGCCGGGGCCGCGCCGGCCGTCCGACTTCACCGGCACCGTGCCGGCCGGCCCGACGCTGCGACTGGTCACCCCGACCTCGGCGCCCCGCCCGCCCGCCGGTTCCCTGCTGCCCCGTCTGGCCGCCGACCTACGGCCGGAGTTGGGCCTGCTCGACCCCTACGGCGGGGCCGTGGGACTCGCGCAACAGATCACCGAAGCCGCGGCGTACTGCCGGGCGGAGCGGATCGACGTCGTGGACGTCGGCGGCGACGTCCTGGCCGACGGCACCGAGCCCACCCTGCGCAGCCCCCTCGGCGACGCCCTGGCGCTGGCCGCCTGCGCGCACACCGGCATCGCCACCGCGGTGCACGTCGCCGGGCCGGGCCTCGACTCCGAGGTACCCGAGTCCGCGCTGCTGCCCTTGTTGGGGACGCCCCTGCACACCCTGACCGCCGCCGACACCCTGGCGGTGGAGCGCGTCTTCGACTGGCATCCCTCGGAGGCGAGCGCCTTGTTGGTCGCGGCGGCCCGGGGCACCCGCGGCGTCTGCGGGACGCGGGACTCCGCCCACCCCGTCACGCTCACCGCCGCCAGTCCCCACGTCTACCGGCTCCCCTTGGCGCGCGCCCTCGAAATCAACCCCTTGGCCCGGGCGTTGGCCGGTACCACCGAGCTCGCGGAGGCGGAGCGGGCGAGCGAGCGGGTCTGCGGGTTCTCCGAGATCGCCCGGGAACGTGGCCGCGCGGCCCGGATGGGTCCGACGACGACCCCGGCAGGCGCCGTCGGCGACCGCCCGGTCGCGCCGCAGGCGCTGGCGGAGCGCTTCACGCAATGGGAGCGACGGACCGTCCGGAGCGGGGTCGCCTACGTCACCACGCGCCGCATCGTCGAGGAACTCGGCCTGGGCCAGGATGAGTTCGCGGTGCTGCGCGCCCACCTGCGCACGACGGCCCCGGCCCGGCACGTCCCCCCGCTGTGGCGACTGGCAACGGCCGGCTGACCACGGCCGACGCCCCGCCCTGGGCGGTCCGCACAAGAGGCACGAGCTCCGCGGACCCCGTCGGGCGGGGCGTTCCGTTGCTGCGGGCGCAGTCCGCCCCCCGCCCCGGTCGAACACGCTGGTAGCGTCTCCGCCGTTGTTGAGTGCGTGTCACCTGCACGCACCGGACGGGGAGGACGAACGCACCATGATGGGCCATTCGCACGCGATGAGCGGTGCCCTGCTCTTCGCGGCCACCACACCGTTCCTGCCCCCGCTGGTGATGCACGCCCACCTCGCGCCGCAGGAGATCCTGATGGGCACGGTGCTGTGCGCCGGCGCCGCGCTGCTGCCCGACCTGGACCACCACGACGGCACCATCGCCAACTTCCTCGGCCCGGTGTCCAAGGCCCTGTGCCGCTTCGTGGCCTGGATCTCGGGCGGCCACCGGCACGCCACCCACTCGCTGTTGTTCGTGGCCTTGATGACCGTGGGCACCTGGGCCGGTGTGACGTACCTGGGACGGCCGTTCACCCTCGGCATGACGTTCTTCCTCCTGGCCCTCGCGGTCCGGGCGCTCAACCTGTGCCCGCCCGGCCACGGGTTCTCCGCCTGGAGCACGATCGTCGCCATGGCCGGGATCGGCACCGCGGTGATAGCCAAGTTCATCCCCTCGGCGCCGGGCTGGCTGCCGTACGCCGTCGGTCTGGGGTGCCTGGCCCATCTGCTGGGCGACTCCATCACCAAACAGGGTGCCCCGTGGCTGTGGCCGCTGAAGAACCGCTACGAGATCGTCATCATCAAGCACAGCGGCAACAAGCTGGAGACGGAGATCCTCACTCCGATCATGGGTGTGGCCACCGTCGTCCTGCTGTGGTTCACGGCGCTGTCGCCGCACTCCTTCAGCTGAGGCCGCGCCCCGGTCTCGGGGCGGGGGCGTTCGCCGGCGCGCCGTGGGTTCCGCGGGCGTTGTAGACCACGGTGTCGTCGCGTTCGGCGTAGTCCTTCAGGACCTCGATCGCGTCCTCGCGCAGGACGTTGCTGTGGACCTGGATGCCGCGGCGGAGGAACTCCTGGACCCAGTCCTCGTGCAGGGGCCCTTCGTCGAAGCCGGTGAGGCTTTCGAGTTCGCTCCCGTCACCGCCGATGACGAGTCTGCGGACCCCGGACCACATCGCCGCGCCGTAGCACATCACGCAGGGGCGCCAGTTGACGACGAGTTCGAGTTCGGGCGTCCCGGACGCGCCGAGGTCCCAGGCGTCGAGGCGGATCTGGGCCAGTGACAGCGCGACGACCTCGGCGTGCGTGGAGGACAGGCCGGAGTCCAGCACCAGGTTGACTCCGGCGGAGACGATGCGGCCGGTCCCGGTCACGACGACCAGGGCCGCGAACGGGCCGCCGGTGTCCTCGCGGTGGTTGCGGGCCGCGAGCCGGTTGACGAGGCGGACCCGGTCCTCGTCGGTGGGCAGGTGTTCGGGGACGTCGGCCAACTCCGACAGCACCCAGGTGGGGAGCCGGACGTCGAAGGTCGTCGCGAGAGGGGAAGCGTCCATGGAGCGGTTTCCGGTTCTGTCGTGAGCGGTGGTGGACGGCATGGTCAGAGGTCCAGCAGGAGTTCGGAACTCTTCGCCCGCGAGCAGCAGATGGTGATCTGGTCGTTGGCGGCCCGCTCGTCGGCGGTCTGGACCTCGTCGCGGTGGTCGGGCTCGCCGGCCAGGACCGGGGTCAGGCAGGCCCCGCACATCCCCTGTTCGCAGGAGAGCGCGACCTCGACGCCGTTGGCGGCCAGCACCTCCGCGATGGTCCGGTCGCCCGGTACCGGATAGCCCTGCCCCGTGCTGGCGACCCGCACGGTGAACTCGGCGCCGGTGGAGCCTTCGGCGTCGCGCCGCACGGGGCCCGGGGTGGCGGGCGCGAACCGTTCGATGCGGAGTTGGTCGTCGCGCCAGCCGACCGCCGTGGCCTCCTTGATCACATGGTCCATGAAGGGGCCCGGACCGCAGAGCTGGACGACCGCGTCCGGGTCGGCGGTGCGCAGGGCGGTCGGGAGTCCGGTGCGGATGCCCCCGTCGACCTCGTCGTAGTGGAACTCCATGCGGTCGGCGTAGGGCGCGGCCCGCAACTCCTCCAGCAGCGGCGCCTCCGCCTCGGTGGAGGCGTAGTAGAGGAAGCTGAACTCCGTTCCCCGCCGGGCCAGGACCTCGGCCATCGCCATCAGCGGGGTGACGCCGATGCCGCCCGCCACCAGGACGTGGCGGGCCGCGTCGGCGAGCGGGAAGTGGTTGCGGGGTGCGGAGATCCGCACCCGTGCGCCCACCGCCACTTCTCGGTGCAGGGCGATCGACCCGCCGCGGCCGTCCGGGTTGCGCCGTACGCAGATCACGTACCGGCCGGTGTCCTCGGGCGAGCCGAGGAGGGAGTACTGGCGGATCAGGGACGGTCCCATGTGGACGTCGATGTGGGCGCCCGGTTCGAAGGGCGGGAAGGGCCCGCCGTCGACGGGTCGCAGTTCGAACGTGCGGCAGCCGCCGGAGGCGGAGGCCAGCGTGATCGAGTGGACGACGGCTTCGAGCGGTCGTGGTGCGTGCACGGCCATCCCCGATCAGGCCGTGAAGAAGTGGCTGAGGCCGAGCCGGCGCAGGCCCTGCCGGTAGGCGATGGAGCTGCGGTCCGCCGGGATGTGGACCTCCAGCTTCGGGTCGAGCGGAAGGTTCTCCGGCTTCTGGACCTCCACGATCGCCGCGTCCTCCTCGAAGACCTGCTGGTTGAAGTCGTACACGTCCTGCACGGGACGGTCGGTGTCGAAGTTGCGGGCGATCGGGCAGAACATCCGGGTCTGCCGCGCCGACATCGGGGAGGCCGCGTTCATGATGTTCAGCAGTCCGTCCTCCGGGAAGTGCACGACCAGCGTTGCCGTGAAGGGCAGGTGGACGGTGAAGTGCCGGAGCCATGCGAAGCCCTCGGGCGGCGTCTTGGTGCCCTTCGGGTAGTTGCTCACCGTGCACGTGTAACGGGCGGAGAAGCCGTGTTCGTTGGGGACGGCCGTGTAGTCCGGCACCACCGTGTTGTCCGGGTCGCCGAACGAGTCGACGTGGATGAACCCGAAGTGCGCCACGTCGATGAACCCCTCGACCTGGCGTCCCGCGAACGCGCCGATGTCGATGGGCGGGCAGTTGATCTGCTGGAACCCCGCGTCGTCCCAGTGCTCCATGCGCGGCACGACCGCAGCGCCCGCCGGATCCGCGATCGCTTCCGGGGTCGGGCGCAGGCAGGTCCACACCAGCCCGTACCGCTCGACGGCCGGGAAGGTGCGCAGGTGCAGCTTGGCGGGAATCTTCGACGCCGGGTGCGCGGGCACCGCCGTGCACCGTCCGCCCGCCCCGAAGCGGAGGCCGTGGTAGGCACAGGTGATGCCCCGCCCGTCACCGGCGCCCAGGCTGAGCGGCACGCCGCGGTGCGGGCAGATGTCGTGGGCGACGACGGCGGTGCCGTCGACCCGGTAGGCGACGAGCGTCTCGTCGAGGAGGCGCACCGCCACGGGCCGGTCGCCGACCTCCCGGGACAGGGCGATCGGGTACCAGTGCTGGGCCAGGATCGCCCAGTCCTCGGGGTCGAACGTGCACTCCCGGGGCAGGGCGGGCAACGATGCGGCGGTGGTCATCTCAAGTCCTTTCGGGATTGTCGAATTCGCTTTACGCCGATGTTTTCCGGTAGGGCGAAACACGCGCAGTACCGACCGGAAAAGGGCAGCGGAAAGCGTTGAGCGGGGCGTCGAATGGTTATCGATAAAAGGCGGCTCGCGGGGGAACGAACGAGCCTCCAGAGCGGACGGGACGCAGCGCGGACGGGCTTCAGGCGCGGAGCGCCGCGGTGCGGTGAAGGCCGCTGCCGTGCGCGATGCGCCCCCGTGTCCAGGGCGAACCGAGCGGACCGGAGGGGAAGCGTGCCGCGTTCAGCTCTGCCGTGGCCACAGCGCTCCCTCCCCTGCGTCGCCCGGGCGGGCGACCGACCGACAACTGGCCGATCGCTCCCGGGAATTCCCTCGAACCGTGCCCAGGAGATTACCGAACGGCCCTGCCGAATTGGCTATGCCGGACCACCGAAAGTCCCGAGAGCCCCGCCCGACGGCGCTGTAGAAAAACACGAAAGGCGATCCAGCCGGCGCAGCGCCCTGGCCGAGGGGGAGCCCGGATCGGCCGTGATCAGGACGACTTCCTGGTCGTCCTCCGGGACCAGGAGCACGTCGCAGTTCAGGCGGAGGCTGCCCGCCGTCGGGTGGTCGACGGACTTGGTGCGGTGACCCGGGGCGTGCACCGGACGGGTCTCCCAGAGCTGGCGGAACTCCTCGCTGCCGGCCCGCAGTTCGCCGAGCAGGGCGGTGAGCTGCCGGTCGTGCGGGTAGCGGTCGGCGGCCCTGAGCAGCCGTGCGACCACGACGTGTCCGAACTCCTCGGTGCTGGAGCTTTCGTGGCTCCGTCCTTCCCCGAGGAACCGGCGCCGGGCCAGGTTCGTCGTCCCCTGACCGAGGTCGCCGCCCAGGAGCGCCTGGGCCAGCGGGTTCCAGGCGACGACGCCGTAGGCCGCGTCGGTGACGATCGCGCCGGTCTCCGGCAGGCGTTGCAGCATCCGGGCCACGTGCGGACGTACGCGCCGGACCGCACCGGTGGCGGGCGGCGGCGCGGGCGTACCGGCCAGGCGGAACAGATGGCTGCGTTCGGCCGGCGTCAGGCGCAGTGCCTGGGCCAGTGCGTCGAGGATGCGGGGCGAGGGGCGGGGACCGCGGGCCTGCTCCAGGCGCGCGTAGTAGTCGACGGACATGCGGGCCAGCTCCGCCACCTCCTCGCGGCGCAGGCCGGCGGTGCGGCGCGGGACGCCCGTGGGCAGGCCGAAGTCGTGCGGGTGCAGGGCCGTGCGGCGGTCCCGCAGGAATCGGGCCAGTTCCTGCCGCGCCATGGTCGCTCCCTTCGCTGCCTGGTACAGGTTGTCCCTGGCAGCGGGTTCGGCGCCAGGGGACCGTGGGCGTCATGAACGATCGCACGGCACTGGTCACCGGTGCCAACAAGGGAATCGGCAAGCACATCGCCCGACTGCTCGCCGCGGAGGGTTTCGGCGTGTACGTGGGATCCCGCGACGCCGCACGCGGGCGGCGGGCCGTCGAGGAGATCGGCGGCGGGGCGCGCCTGTTGGTCCTGGACGTGACGGACCCGGACCGCATCGCCGCGGCCGCGCAGCAGGTGGACCGGCTCGACGTGCTGGTCAACAACGCGGGCGTCTCGCCCTCGCTCGCCCCGCCGACCGACACCGGCACCGACGACCTCCGGCGCACCTACGAGACCAACGTGTTCGGGGTCGTCGCGGTCACCAACGCCTTCCTGCCCGCCCTGCGCCGCTCCCCGCGCCCCCGGATCGTCAACGTCTCCAGCGGGACCGGTTCGTTGACCTGGAGCACGCGGCCGAACCCCCAGTTCGCCCCCGGCAGCGGCGGTGCCGCCGCGTACCGGTCGTCGAAGGCCGCCCTGAACGCCCTCACCGTCCTGTACGCCCGGACGCTGGCCGAGGAGGGCTTCAAGGTCAACGCGCTCGCCCCCGGTCTGCGGGCCACCGACCTCAACCCCCGGGCGGCCGAGGCGGGTGGGGACCCGGCGGAGGCCGCCCGGGGCGCCGTACGGCTGGCGCTCCTGCCGGACGACGGGCCGACCGGCGGGTTCTTCTCCTGGGACGGCACGCCCGTGCCCTGGTGACCGGGGCGCCTGGCGGGGCCCGGCGCAGCTCAGATGCCGAGGCCGACCAGGGCGCCGAGGTTCGTTTCGTAGCCCGTGTCCCGCTCGGCGCCGGTGTCCGCGGAGGCGGCGGAGGCCGCTCCGATCGAGAACAGGACGGCCATCAGGGGAACGGCGACGAGCCGCAGGGCGCGGGAGCGGTGCGCGGCGGCGCCGGTGGCGGGGCGCGCGTGGTCGACGTCGTGGGTGTTCTCTGCCAGTTGCGTGGGGTTCATGCGACAAGAGGTAGTGCATGCGCGGGCACGTTGCGCGGGGCGCGCCGTGGATGCGGTGCGCGAGGGCACGTTCGGCGGGACGCCCGGCGAGCCGCTCTGGCGCCGGTCCCCGTCCACCGGTGCCCCGTTGCGGCGCAAGCGGGCGCGGCCCGGGGCCGGTTGTCCGGCCCCGGGTCGGCGGGCAGTGCGCGGGGGTGCGTTACGGCGCCATCTCGTACGTCCCGGCCAGTGCCTCGACGCGCTGCCAGACACGGGCGGACCGGGCCTCGTCGGTGACCGGGCGACGGACCGCGCCCAGTGCCCAGCGCTGCTGGTCCTCGGTGGCGGAGTCCTTGCCGTGCAGCTCGACGGCGTGCGCGGAGAAGTCCCGGACGAGGACCGCGAACAACTCGTCCAGGATGTCGTTGTCCAGGCCGGTCAGGTCCGCCTGCTCCAGGATCAGCTGGCCGTGCACGACCAGCGCGAAGAGCTGGCCGACGGCGAGGAGGAGGTCGAGGTCGCGGCTCTGCTCCTCGTCGGGGGCGGCGGTGGTGACGAACGCGCAGAGCGCGTCGGCCTGTTCGCGGAAACGGGCGACGTTGGGCAGCTCGGCGTAGCGGTCGTAGGCGGCGCGCCAGTCGTGGAAGCGGATGGCGCCCAGACCGCGGGCGGGCCCCTGCCGGAAGAGGAAGGCGTCGTCGGCCGCGTCGAGGCGGGTGGGCACCGGCGCGTACGCGGCGGGGTTGAGCAGGTGGTTGCCCATGAACTTCAGGATCAGGGCGAGGTTGACGTGGACCGTGCCCTCCAGCTTCGGCAGGCCCCGGATCTCGGTGGCC
Source organism: Streptomyces diastatochromogenes (assembly GCA_001418405.1). Classification (GTDB taxonomy): domain Bacteria; phylum Actinomycetota; class Actinomycetes; order Streptomycetales; family Streptomycetaceae; genus Streptomyces; species Streptomyces albulus_C. Next base: position 4,882 of record LIQL01000286.1, on the reverse strand, counting down.
GCCTGGGCGAAGTAGGTGTCCTTCTCGAAGCCCTTGGCGGCGATCACGTCCCACATCAGGTCGATGACCTTCTCGCCCTCGGTGGTCACCTTCATCTTCGTCATGGGGTTGAAGAGCAGGTAACGGCGGTCGTCGGGGCCGGCGGAGCGGAAGTAGTCGACGGCGCGGTCGCTGAACAGCTTCATGCCGACGAGGCGGACGTAGGCGTCGGTCAGTTCGCGGCGCACGTGCGGGAAGGCGGTGACGGGGCGCCCGTAGAGGATGCGGTTCTGGGCGTGGGTGACGGCCTCGTACATGGCGTGTTCGCAGATGCCGATGGCGCCGGTGCAGAGGTTGAACTTGCCGACGTTGACGGTGTTGAGCGCGGCGTCGAAGGCGGCGCGCCCGGTGTGCAGGACGTCCTCGGGGCCCACCGGGTAGTCGTCGAGGCGGAACTCGCTGACGTACTTGGAGGAGTCGACGACGTTCTTCACCAGGTGGTACGCCGGGTGGCGGCTGTCGGCGGCGAAGAAGACGTAGCCGTCCGGGCCCTCGACGTCGGTGCGGCGGCCGAAGACCGAGACCAGGCCGGCGGCGTTGCCGTTGCCGATGTAGTACTTGGCGCCGCTGGCCCGGAAGCCGCCCTCGCCGTCCGGCTCCAGCAGCATGTCGGTGGAGTAGATGTCGGCGCCGTGGGCCTTCTCGGACAGGCCGAAGGCGAACACCTCGCCCTGGTCGAGGAGTGCGGCGGCGCGGTCGCGGGCGGCGGTGTTGTCGCTCTGCCAGACCGGGCCGAGTCCGAGGATGGTGACCTGCCAGGCGTACCAGTAGTCCAGCCCGTAGAAGCCGAAGATCTCGTTGAGGGCGGCTATCCGGGCGGTGTCCCAGCGCTTGTCGGGCTGCCCGTCCGCGGCGGAGGCGGGGGTGAGGAACTTCGCGAACAGCCCCTCCTCCGCGGCGAATTCGAGGAAGTCCGCCAGCCAGGCACGGGAGCGGTAGTCCTCGATGAGCTTGCGCTTGCCGCGCGCCTCGAACCAGTCGACGGTGGCGCGCAGCAGTCGACGGGTCTCGGCGTCGAAGTGCGCGGGGTCGTAGGTGCGGGGGTTGAACAGCAGGGAATCCGCCATGGGGGGACGCCTTTCCGAGCTCGGTGGTTTCGGGTGAAGGGTTGGGGCCGCGGCGCCCGCGCGGGGTCAGGGCGCGGGGCGGAGCCGGTGGAGGGTGGCGAGGACGTCGTCGAGCCAGGCGATCGTCATCCGCTCGTAGGCGATGCCGCCGCGCAGCACGACGTGTTGGAGTTCCTGCCCGGCGTCGAGCGGGGCGTCGGCCCCGGGGCCGGTGAAGTCGCGCTGCTCGCCCGCGAGGTAGTGGGTGAGCCGGTCGGCGTGTGCCTGGCGGTGTCGCTCGACCTCGCGGATCAGGGCGGCCGGGTCGTCGAAGACCGCGCCGCGGATCTTGACGGCGAGGTCGTGCCGGACGCTCTCGGGTTCGACCGGTTCGTGCAGCCACCCGGAGAGCGCGGCGCGGCCGGGGCCGGTGACGGAGTACTCCTTCTTGTCCGGCCGGCCCTGCTGCGGCACGTCGCGGACGTCGATCCAGCCGTCCTGCTCCATCCGCTTGAGCACGCGGTAGATCTGCTGGTGGGTCGCGGTCCAGAAGTAGCCGATGGACCGCTCGAAGCGCCGGGACAGCTCATAGCCGGAGCCCGGTTTCTCCAGCAGGGAGACGAGGATCGCGTGTTCGAGCGCCATGCCCCGATCTTGCTATGCAACTCGTTGCATAGACAAGCGGCACCGCCCGGGTGAGACGCGGCTCACCCGGGCGGTATCCCGTCGGACGGTCGTCGCGACCGGCGGCGTCGTCAGCGCACGACCTCGAAGACCTGCTTCTGCACGCCGTTGGCGTAGGCGTCGTGCTCGATGAGCTTCAACTTCTGGGCGTCCTTGTCCGCGGCGCTGAACAGGCGCTTGCCGGCGCCGAGCAGCAGCGGGTAGACGAGCAGGTGGTAGCGGTCGATCAGACCAGCGTCCGAGAGGGCGCGGTTCAACGAGGCGCTGCCCTGGACGATGATCGGCCCGCCCTCGCTCCGCTTCAGGTCGGCGACCTCGTCGAGCGAGCGCAGGATCGTGGTCTCGCCCCAATCGGAGACCAGTTGGTCCTCGGTGAGGGTGGTGGAGACGACGTACTTCGGCAGCGTCTTGTAGCGGGCGAACTCCGGCATGGTCGGCCACACCGGGCTGAACGCCTCGTAGCTGACCCGGCCCATCAGGATCGCGGTGGCCTCCTCCTGCTCCCGCCCCTTGATCTCGAACGCCTCGGGGACGAACTCGACGTCCTTGAAGGTCCAGCCGGCGTTGCGGTAGCCGGATTCGCCGCCGGGGGCCTCCACGACGCCGTCGAGGGAGACGAAGGCCGTGCTGATCAGAGTACGCATGGGTGATTCCTCGGTTTCTCGGGTGCGGGCGGCTGCTCGTGCGTGCCCGGCGTGCGGTGCGGCCGGTCGGCGGGCCGGTGCGGGCCGACGGCGATGCGGCTGGGAGCCTGGCACGGAGCAGGGTTGCCAACAGTGCCTGGCGACAGTGCCTGGCGGTGGTGGATCACAAAGGGCCGGACGGCGCGGACCCGCCGTGCCTGCGGTGTCAGGCGAGGGCCGCGGCCAGCCACTCCTGCCAGGCGACCTCGGCTCCGTGCGGGTTCGGGCCGAAGAGGTGGTGGAACATCAGCACCGGGCCGCCGATACCGTGGTGGAAGGTGTAGAGCCCGTCACCGGTCCGGACCTCGAAGCGCTCGTCGTCCGCCCAGACGACCTCGCCGTCCAGGGGCGGCAGGCCCGCCGGCTCCACGTGCACCCGCGTGCCGTCGACGAGCGAGGCCGGCAGCGACAGGGCCCGGTAGAGGGCCGCACGCACCTCCTCCGCCGGCCGGTCGCCCGGCATCGCCACGGCGAAGACCGGCACGCCGGTGCGGCCGCGGAAGTGGCGGAGGTACTGGCCCAGGGTGTGGAGGTGGAACGGCCAGCCGCGGCGCAGTGCGTCGTACTCGTCCTCCCAGTCGTCGCCGAGCAGGCCGCTGTGGACGACGCGGAGCACGGTGCTGCCCTGCTCTCGGCCCTCGATCAGGTACTCGAACGCCATGAAGCGGCCGTCGTCGGCGGTGCCCGTGCGGGTGGCGAAGCGTCGGCCCGGCTCGTAGGCGGTGACCACGGCCTCTTCGCGGTGGCCGCCGGTTTCCATCCCGGCGACACCGCCCTCGCGCGGTTCGACGTCGTTGCGCCCCATGAACCAGGAGTCGATCCCCGGCCCCGTGGCGATGGCCTCCCAGACCTCTTCCGGGGTCGCCGGCAGGGTCGTCGCCAGCTCGATCTCGAACGGATGGGTCATCTTCACGCGTCCTGTCCTGCTGTGGTGTGCGTCGTTGCGGTCTCTCCGGACGGCTGTGGATCCGTCTGCCCGCTCGGATCCGTGGGCTGCACGGCGGGGATCTGGTGGAGTCCGACCACCACGCGGTGGCTGCGGCCCCGCGGGGCGGACTCGTCGTGGTAGCGGCCGACGAGGTCCGCCACCGTCCGGGTCAGTTCGTCGGCGAACGCCGCCCGGTCGGCCGCGGAGGCGAACCGCACCTCGGTGTCGATGCCGAAGGTGGCGACCCGCTTCCGGGCCCGGGAGGCGCCGCTCAGCAGGGCGCCGACCTCCTGCACCAGCCGCGCCCCCAGTGCCAGCAGCCAGCGGGCGGAAAGCTGGTCCGGCGCGCGGGACGGGTCCGGACTGACGGCGCTCAGGGCGCTCGGGGAGATCACGTAGGAGGCGGCGGTGGCCTGGTAGATCCGCTCGGTGACGTTCCCCTTGCGGCGTTCCTCGGCGAGCTCGACCAGCCCGTGGCGCTCCAGTTCCTTCAGGTGGTAGTTGATCTTCTGCCGGGGCAGCCCCAGCCGAGCCGCCAACATGGCGGCCGAACCGGGCTCGGCGAGGGCGGCGAGGATCCCTGACCGTATGGGGGCCAGGGACGCCTCGGCGGCGGCGGGTTCTTCGATCACGGCGACATCCAGCACCGCTCCAGAATCATACCGACAAAAAAATTTGTCAAGGAAGGGGAAGTTGTCGGCGCGCGGAACGGCGGCCAGGCGGCGCTTCCCACCCCGCGGCGACACCATGGCGAGGAGCACGCTCACCCACTTCGGGGATGCACGGTCCCGCCTCCCACCGGCACTGGGCTGCCTACAATCGACCGATGCACCAGGACAGCGCCCCCGATGTCGTAGTGGTCGCCCCCGATCCCAGTTGGACGGTCCGGGGCGAGGGCCTCGCGGAAGAGTTGCACGTCCTGCTCCGGCCGCTCGCGCTCCATGTCGAGCACATCGGCAGCACGGCGGTCCCCGGCATGGCGGCCAAGCCGGTCCTCGATCTCCAGGTGAGCGTGCGGGATCTGGCGGAGGCGGAGGCCGCGTTCGCCGGGCCGCTGGCCGAGCGGGGCTTCGTCCTCACGCAGTATCGGCAGGACCACGTTCCCGCCGGCAGTGACGACGATCCGGCGTGCTGGGCGAAGCGGCTGTGGAGCCGTCAGGGCCATCGGGGGCTGGACGTCAACCTCCATGTCCGGAGGTCCGGTTCGCCGAACGAGCGGCTGGCGCTGCTGTTCCGTGACTGGCTGCGGGCGCACCCCGAGGCGGTACCGGCCTACGCCCGCTTCAAGCAGGTGCTGGCGCAGGCCGTTCCGGATCTCGCCACCTACGCCGACGTCAAGGATCCCGTCGTCGATCTCGTGGTCGCCGTCGCCGAACCCTGGGCACAGGCCACGGGGTGGCAGCCGTGCACCACGACGACGGCTCGGCCCGTGGCCCCCCGTCGCTGACTTCCCCGCCCTACCTTGTCAGGGCCCCGGCCTCGGATGCGGAATGGCGTGGAGG
>LIQL01000285.1 GCA_001418405.1 Streptomyces diastatochromogenes | reverse complement strand
GCCCCCGCGGGGCCCGCCCCACCTCACCACCGGACGAACCGCACCGGAGCACCCATGAGCCAGACACCGCCGGCCCCGCCGGCCGACGCCCCGGAGACCCGGGCGGCCCACCCCAGAGCGTTCGAACCCGTCACGTTGATCGTGACGATCGTGCTCTCCGTACTCGGCGCGGTCATCGGCCTCGTCCTGATCACGACCCTCGGGATCGCGCCCAACACCTCCGTCATCGGCGCGCTGCTCGCCATGCTCATCGGGCGGATCTCCTTCGCCGCGCTGCGCCGGATGCGCGATCCGCACCGGCAGAACCTGGTGCAGTCCGCCGTCTCCGGTTCCACCTTCGCCGCCGCCAACTCGCTGATCACCCCGATCGCGGTGCCCTATCTGCTGGGCCGCCCCCATCTGGTGTGGCCGATGCTCGGCGGCGCGGTGATCGGCCTCGCCGTGGACAGCTGGGTGCTCTACCGGGTCTTCGACTCGCGGCTGTTGCCCGCCTCGGCCGCGTGGCCGGCCGGCGTGGCGGCCGCCGAGACGATCAAGGCCGGGGACGAGGGCGGACGCAAGGCCGGGCTGCTCGGCATCAGCGCCGTCGTCGGCTTCCTCGGCGCCCTGGTCAAGCTGCCGACCAGTGCGGCCGGCGTGGCCTTCCTCGGCAACGTCTGGGCACTGCTGATGTTCGGCGTCGGCCTGTTGGTCGCCCAGTACGCACCGGAGGTCCTGCATACCGACCTCGCCGCCCACTACGTGCCGCACGGCGTGATGATCGGTGCCGGGTTGGTCGCTCTGGTGCAGGCGATCCTGCTGATGCGCGAGCGGCGCGCCGAACGGTCCGCCCGTCAGGCGGGCGAGCGGGCGGCGGCCCGTGCCGCGGCCGAGGCGGCCTACGAGGACCGCTTCGACGCCGAGACCCGCACGGTCGACGCACGCCGGTTGCGCCGGGGCCTGCTGGAGGGCTTCGTGCTGTTCCTCGCCGGCGCGGTGGTCATCGCCGTGTTCGGTGGGGTGGCCTCCGGCATGAGCGGGGCGGGCCTGGTCGGCTGGGTGCTGCTGGCCGGCGTCGCGGCCCTCGTCCACCAGCTGATCGTCGGGCTGGCCGCGATGCACTCGGGCTGGTTCCCGGCGTTCGCGGTCACCCTGATCTTCCTGATCCTCGGGCTGGTGCTGGGCATCCCGATGGTGCCGCTGGCGCTGCTCGTCGGGTACGCCGCCTCCACCGGACCGGCCTTCGCCGACGTCGGGTTCGACTTCAAGGCCGGCTGGATCCTGCGCAAGGACGCCGTGCCGTGGCGGCCGTACGAGCGTGCCGGCCGCCGCCAGCAGTACCTCGCGCAACTGGTCGGCTTCGCCGTCGCCGTCCTCGTCGTCGTGATCGCCTGGCAGCCGTTCTTCTCCGAAGGCCGCGTGCCGCCGGTCGCCAAGGTCTACGTCGACACCATCAAGGCCGGCCTCACCGACCCGCACGCGCTGATGATGATGGGGCTGTGGGCGATCCCCGGGGCGCTGATCCAGCTCCTCGGCGGCTCGTCGCGGCAGATGGGCGTCCTGCTGGCCACCGGTCTGCTCGTCGCGACCCCGCAGGCGGGTTGGCTGGTGTTGGCCGCGCTCGCGGTGCGCTTCGGCTACACCCGCTACCGCGATCGCCGGGCCGGCCGGGACGACCTGGCCCGGGCCGACGCGCGGGCCGCCGCCGACGCCGACCTCGCACTGGTGGGGGCCGGGTTGGTCGCCGGGAGTTCCCTGCACGACGTCAGTCAGATCTACAAGGCCCTCTGACCCGCGCCGACACGGGAGGAACGCACCCACCATGAACGCAGCATCCGGAGCCGGCCCCGCGCCGCACGGCCCCGGCCTGGGCCTGGTCACCATCGGGCAGTCCCCACGCACCGACCTGACCGCCGACGTCGCCCCGCTGCTGCGCGGGCTGCGGGCGATCGAGCACGGCGCCCTGGACCTCGACGAGTTCACCGGGCCGGCCGGCGGGCGGACCCGCGCGGACCTCGCGCCGGCGTCCGGCGAGGGCCCGCTCGTCACCAGGCTGCGCGACGGCGGCTCCGTCGTCCTCGGGCACGAGGCGCTCGCCCCTCGGATGCGCGACGCGGTGGCCCGCTGCGAACGGGACGGTGCCGCCGCGACGCTGTTGCTGTGCACCGGCAGCTTCCCGCCGGTCCCGGCCCGCCGGCCGCTGCTGTACGCGGAGCCGCTCGTGCAACAGGCGGTCCGCGGCATCGCCGGCAGCGATCCGGTCGGGCTCGTGTGCCCGCTGTCCGACCAGCGCGCCGACGTCGAACGCCGCTGGTCGCAACTGCTGCCCGGCACCGTCCGGGCCGCCCCCGGCAACCCCTATGCGGACGATGCCCTGGCGCACGTCGCCGAGGCCGCACGCGAGTTGGCGCGTGGGGGCAGTCGCTGGCTGGTGCTGGACTGCATCGGCTACACCGAGGCGATGCGGCGGGCCGCGGCGGCCGCGAGCGGCCTGCCCGTACTGCTGTCCCGCACCCTCGCGGTGCGACTGGCCACCGAAGTGGCCTGCGCCGTCCCCGGCTGACCGGGGGGCGCGTCGCCCGTCCCTGGCCGGGCGGGACGGTGTGCGTCAGGAGCGGAAGCCGATGAGGCCGTGGCCGGGTCGTGCCTGCGCGTGGCGCATCCATTCCAGGCACTGCATGACGGCGTCCACCACCTCGGGCTCCAGCGGCGGTGCGTGCTCCGCCCGCTTGGTGGCTTCGAACTCCTCCAGTGCCCGCGCGATCTGCTCGGGCGTCCAGACACCGCACCCCGGCATGTCCGCGTGGGGAACGGGAGCGGGCGGCACGCCGTAGCTGAAGTCGCTGACGGAGACGGCCGTGATGCGCAGGTCCTTCAGTCCTCGGTCGACGGTCTCCAGCCAGTCGCCGCGGTGCGGCGTGAAGCAGTCGTTGGGCAGGAACGAGCCGGTCAACGCGCACAACCTCATGTAGGCGTAGCCGTATTGGAAGGCGTGGTGGGAGTGGTCGCTGAAGGGACCGCCGTGGACGACCGCACGGAGCGCGTCGTACGCGGTGGGGGCGCCCTGCGCGATCTCGTGGCTGAAGTAGTCGTCGTCGCCGGCCAGGTCGTCCTGGAAACGGGTGCGTATCACCTCCAGCAGTTCGTCGTCGCCGGATCCCACCAGGGCGCGGGTCGCGGCCACGTCGAGCAGATAGACGCTCAGGGAAGAACTCATGCCGCGACCCTAGGTGTTGCCACTGACAACGCGCCGTCCCGCGCCACGGTGCCTGGTTCGTCGACGTCCAGCCGGAGGTTCGGTCAGCGCCTCCGGTCCCACCCTAGACCGGTACGGGCGTGCCGAGTCGGGCGGGGAGGTGGACGTAGCCGCGCAGGATGCGGGTGGTGCGGCGTCGGGCGCCGGCGTGCAGCGTGAGGTGCGGGAAGCGGCGGTGGAGGGCCTGGAGGCCGACTTCCGCCTCCATGCGGGCGAGCGCGGCGCCCAGGCAGTAGTGGCGTCCGCCGGAGAAGGACAGGTGCTCCTTGGCGTTGGGCCTGGTGACGTCGAAGCGGTGCGGTGCGGTGAAGAGCGCCGCGTCGCGGTTGGCGCCGGCGAGCAGCAGGGTCACGAGCGCGCCCCGAGGCACGGGGCGGCCGCCGATGCTGGTGTCACGGGTCGCCGCGCGCCCGGTGAGGAACACCGGTGGGTCGAAGCGGAGCATCTCGTCGACGGCGTTCGGCCACAGGGTCGGGTCGTCGTGGAGGGCGGCGCGCTGGTCGGGGTGGCGGTCGAGCAGGGCGATGCCGTTGCCGAGCAGGTTCACGGTGGTCTCGAAGCCGGCGGCGAGCACCAGGCCGGCCGTGGCGCGCAGTTCGGTCCCGGTCAGGCCCCGGCCGTCGTCGTCGCGGGCGGTGACCAGTTGGCTGAGCAGGTTGGCGCCGGGCTGCCGGCGGATCCGTTCGATGTGCTGCGCCAGCCAGGCGTCGAAGTCGCGCAGGGAGCGTTCGACGGCCAGGAACCGGCGTCGGGGCAGCCCGAAGTCGAGGCTGGGTGCCGCGCCGGTGCCGAAGCGCAGCACGCGGTGCCGCTCGGCGTGGGGGACGCCGAGGATTTCGGCGATCACGGTGACGGGCAGCAGGCCGCAGTACGCGGAGACGAGGTCCACGTCGTCGGCGCCCGGCGGGCGGCGCTGGAGGTCGTCGAGGAGTTCCTCGGCGATCTCCTCGGCCCGGGTGCGGAGTTGTTCCACGGCCCGGACGGAGAAGACCCGGGTGACGAGCTTGCGGTACCGGGTGTGGTCGGGCGGCTCGGTCACCAGGAGGGAAGGGGGCTTCAGTGGCCCGACGGGCGCGTCGGCACCGGCCCAGGCGGCGAGCCGCCCCAAGGGCCCGGTGGTGACGGGGAGTGCGCCGGTGCGGAAGTCGTTGCTGCTGAGCACCTCGCGGACGGCGGGGTGGGAGGCGGTGACGAAGCCGAACCGGCTGCGGTGGACGGGCCCTTCGGCGCGGATGCGGTCCATCAACCGCCGTTCGACGTCGGCGGTGTCGCCGTGCGGACGCGGGCTCCGGGAGAGGGCCACCAGCTGCCCGTGGAGGTCGCCTTGGCGTGCCGCGCGGTCCGTGGCGAGCCGGGGCAGGGCGTGCCCGAGGGCCCATCGGACGTCGCGGGCGAACAACCGTTGCGCGTAGGGGAGGTCACTCATGGCGGGTCGCTTCCTTCCGTGGTGCGCCGGCCGTGCGCGCCGGTGGGGCGGCCCGGCAGGTGGCGTGCGGCCGGGCGGGGAGAGGCGGGCGGTCGGGCTCCTCGTGCAGGCCGGCTCGGCGGGGCCGGCGGGGCACCCCGCGCGAAGACTTGCACTGCAAGTCAGTGGTGCCCCGGACGCTAGACTTGCGGTGCAAGTGATGTCAAGGATCGAGTGGGCGTCGCGGTCGCACGGGCCGCGGTCGGGAGGGTGACGTGACGGTTCGAGGCACCGGCCGCGGCAGAAGGCTCGGCCTGACCCGGCAGAAGGTGATCGCCGCGGCCGTCACGATGATCGACCGCGACGGCGCCGACGCCTTCTCCCTGCGGAAGCTGGCCGTCGAGCTGGACGTGGAGAACATGTCCCTCTACAACCACGTGCCCAACAAGGACGCCCTCCTCGACGGCGTCGCGGAGGCGCTCCTCGCCGAGGTGGAGTTCCCGCAGAACGACACCGACGGCTGGCAGGACCGCATCCGCGCGCACGCCGCGGCCTTCCGGACCCAGGCGAAGCGCCATCCGAAGGCGTTCCCCCTGGTGCTCACCCGCCCCACCTGCTCCCCCGCGGCCCTGCGGGCCCTCCGCTCCACCCTGGCCACCCTCACCGACCTCCGGCTGACGCCGGAGGAGGGCGTCCACGTCCTGCGCAGCTACACCGCCTTCATGATCGGCTCGATCATGCGGGAGCTGGGCCACGCCATCTACCTGGGCTCCCTGGACGACCAGCAGCTCCGGCAGCAGGGCCGCGACATCGCCGCCACCGGCGACCCGATCCTGATCGCCGCCGCACCCCACCTGGCCGCCGGCAACCACGACGCGGAATTCCACTACGGGCTGGAACTGCTGATCGCCGGGCTGGCGGCCAGGGCCGGCGTCCCGTACGACGGCGGCCCCGCTCGGCCCTGACCCCGGCCGGCGACCGCCGTCAGTCGTCCGCCCCGCGCCGCCGCAAGTAGCGGGCCCGGGCGGCGTCGTGGGCGCCGCTCAGCAGCCTCTCGACCAGTTCCGTGGTCCGCGCGCCGGGGTTGACGACGGAGATCCAGCCGAGGGCCCCGTACACCGGGTGCGGCAGCACGGTGTCGACGGCCGTGTGGTCGCGCGGCCGGGTGAGGTCGCCTGGTGCTTCGTCGAGCAGTTCCTGAAACGTCGCACGGTCCACATTCACGTTCACCCGCCAGTGCCCCGGGCGATCGAGGTCGGAGGCGGTGTCGTCGGGATAGTTCTTGGTGACGATGGTCCCGTAGGGCTGGGTGGTCTGCGGCATCCGGCCGTCCGGGGCGTAGTAGAAGAAGGAGTCCCCCACCACGAGGTCCGGGAAGTCGCCGCCGGGCTCCGGGCGGACCACGAGCGCCCCGTCGAGATTCTGCACCGACGCGATGATCTGTTCCATACTCATGGTTCAAGCATCTCCTTCAAGTGCTTCTGTGGGGTTGGTCATGGACGGGACGGCGGGCGGTGCGCAACGGGGACCGCTGCGCACGGTCGATGTCGCCAGGGAGTCGGGGTATTCGGTGCAGCAGGTGCGCGACCTGGAGCGGCTGGGGGTCATTCCGCCGGCGGCCCGCGCCGACAACGGGTACCGCGGCTACGCCGCCGTCCACGTCCATGCACTGCGCGCCTATCGCGGGCTCGCCGGCGCCGTGGGCCCGGTCGCGGCCCGGCAGCTCCTCCCGGAGCTGCGCACCGGCACCCTCACCGAGGCGGCCGCGACCGTCAACGAGCTGCACGTCCGACTCGCCCGGGAACGGGACGAGGCGCTGCGCGCCCAACGGGCCCTGCACGCCATCCGGACCGAGGCCCAGCCCGCCGGGGCGACGCAGGACGACGACGCCATGACGATCACGGAGCTCGCCGAAGCGCTCCGCGTCCGCACCTCGACCCTGCGGTTCTGGGAACAGGAGGGACTCGTCACGCCGGAGCGCGTCACCTCCCTGCGGGCACGTCGCTACGGCGTGCCCGCCATCAGGGCGGCCCGCATCGTCGCCGCCCTGCGCAGTTCCGGTTACGGCATCCCGGCCGTGCGCGAGGTCATCGGCTCCCTGGAGCGGCTCGACGGCCCGGCTGAGGCCGAGCGCATCCTGCAAGGCCACCTCGACCGGATCGCGGTCCGGACCGTGGCGCTCCTGCGGGCGGGCGCGGACCTGGCGACCGTCGTCTCCTCGCTCGCGGAGCCGGCTGCCCCGTAGGCGACGCCGCGGGCCCGCGGTCGATGGCGGTCGGCAGGTCTCTGCCTTTCGGTAGAGCGACACCTCGCCCGCAGGTTCCATGCCGACGCCCGCCGGGGCGTCGATACTGGTCAGCGTGGTGCGCACCAACCCGTTCCGTCGGTTCCCCCGCTGTCGCCCGCCCGTCGGACGGGCCGCGGGCGGTTCCGCGCGCACGGTCGCGGAACTGGTCGGAGTGGTCCTCGCCGGCCTGGGCACCTACCTGATGGTCGGACGCCTGGGGTTCCTGCCGCACCCGGGGCTCCAGTTGCTGGCGCTGGCGGTCGGTGCGGGGCTGTTGCCGCTGCGGCGCCGGTTCCCCGGGGCCGTGCTGCTGGTGCTCGCCGCGCTGACGGGCCTGTCGGTCGGCGTCGGGCCGATCACGGCGGCGGCCGCCTACACGGTGGCCCGCCGTACCGTGCGGGCGCGTCGGCGCGCCCGGCTGCTCGGAGCGGCGGGGGCCCTCGTCCTGGGTTCCGCGGTGGCGGTCGCGCCGTGGTTCGGCCCCGAACCGGTGCCGTACGCGGTGGCGCTCGGGCTGGTCCTGGCCTCGACGGCGGTGGTCGTGCCCGGCCTGGTCGGCACGGCGCACGGTCAGCAGGGGCGCCTGTTGCGGGCGTTGCGCGAGCGCGGTGACGCGGCGGAGCGGGCCCGTCGGCTCGCCGACAGCGAGGCCCGCATCCACGAGCGGTCGCGCATCGCCGCCGAGATGCACGACCTGGTGGGTCACCGCCTCAGCCTGATCTCCCTGCACGCCGGGGGGTTGGAGCTGGCCTTGGACCGGGCCGCGCCGGAGCTGCGCGAGGAGGCCGTCCTGGTGCGCCGGACCACCCGGGACGCGCTGCGCGAACTGCGGCAGGCCCTCGGGGTGCTCGGGCCGCTCGGCCGGGACACCGGGCCGGACGCACTCACCGACGCGACCGGCACCCGCGCCGACGTCGAGGCGCTGGTGGCGAGGTCCCGCGACGGCGGGATCGCCGTCCGGCTCGACTGGACCGGGCCGGACCTCGACGCCCGCCCGGCGCGGGTCCGGCGGGCGGTGGACCGCCTGGTGCGGGAAGCGCTGACCAACGTGCACCGGTACGCGACCGCGGCGCACGTCACCGTCACGGTCGTGCACGACGAGGCCGAGGTGCGGATCACCGTGCGCAACGGTGCGCCGCCGCGTCCGCCGGCCGCCGGGGAGGCGGGCACCGGTCGAGGGCTCACCGGCCTGCGGGAGCGGGTGGAGCTGCTCGGTGGCAGCTTCGACGCCGCGGCGCTGCCGTCCGGCGGCTTCCGGGTGTCCGCCACCGTGCCGACCGAACCCGCCGAACCAACCGAACCCGCAGACCACGAACGGCCCGGTGCCGCCGGCGCCGCGGAGCGGAGGCCGGGCGACGGCCGGGCGGATCCCCTCGGCCCGGCGGAAGCGCACGGCGCGCCGGGGGCCGACGATCCGTCGGACAGGGGCGGTCGGCCCGACGTCCGGGAGCGCCGGACGGCCGACGTGCTGACGCTGGCTTTCGGGTTGGCTGGGCTGAGCGTCCTCATGGTGCTCGGGGTCGCCTTCGTCTACGCGACCCGACCCCACCAGTCGGGGCCGCCGCCGCTGCCCCGCGTCGGCATGACGTACGAGCAGGTGGCCGGGCTGGGCGTCCTGGACAACGCGGCGGTTCGGGCCGCGGCCACCGGGCACGAACCGCCGCGCCCCGCCGGCACGGCCGGCTGCATCTACCCGTTCAACGGCGCCACCGAGAGCCACCCGGGCGGCCTGACCGTGGCCCGCTACTGCTTCGACGCGGCGCACCGCCTGACCTCCATCGACCGTTTCACCGTCCCGTCGGTCCGGGACGCCACGCCCTGGGAGTCCCCGTGAGCGAACCCGCCCGCCCCCTCCGCGTCCTGCTCGCCGACGACGAGACGATGATCCGGCACGGCGTCCGCCTGATCCTCCGGCACGCCGACGGCATCGACGTCGTCGCCGAGGCCTCGGACGGGCGGCAGGCCGTCGAACTGGCCGCCGCCCACCGCCCTGACGTGGTGTTGCTGGACATCCGGATGCCGGTCTGCGACGGCCTGGCCGCGATCGCACCGCTGCTCGCCCTCGATCCCGCGCCGCGGGTCGTGATGCTGACGACCTTCGGCGACGAGGCCAACGTCATCCGGGCGCTGCGGGAGGGCGCCGCGGGCTTCCTCCTCAAGGACGAGGGGCCACAGGAGTTGATCAGTGCGGTGCGGGCGGCCGCCGCCGGCGATGCCGTGCTCTCCCCCGGCGTCACCGGGGCGGTGATCTCCCGGATGCTGCGCGGCGGCGATCCCGCGGCGGCCGACCGCGCGCTCGCGGACGAGCGCGTCGTCCGACTCACCGTCCGGGAGCGGGAGGTCCTCGCGATGCTCGGCGAGGGCCTGTCCAACCAGGACATCGCCGGCCGGTTGGGCATCGGGATCGGCACGGTGAAGACGCACGTCGGCGCCATCTTGGACAAGACCGGTTCGACGAGCCGGGTGCAGGCCGCCCTGCTGGCCCACCGCACCGGTCTGGCGTCCTGAAGGCACCACCGGGACGTCGCGGCGCTTGCTCTCCGGGTGCCGCTGGCCCGCGCTGCCCGGCGGCCCGCTGCCGGTCGCCGGCCGGTGACTCGGCCTCTGCCCAAAGGAAGAGCACGGCCGTCCGGACTGTGCCGAAGAGCGGAGAGCGGCCCGCCCGGCCCTTGCTTCAGGCAGAGCTCAACTCAGCCGTAGAGAACGATGTTTCCGCAGGTGGGGGCGGTGAGGATGGATGCGTTCCCGGTTCGCGGCGCTCGCCGCGGACCCACGCATCCAGGCGGAGTACACATGTCGCAAGCCTCTTCTTCCCCCCGCTCCCCCGGCACCGAACCGGCCGCCCGCGCCACCAACCTGACCAAGGTCTACGGGACGGGCCAGACCCGGGTCACCGCCTTGGACGAGGTGTCCGTCGAGTTCGCCCGGAGCCGGTTCACCGCCGTCATGGGGCCCTCCGGATCCGGCAAGTCCACCCTGATGCACTGCTTGGCCGGGCTGGACGGCGTGACCTCCGGTTCGGCGCGCATCGGCGACACCGAGCTGGCGCAGCTGACGGACCGCCAACTCACCGCACTGCGCCGGGAGAAGGTCGGCTTCGTCTTCCAGGGCTTCAACCTGCTGCCGACCCTCACCGCGCTGGAGAACATCACCCTCCCCATGGACATCGCCGGCCGGAAGCCGGACCGCGCCTGGCTGGACCGGGTCGTGGAGACCGTCGGCCTCTCCGGCCGGCTCAAGCACCGCCCCAGCCAGCTCTCCGGCGGCCAGCAGCAGCGCGTGGCGGTGGCCCGCGCCCTGGCCTCCCGGCCCGAGATCATCTTCGCCGACGAGCCCACCGGCAACCTCGACTCCCGCTCCGGCGCCGAGGTCCTCGGCTTCCTGCGCAACTCCGTGCGCGAGCTGGGCCAGACGGTGGTGATGGTGACCCACGAC
>LIQL01000284.1 GCA_001418405.1 Streptomyces diastatochromogenes | reverse complement strand
GGACGAACCCACCCGCCCCGAGCCGGCCGGCCTGCTGCCGGTCCCGGTGACGGGCACCGTGCCGGAGGCGCTGCGGGCCCAGGCCCGACGGCTGCACGCCCACGTGGCCGCCCGCCCGGACCTCACCGTCCCCGAGGTGGCGCTGTCCGCGGCCACCACCCGGTCGGCCACCCCCCACCGGGCCGCCGCCCCCGGGGGCGGGCACCGCATCCGCGGTCGGCGTCGGCGCCCTTCACCCGCTTCCCTCGATCCGCATGAGGAGTCGTCACATGAACGTCCACCCGACCACACGGCACGCGCGCAGGGGGGCCGCACGATGAGGGTGCTGCTCATCGGCGCCAACGGCTACCTCGGCCGCTACGTCGCCGACCGCCTGCTCGCCGACCCCGCCGTCCAGCTCACCGCCCTCGGCCGGGGGGACGACGCCGACGTCCGCTTCGACCTCGCCACCGGCAGCCCGGGGGCGCTCACCCGCTTCCTCGACGCGGTCCACCCCGGCGTGGTCGTCAACTGCGCCGGCACCACCCGCGGCGGCGCCCGGGAGCTGACCCGGCACAACACCGTCGCGGTGGCCACCATCTGCGAGTCGCTGCGCCGCAGCGGCTGCGGCGCCCGCCTGGTGCACCTGGGCTGCGCCTCCGAGTACGGGCCCTCACAGCCCGGCTCGTCCACCGCAGAGGACGCCGTGCCGCGCCCCGGCGGCCCGTACGGCGTCAGCAAGCTGGCCGCCACCGAGCTGGTGCTGGGCTCCGGTTTGGACGCCGTGGTGCTGCGGGTGTTCTCGCCGGTCGGCCCGGGCACCCCGGCCGGCTCGCCGTTGGGCCGGCTCGCCGAGGCGATGCGGCGCGCGATGCAGTCCGGGGACAACGAGCTCAAGCTGGGCGGGCTGGGGGTGCAGCGGGACTTCGTCGACGTCCGGGACGTGGCCCGGGCGGTGCACGCCGCCTCGCTCTCCGCCGCGCAGGGCGTGGTCAACATCGGGACCGGGCGGGCGGTGCGGCTGCGGGAGGCCGCCGCGGTGCTCGCCCGGGTCGCCGGGTTCGGCGGCTCGCTGCACGAACTCGACTCCCCACCGGCCCGGCTGGTGATCCCGGCCCCGGCCTCCGAAGGGCACGCGGTCGGCACGCCCCCCACCGCCTACCCGTATCCGGACGGCTGCGGCACCTGGCAGCAGGCCGACGTGCGCACCGCCCGCGACCGGCTCGGCTGGCGCCCGCGGATCGTCCTGGAGGAGTCCCTCGCCGACATCTGGATGGAGGCGGCCTGCCGCATCTGAGCCGCCGGCCGGGCGCGGCACCGCCACACACCGATCCGCGAGACGGGTGTCCGGCCAGTGAGACGGCTGGCGGCGGGTACGGGGGTGGAGCGCCCGCCCCCGTACCGCGCCGGCCAGGGGCGCCGGCCGTCCGGTGCACGCAGTCCAGCGAGGTGGTGGCGGCCGTGGGCGACGCCGGGGAGTCGCTGCCCGGCTACTGGGACGCATTCGTCTCGCACACCGGACCGGGTGTCTCGGAATGAAGAAGGGCGTGGCAGTGTTACGGGGAGAACCGTCTCCACCGTTCCCGGTTCCGACCGGGGCGGGGGAACCCCATCGAGACCGACCAACGGAGTCCCCGTGTCGCTGCCACCCCTGGTCGAGCCCGCTTCGGAGCTCACCGTCGACGAGGTCCGCAGGTACTCCCGCCACCTGATCATCCCCGATGTCGGGATGGACGGGCAGAAGCGGCTGAAGAACGCCAAGGTGCTGTGCGTCGGCGCCGGCGGCCTGGGTTCGCCCGCGCTGATGTACCTGGCCGCGGCCGGCGTCGGCACCCTGGGCATCGTGGAGTTCGACGAGGTCGACGAGTCGAACCTGCAGCGCCAGATCATCCACAGCCAGGCGGACATCGGCCGTTCCAAGGCGGCCTCCGCCAAGGACACGGTCCTCGGCATCAACCCGTACGTCACGGTCAACCTCCACGAAGAGCGCCTCGACTCCACCAACGTCATGGAGCTCTTCGCGCAGTACGACCTCATCGTCGACGGCACGGACAACTTCGCCACCCGCTACCTCGTCAACGACGCCTGCGTGCTGCTGAACAAGCCGTACGTCTGGGGTTCCATCTACCGCTTCGACGGCCAGGCGTCGGTGTTCTGGAGCGAGCACGGTCCGTGCTACCGCTGCCTGTACCCGGAGCCCCCGCCGCCCGGCATGGTGCCCTCCTGCGCCGAGGGCGGCGTGCTCGGCGTGCTCTGCGCCTCCATCGGGTCGATCCAGGTCAACGAGGCCATCAAGCTGCTCGCCGGCATCGGCGACCCGCTGGTCGGCCGCCTGATGATCTACGACGCGCTGGAGATGACGTACCGCCAGGTCAAGGTCCGCAAGGACCCCAACTGCGCGGTCTGCGGCGAGACCCCGACCGTCACCGAACTGATCGACTACGAGGCGTTCTGCGGTGTGGTCTCCGAGGAGGCCCAGCAGGCGGCGGCCGGTTCGACGATCACTCCGCAGCAGCTCAAGGAGTGGATCGACAACGACGAGAAGATCGACATCATCGACGTCCGGGAGCCCAACGAGTTCGAGATCGTCTCGATCCCGGGCGCCCGCCTGATCCCGAAGAACGAGTTCCTGATGGGCACCGCCCTCCAGGACCTCCCGCAGGACAAGAAGATCGTCCTGCACTGCAAGACCGGCGTCCGCTCCGCCGAGGTCCTGGCGGTCCTGAAGTCCGCCGGCTTCGCCGACGCGGTGCACGTCGGCGGCGGCGTCATCGGCTGGGTCAACACCGTCGAGCCGGAGAAGCCCATCTACTGATCAGCCACTCCGGCGGGCTGCGGCGTCAGTCCGCAACCCGCCGGGGAGCTGCGTCTTTGCCGTCCTCGCCTGTCGTCGTTGATGGCCCCCCGACGGCCCACGGACGGCCCGACGTAGAGGCCCAGAGGGCCGCCAGAACGAATTCCCCACGTACGGCCAGGTGGCGCGGTTACGCAAGGTAGCCAGAGAGAGTCGCCGTAGCGGGATATTCGTCGGTGAAACGGTCATCTGGTTGGCAGGCTTCAGCCATGAACACCCAGCTGGACTTGCCGGGCCATTCCTGGCTCGGCCCTCCGATCGATGCCCGCTCTCTGTTCGCTCCGGAGCAGGCCGCGCTGATGGCCACACTGCGCAGCCTGGCGCCCGCTGACTGGGGCAAGGAGGCGGTTCCGGGCTGGACGGTCCGGGATCTCGTCGCGCACGTCCTGGGCGACTTCTACGGCCGTCTCGCCCGGGATCGCGACGGTCACCAGGACGGCCCTCGTTTCGCGCCGGGCGAGACGCTGGAGGCATTCATCCACCGCATCAACCAGGAATGGGTCGACGCCCACCACCGGGTGAGCCCGGCTGCGCTCACCGACACTCTGGACCTGATCGGCGGGCAGGTGGCCCAGTTCTTCGAGGCCACCGACCCCAACTCGCCATCGCTGGGGGTGTCCTGGGCCGGGATCGATCCGGCACCGATGTGGCTGGACAGCGCCCGCGACTTCACCGAGTTCTGGACCCACCGCCAGCAGATCCGCCAGGCCGTCGGCCTGGGCACCGATCCCGATCCGCGCTTCCTGCCCGTGGTCGTGGACACTTTCATGCGGGCCCTGCCCCACACCCTGCGCGAGGTCATCGCGCCGGTCGGTACACAGGTCCAGGTGGGGATCGACGGCCCGGCCGGCGGCACCTGGACCGTAACCGCCACCGGGCACCGTTGGTCGCTCGCTGAGCCGGACGTCGAACGTCCCGCCGCACTCGTCCGCCTGGACGCGGAAACAGCCTGGCGCCTGTGCACCCGTGGCATCCAGCCGGACGCCGCCGTGGCCCGCGCCCGCATCGATGGCGACCGGGAACTGGCCGAGGCGGCTTGCCAGATCGTGTCCATCGTCTACTGATCAGCTCCGCGAGCGGGGCGCCGCGCCCCCGTGACGCGGGACGGCGCCGGTCCGTGCGATACGGACCGGCGCCGTCGTGCCGTTGCGGCCGGCCCACCGGTGACGGCGGCCGGCCGGTCGGGCCCTAGATCTCGCCCTTGCGGCTCAGGAAGCTGAAGGCCATCCAGCCCGGGAGCACCGGCAGCCAGAAGACCATCAGCCGGAACAGCAGCACCGCCGGGAGCGCCGTCTCGGCAGGCAGCCCGCCGATGGTCAGCGCACCCATCAGCGCGGCCTCCACGGCGCCCACCCCGCCCGGGGTCGGCGCCGCCGAACCCAGTGCGTTGCCCGCCAGGAAGGCCACCGCGATGCCGGCGTAGCTGATCTGGTCGCCGCCGCCGAACGCCCGGATCGAGGCGTCCAGACACATCACGTTCGCCACCGTCAGCAGCAGCATCCCGCCGATGCCGGTGACCAGCTTCCGCGGCCGCTGGAGGATGTCCAGCATCCGCGGCACCACCCCGGCGAACAGCGACCGCAGCCGGGTCACCACGAACTTCCGCAGCACCGGCACCGCCGTGACGACCAGGATCAGTACGGCCACCGTCAGCAGACCGGCGATGACCGTCCGGGACGGCGAGATCTGCGGGGCGTGCTCGGTGCCCGTCAGGTAGCCGAACGCCAGCAGCAGCACGATGTGGCTGCCGAGCCCGAAGAGCTGGGACGCGCCGACGCTCGCCACCGCCAGCCCCGGACGCACCCCGGCCCGTTGCAGGAACCGGGTGTTCAGCGCCACGCCGCCGATCGCGGTGGGCGCCACCAGCTTCACGAAGTCGCCCGCGACCTGCGCGAGCAGCGTCCGCAGGAACGAGACCTTCTCGGTGACGAAGCCCAGCAGGCTCATCGCCGCCGCGACGTACGTCAGCGCGGAGAAGAACGCCGCCACCAGCACCCACACCCACCGGGCCTGGTTGATCACGTCGCCGAGGTTGAAGTTGGTGAGCTGCGACAGCAGCACGTACGCGGCGAACGCGCCGGCGATCCAGCTGATCAGGATGCGCGGGCTGAGCCGTTCCAGCTTCGCCGGCTCGATCACCGCGCTCGGCCGGATCAGCAGCACCTGCCGGCGGATCTGCGCGAGCAGGTCCTCCTCCAGGGCCTCCTCCGACGCCTCCTCCAGGGCCCGCTTCTCGGCGCTCTTCTCGGCGTTGCGCACCGCCCGCAGCGCCTTGCGGTCCTGGGGGCCGTTGGCCTCCCGGGCCTCCCGCGCCTCCTTGGCGGCCTGCGACGCGGCGAGCACCGCCTCGCGCTCCCGCTTGGCCCGGTCCCGCGCCAGCTGGCGCAGGGTGGCCCGGGTGGTGCGGCTGAGCGCGATCGGCTGGAGCAGCGGCAGGCTGTCGGCCACCGCGTCCGGCCCGAGCACCTCGACGGCCGCGGCGACCGCCCGCTCCGCGCCGACCCGCAGTCCGCAGGTGGCCAGCAGCTGCGCGATGTCCATCCGCAGCACCACGTCGCCGGCGGCGATCTCGCCGCCCCGCAGGTCGGTCAGCACGATGTTGCCGGAACGGTCCACCAGCAGCGCCTCGCCGACCAGCCGCCGGTGCGCGATCCGCCGCGACTGCAGCGCGGCCACCTGGCGCCAGGCGCTGTGCATCAGCGCGTCGGTGATCTCCTCGTCGGCCAGCGCGTCGAAGGTGCGGCCGCCGATGTGCTCGTAGACCAGCATCACGGCGTCCGGGCCCAGCTCGGAGGTGGCGATCAGCTTGGGCGCGTTGGCCCCGGCGGCGATCGCCGCGTACGACAGCAGCGCCTCCTGTTCCAGGGCCTGGCGCAGCGACTGGAGGCTGCGGCGCTGGTTGATCCCGCGCAGTGACAGCCGGCGCCACACCCGGTAGAAGAAGCCCTGCGCCTGCTGCTCGCGGTCGACGACGGTGACGTCGATCGGCGGCCCGTCCTCCAGGGTGACGAGGTAGCGGCGGCCCCGGTCGGTGTGCTCCGGGCTGCCGGCGTCCTCCGCGCGCATCGCGCTGACCGGCCGGAAGCCGACCCGGCGCAGCCCCGCGAGGAGGTTCTGGCCGGTGGGGCGGACGTTGGGCGAGCCGACCGCGTAGAGGGTGCCGAAGGCGACGGTCCAGCCGATCAGCACGGTCACCACGATCGCGAACGGGGTGGTGTACCGCCCGATCAGCACCGCGAAGGCGTCCAGCAACAGGACGCACCACATCGCCACCCGCCAACGGGGGCGCCGGGACATCCCCACCGCCGTCATGTACGCGATCACCGGCGCCAGGTAACTGTGCACCGGCGCGGAGAGCGACCCGTTGGCCAGCGGCTGGGTGAGCGCGCTGCGGATCGAGGCGGGGGCGGCCTCGGCGACCCAGAGGTCGGTGGCGAGCGACACCCCGTGCGCCAGGACGGCGGCCAGCACGCCGTCCGCGATCCGCAGCCCGTCCCGCTTGATCAGCCGCTCCACGGCGAACGCCACCGGCACGATCAGCACCAGGACGCTGGACGCCAGTCCGGCGAGGTTGATCAGCAGCGGCGGGGCCGCCCCGGCGCCCTGCCCGATGTCGTTCTTCAGGCCCTGGGTGGTGCCGTGCGCGAAGGTCGCCAGCGCCAGTACCAGCGCGATCCCGGCGATGCCGAGCAGCAGCCGCAGCAGGTCGGCGGGGCGGTGCACGCGTGCCGGCAGCAGCGGTTCGTCCACCGCCAGGCGGTCGACGTGGAACTCGCCGGTGCCCTGGAGCCCGTCCTCACAGCGGTGCGGGCCCGTGCGGGGCGCGTCGTCGGCGGTCTTGTGGTGCTCCAGCCCTTCGTCCGGCGGCTGGTCGCCGTGCTCGCCTTCCTTCGTCTGCCGGACGGGCTCGTGCCGCTCGGGTGGCTCGGGCGCCGTGGGCCGGTCCGGCCTCGCGGACGCCTCGGGTCGTTCGGCCTTCTCGATCGTGCTCGCCTTTTCGGTAGCGGGAGCCGTGGTCGGCTTCCGTCGCTGCTTCCCCTTCCCCGCCGCCCGCGGCCCGTGCGGCTGCGCGGTCCCCGCGGTCGGTTCCGGGGTGGTGCCGGTGACCAGCACGTCAGGGGCGCCCGCCTCCCGCGGAGGCGCCGCACCCTGCTGCTCGGCCGTCTCTTCTTGATCTCGTATCACCAGTCACCGTCCGGAAGATGGTGGCACGGCCGTCCGGTCCGGGGAGGCATCAGGGTGCATTTGGGCGCCACGGGAAGTGAAACCTCAGCCACTTCAGCCATTACAGCCATTACAGCCGTGACCGCCGTGACAGCCACCGCACCGCCGCCTCCGCCCTGCTCCGCGCCGCCCCGGCCGGTGCGGATCGGGCGTCCAAGCCCATTGTCGGTGCTGTGCGGCAGGATGGACCGAATGAAGGGGACCGGAGACACGCACAGCGCCGGCGCCGCCGGTGACCGGGCCGCGCCGGACGACGCACCGGGCACCGCGGTCGAGCTGCCCGACTACGCGGAGCGGGTCCTCGGCGTCGCCGAGCTGATCCCACCCGGCAGGGTCATGACGTACGGCGACGTCGCCGAGTGGCTCAAGGACGAGGAGCACCCGCAGGGGCCGGCGCCGGGCGGCCCCCGGCAGGTGGGGCGGGTGATGGCCCTCTACGGCGGCGCGGTGCCGTGGTGGCGGGTGGTGCGCGCGGACGGCGTGCTGCTGCCCGGGAGCGAACTGCGCGCCCTGGCCCACTACCGGGACGAGGGCACGCCCCTGAAGGGCGCCCCGGCCGCGTCCGAGGGCCACATACCGCGGATCGACATGCGGCGGGCCCGGTGGGACGGCGGCGACGGGGCGTAGCGCACCGGAGCTCCCGCCGCCGGGTGTCCGGGCGGCGGCCGGCGCCCTGACGGCCGACTCCGCCGCGCGGCTCCCCGGGGCCGGTGGTCGGACCCGCGGTCGGCCCGGTCGGCTCCCCGACCCGGTACGGTCGAGGACTGCCGTCCCGGCCGCGGTCCACCGCGACCGTCCCGACGGCCGGGACGCCCGGCGATACCGTCCGGCACCGTCCGCACCACGACCAGCACCTCCCTCCCAGGACCGGCGATCCACGTGAGTTCCTCCCTTCCGGCCGTCGGGCCGGCGCAGCCCCGCGCGGCGGCGCGGCGCGGCGCCCCCGGCGCGTACCGCCTGGTGCGCACCCCGCCGGAGCGGACCGCGCCCCCCGACCTGGACGACGCCCAGCGCGCGGTGGTGGCGCACCGCGACGGCCCGCTGCTGGTCCTCGCCGGCCCGGGGACGGGCAAGACCACGACCCTGGTGGAATCCGTGGTGCGCCGCATCCGGGAGGGCGGCGACCCCGAGCGGATCCTCGTCCTCACCTTCAGCCGGAAGGCCGCGGTGGCCCTCCGCGACCGGCTGGCGGCGCGCCTGGCCGACGCGGACGGGCTCCCCGAGGGACCCGGTGGGCGCCGGACGGGCGTCCCCCAGGCCACCACCTTCCACTCCTTCTGTTACGCCCTGGTCCGCGCCCATCAGGACGCGGACCTCTTCGCCGACCCGTTGCGGCTGCTGTCCGGCCCCGAGCAGGACCTGGTCGTCCGCGAGCTCCTGGAGGGGCAGGCGGAGCTGGCCGGCGCCGGCCGCGCCCGGGCGGGCTGGCCGGACGAGCTGCGGGCCTGCCTGACCACCCGCGGCTTCGCCGACGAGGTCCGCGCGGTGCTGGCCCGCAGCCGGGAGCTGGGCCTGGACCCGGACGCGCTGGGCGACTTCGCCCGCCGCACCGGCCGCCCCGACTGGCAGGCCGCGGCCGCCTTCCTCGCCGAGTACCTCGACGTCCTGGACGCCCAGGGGGTGCTGGACTACGCAGAGTTGGTGCACCGGGCGGTGCTGCTGGCGGAGGGCCCGGAGGCCGCCGCCCGACTGGCCGGCGCCTACGACGCGGTCTACGTCGACGAGTACCAGGACACCGACGTCGCCCAGGTGCGGCTGCTGCGGGCGCTCGCCGGCCACCAGGGCGCGCCGGCCGCGGCCGGCTCCCCGGGGCGCACGCTGCTCGCCTTCGGCGACCCCGACCAGTCGATCTACGCGTTCCGGGGCGCCGACGTCAACGGCATCCTCGACTTCCCGGAGACCTTCCGGCGGGCCGACGGGGAACCAGCCCCGGTGGCCGTCCTGCGCACCTCCCGCCGCTCCGGCGCCGCCCTGTTGGCCGCCACCCGGCTGATCACCCGCCGGATGCCGCTCACCCGCCTGCCGTCCGCCGCCGTCCGCGCCCACCGCGAGCCGACGCCCGTACGGGACGGCGGCCGGGTCGCGGCGTACACGTACCCGACGCCCGGCGCCGAGTTGGACAACATCGCGGACCTGCTCCGCCGGGCCCACCTGGAGGAGGGGATGCCCTGGCGCGAGATGGCCGTGCTGGTGCGCGCGGGGGGGCGCTCGATCCCGACCCTGCGCCGGGCGCTCACCGCCGCCGGGGTCCCGCTCGACATCGACGGCGACGACCTGCCGCTGCGCCACGAACCGGCGGTCGGCCCGCTCCTGACCGCGCTGCGGGTGGCCGCGGGGGCGCCGGCCGAGCGATCCGCCGGCGGGGCCGCGCGCGGCGACACCGCCGCCGACGACGAGGCGGCAGACGCCGTGACGGCCGTGGCCACCGAGCACGCCGAGCACACCGAGCACGCCGAGCACGCCCACGATGCCGAGGACACTTCCGTGGCCCCCGCCGAGGCGTCCGACGCCGTCGTGGCGGGCGCGGCGGAGACGACCGACGCCCCGGACCGCACCACCGCCCCGCGGATCGACGCCGAGACCGCCATAGACCTGCTCACCTCCCCCCTGGGCGGCATGGACGCCGCCGACCTGCGGCGGCTGGGCCGGGCGCTGCGCGAGGAGGAGCGGGCGGCCGGCCAGCCGCTGCCGCCGCCCTCCGACGAGCTGATCGCCCGCGCGCTGGCCGAGCCCGAGCGGCTGGTGGCGCACGATCCCGGCTACGCCCGCGGGGCCCAGCGGCTCGGCCTGCTGCTGCGCAAGGCCCGCGAACTCCTCGCCGGCGGCGGGACGGCCGAGCAGGCGCTGTGGGAGCTGTGGGACGGCACTCCCTGGCCGGGGCGGCTGGAGCGGGCAGCCCGGCGCGGCGGCGCCGCCGGCCGCAACGCCGACCGCGACCTGGACGCGGTGGTCGCGCTCTTCGAGACCGCGGCCCGCGCCGAGGAGCGCACCGGCGGCCGCGGCGCCCGCAACTTCCTGGAGGAACTGGACGCCCAGGACATCGCCGCCGACACCCTCACCCGCCGGACGGTCCGCCCCGACGCGGTCCGGCTGATGACCGCGCACCGCGCGAAGGGCCTGGAATGGCGCCTCGTGGTGGTCGCCGGGGTCCAGGAGGGGCTCTGGCCCGATCTGCGCCGGCGCGGTTCGCTCCTGGAAGCGGACCGGATCGGTCGGGACGGCCTGGCCGAACCGCTCAACCCGGGCGCCCTGCTCGCCGAGGAGCGCCGGCTGTTCTACGTGGCGGCGACCCGGGCCCGGGAACGCCTGGTGGTCACCGCCGTGAAGGCGGCCGCCGAGGACGGTGACCAGCCGTCCCGGTTCCTCACCGAACTGGGCGTCACCCCCCAGGACGTCACCGGGCGCCCCCGCCGCCCCTTGACGGTGGCCGCGCTCGTCGCGGAGCTGCGCGCCACCACCGTCGACCCGGAGGCCGGTCCGGCGCTGCGCGAGGCCGCCGCCGAGCGGCTGGCCAGGCTGGCCGCGCTGCGCGACGACGACGGGTACCCCCTGGTGCCGGCCGCGCACCCGGACAGCTGGTGGGGTCTGCACGAGCCGACCGACAACGCCGTCCCGCTGCGCGATCGCGACCGGCCGGTGGTGCTCTCCGGCAGCGCCCTCGACCAACTGGCGAACACCTGCGCCCTCCAGTGGTTCCTGGGACGCGAGGTGAAGGCCGACGCCCCGGCCACCGCCGCCCAGGGCTTCGGCAACGTCGTCCACGTCCTCGCCGACGAGGTCGCCTCCGGCCGCACCCCGGCCGACCTGTCCGTCCTGATGGCACGGCTGGACTCGGTGTGGGACGCGCTCGCCTTCGACGCCCCGTGGAAGTCCCGCCAGGAGAAGGACAGCGCCCGCGCCGCCCTGGAGCGCTTCCTGCGCTGGCACGTCATGGAGCGCGAGACCCTCGGCCGGCACACCGTCGCCACCGAGCACGGCTTCGACGTCACCCTCGCCGCCGGCGCCTACGAGGTCCGCATCCGCGGCAGCATGGACCACGTGTCGACGGACGCCCAGGGCCGCGCCTACGTCGTCGACTTCAAGACCGGCAAGCAGAAGCCGACCGGGCCCGAGGTCCTCCGCCACCCGCAGCTCGCCGTCTACCAGCTCGCGGTCCGCGAGGGCGCCCTCGACGACGCCGTCGACGGGGACCGGCCGGAGCCGGGCGGCGCCGAACTGGTCCACCTGCGGTTGGGCGCGCCCCGCAAGGAGGGCGGCGACGCGCTGCCGGCCGTCCAGGCGCAGCCCCCGCTGGACGGCGACTGGGTCGGCGACCTGCTGGCCACCGCCGCCGGCCGCGTCCTGGAGGAGCGTTTCACGCCCACCACCGGTGCGCACTGCACGCACTGTGCGTTCCGCGCCTCGTGCAGCGCGCTGCCGGAGGGCCGGCAGATCGTGGAGTGAGCCGGCCGCCGGCTCTCACCGCGCGCCCCGACGGGTTGCGTGCACCGCGCTGACCTGCCCGGACTCCGGTCGTGACGGGAATGTCAGTGCCGGCCGTTACGGTGTCCGATGTGTCAGCCCGCATCACCGACCCCGAGCAGCTCAAGGAGCTGTTGGGCATCCCGTTCACCCCGGAGCAGACGGCGTGCATCACGGCCCCGCCCGCCCCGCAGGTCATCGTGGCCGGCGCCGGTTCGGGCAAGACCACGGTGATGGCGGCCCGGGTGGTGTGGCTGGTCGGCACCGGCCAGGTCGCCCCCGAGCAGGTCCTCGGGCTGACGTTCACGAACAAGGCGGCCGGGGAGCTTGCCGAGCGGGTCCGCGCGGCCCTGCTGGCGGCCGGCGTCACCGACCCCGACGCGCCCGCCCCGGCCGGCGGCGGCGCGCAGCCGCCCGCCGAGGCGCCCCCCGGGGAGCCGCGGATCTCCACATACCACGCCTTCGCCGGCCAGCTCCTGAAGGACCACGGCCTGCGCATCGGCCTGGAGCCCAGCGCCCGCCTGCTCGCCGACGCCACCCGCTTCCAACTCGCCGCCCGCACCCTGCGCGCCGCCCCCGGCCCGTACCCGTCGCTCACCACCTCGCTGCCCACCCTGGTGGAGGACCTCCTCGCGCTCGACGGCGAGCTGGCCGAGCACCTGGTGGACCCGGACGCCCTGCACGCCCACGACACCGCCCTGCTCGCGGTCCTGGACGGCGCCAAGCTCAGCAACGCCGAGCTGCGCAAGGTCCCCGAGGCCGTCCGCGGCCGGCTGGAGCTGCTCGACCTGGTCGCCGCCTACCGCCGCGAGAAGCGCCGCCGCGACCTGCTGGACTTCGGCGACCAGATCGCCCTCGCGGCCACCCTGGCCACCACCCGTCCCGAGGTCGGCGCGCTGCTGCGCGACGAGTTCCGGGTCGTCCTGCTCGACGAGTACCAGGACACCTCCGTCGCCCAGCGGCTGCTGCTCTCCGGCCTCTTCGGCGCCGGCGTCGACGGCGGCGGGGCCGCCACCGAACCCGCCACCGGGCCCGCCACCGGGGCTGCCACCGGGGCTGCCACCGGGGCCGCCACCGGGCACGCAGTCACCGCCGTCGGCGACCCCTGCCAGGCCATCTACGGCTGGCGGGGCGCCTCCGTCGCCAACCTCGACGACTTCCCCACCCACTTCCCGTTCGCCGACGGCAGCCCGGCCCGCCGCTTCGCCCTCAGCGAGAACCGCCGCAGCGGCGGGCGCCTCCTGGACCTCGCCAATCGCCTGGCCGCCCCGTTGCGCGCGATGCACGCCGGCGTGGAGGCGCTCCGCCCGGCCCCCGGCGCCGAGCGGGACGGCGTGGTCCGCTGCGCCCTGTTGCCGACCCACCGCGAGGAGCTCGGCTGGCTCGCCGACTCCCTCGCCCACCTGGTCCGCACCGGCACCCCGCCCGGCGGGATCGCGGTGCTGTGCCGGACCGCGGCCGACTTCGCCGGCATCCAGGGCGAGTTGGTCGCGCGGGACGTTCCGGTGGAGGTCGTCGGCCTCTCCGGGCTGCTGCACCTGCCCGAGATCGCCGACCTGGTAGCGACCTGCGAGGTCCTCCAGGACCCGACGGCCAACGCCGCCCTGGTCCGGCTGCTGATCGGCCCCCGCTGGCGGATCGGCGCCCGCGACCTGGCGCTGCTCGGCCGCCGGGCCCGCGCCCTGGCCCACACCTCCGCGCCCGGTGGTTCGCCCGACGACGACCCCCAGCGGCGCCTCGCCGCGGCCGTCGAGGGCGTCGACCCGGCCGAGACGATCTCGCTCGCCGACGCGCTGGACACCTTCTTGGAGTCCGGCGGTGCCGACGACGGCCTGCCGTTCTCCCCGGAGGCCAGGGTCCGCTTCGCCCGCCTGGCCGCCGAACTCCGCGACCTGCGGCGCTCGCTCGCCGACCCGTTGATGGACGTGCTCCACCGGATCCTCGCCGTCACCGGCCTGGAGGTGGAGCTGTCCGCCTCGCCGCACGCCCTCGCCGCCCGTCGCCGGGAGACCCTGGGCACCTTCTTGGACATCGCCGCCGGGTTCGCCGCCAAGGAGGGCGGCGCCGCCCTCGACGGCGAGGCGACCCTGCTCGCCTTCCTCGGCTTCCTGCGCACCGCCGTCCAGTTCGAGAAGGGCCTGGACAGCTCGCTCCCGGGTGGCGAGGACACCGTCAAGGTGCTCACCGCCCACAAGTCCAAGGGCCTGGAGTGGGACGTGGTCGCGGTGCCCGGCCTGGTGGCCAAGCAGTTCCCCAGCGAGCAGGCCCGGGAGTCCTGGATCAGCCGCGCCAAGATCCTGCCGCACGCCCTGCGCGGCGACGCCGTGACGCTGCCCGACGTGGCGGAGTGGACCGCCCGCGGCGTCAAGGACTTCAAGGAGGCGATGAAGCAGCACCAGGAGACCGAGGAGCTCCGCCTGGGCTACGTCACCTTCACCCGCCCGCGCTCCCTGCTGCTCGGCTCGGGCCACTGGTGGGGACCCAGCCAGAAGCGGTCCCGAGGCCCGTCCGCCTTCCTTACGGCGCTCCGCGAGCACTGCGAGGCCGGCCACGGCGAGATCGAGGTCTGGGCCGACCCGCCCGAGGAGGGTGCCGAGAACCCGGCGCTCGCCGAGGCCGCCGCCGACCAGCCCTGGCCGCTGCCGCTGGACCCCGCGGCCCTGGCCCGCCGCCGCCGGGCCGCTGACACGGTCCGCGACCACCTCGC
>LIQL01000283.1 GCA_001418405.1 Streptomyces diastatochromogenes | reverse complement strand
CGAGGCGTACCCGACCGCCGCCGACGGCATCGGGGCCTGGCTGGGCCTGGCGCCCAACGGGCTGGCGGCGCTGGCGACGGTGGGCGCCGACGCGGCGGTGCGGGCGGCGGGGCAGCCGGTGCCCGGGGTGGTGATGGCGGACGGCGCCGGCCGTCAGCTCACCCGCTTCGACGGCTTCCCCGAACTGCCCGCCACGATGACCATGCCGCGCGACCGGCTGTTCCGGGCGCTGACCGACCACGCGGTCGCCGAGGGCGTCCGGTTCGCGTACGGCAAGCGGCTGGTCGGCGCGGAGGAGACGGCCGACGGCGTCACCGCCCGCTTCGCCGACGGGACCACCGCGACCGCCGACCTGCTGATCGGCGCCGACGGCATCCGCTCCACCGTCCGCACGCTGATCGACCCCGCGGCGCCCGCGCCGGAGTACGGCGGGGTACTGAGCTTCGGCGGCTTCGCGGCGGCGGACAGCGGCGTCGAGGCCGACGTCGAGGTCGCCCCGGGCACCATGTACTTCGCGTTCGGCCGGGCCTTCATGGGGTACTGGCGGGGCCCGGACGGGCGGCTGATCTGGTTCGCGGGGCTGCCCACGGACAACCCGCCGAGCCAGCAGGAGTTGGCGCGGGTGCCCGCCGCCGAGTGGTTGGACCGGCTCCACGCCCTGTACGCCGGCCACGTCCCGGGCGAACGGCTCCTGCGGCACACCGCCCCCGACGCGCTGATGGTGGTCGGCCGGATGGAGCGCATGCCGTCCGTGCCGCACTGGCACCGCGGGCGGATGGTGCTGGTGGGCGATGCGGTGCACGCGCCGTCCTCCAGCTCCGGACAGGGCGCCTCGCTCGCCATCGAAAGCGCCGTCGAACTGGCCCGTTGCCTGCGCGACCGGCCCACGTACGGCGAGGCGTTCGCCGCCTACGAGGCGCTGCGGCGTCCGAGGGTGGAGGCGATCGGACAGAGCGCCGCGGCCGTCAACGAGGTCAAGGCGGGCAAGAGCGCGGCGCCCGTGCCGGCGTTCCCGGCGCCCGAGGAGATGTTCCGGGCGCTGCACTTCCACCGGATCGACTGGGCGGCGACGGTCCCGGCGTGACCCGGCCGGCCCTGCTGCCGGCTACTCCGTGCCGCCCTCGCCGTGCGTCGTCCCCGGCACGGCGGCGAGGGCGGCCAGGCAGGCGCGGACCGGCGGGCTCTCCGCACGGGTGGGCCAGGCAACGCGGACGTCGCGGCGGAGGGCCGGCCGCACGGGGAGGAACCGGACGCCGGGCGGGGCCGGTCGGCGGGACATCGCAGGCACAAGACAGGCCGTCAGGTTGGCTGCCACCAGGGCGAGTTGGGTGAGGTGATCGGCGAGGACGTAGCGGACGTCGGGTTCGATACCGCGGGTGCGGAGCACCTGGACGAGGGCCTCGTACGCTTCGGTGCCTGGCGGGCAGCACGCCCAGGCGGTCGCGGCGAGCCCGTCGAGGTCGGCCCGGGCGGTGAGGTCGAGCACGGCGCGGTCGGCGAACGGATGGCGCACGGACAGGGCGACGTAGACCTCCTCGGTGACGAGGGTGCGCAGCGCGACGCCTTCGGGGACGGCGAGCGGGCGGGGCGCCCAGCTCTCGACCAGGAGCAGGTCGAGTCCGCCGTCGACCAGTCGGGGCAGGAGTTCGACGGCCTCGCCGTCGACGACCGTGGGGACGAGGCGGGGGTGCGTGGCGGCCAGGGCGGCGAGCGCGTCGGGCAACAGGGCGCGCACCGCACTGCCCACCCCGCCGATCCGCAGGGGCCCCAGCACCTCGTCGTCGAGGTCTGCCAAGTCTGCTTGCGCGGCGGCGAGTTGGGTGATCAGGCGGTCGGCGTGGGCGGCCAGGACGCGGCCGGCGTGGGTCAGCCGGACGCTGCGGCCGTGCGGCTGGAGGAGCGGGTGGCCCGCCTCGCGTTCGAGTTTGGCCAGCTGCTGGGAGACGCCGGAGGGCGTCAGGTGCAGGGTACGAGCGGCCTGGGCGATCGATCCGTGCGCGGCGACGGCGGCGAGCGCCCGGAGCCGGTCAATGCTGAACACGGTACGGATGCTACCGATTATTGGGCTTGAATCATTGCTTTTTGTTTATGGTTCGGGCCGGCACAGTGGATGTCATGACGAGTGGAGACGAGGTGTCCGCGGCGACGTCGGTGTCGGTTCCGGGAGGGGTGTCGGCGCGCGTCCGGATCGGGTCCGGCGGCGCGCGGCGGTGGCCGGTACCGCGCGGCCGGGCCGGGAGTCCCGTGGTGCTCGTCGTCGCGGGGTCGGCGTGCATCTCCGCGTCGGCCGTGTTCATGAAGCTCTCCGGGACCAACGCCGGTACGGGGGCCTTCCTGCGCTGCGCACTGGCGCTGTTCGTCCTGGTTCCGCTCGCCTGGCGGGAGGTGCGGCGGATCGGTCCGCGGTCGCTGCGCCACCAGTTGATGGACCTCGGCGCCGGGGTGCTGCTCGGCGTGGACATGGTGTTCTGGGCGGCCAGCGTGCTCACCGTCGGCGCCTCGGTCGCCACCGTGCTGCTCAACGTCCAGGTGGTGGTCTTCCCCTTGCTGGCCCGACTGGTGTCGGGGACCAGGCTGTCGGGGCGGTTCGTGCTGATGGCCCCGCTGATGCTGGCCGGGGTGGCGCTGGCGAGCGGGGCGATCGGACACCCGCAGGCCGGCAGCGACCCGGTCGCCGGAGTGGCGTTCGGAACGGCGGCGGGGGTGGCGTACGCGGGCTACCTCTTCCTGATGCGCCTGGGCGGTGGGCGGGAACACACCCTCCTGCCCGTGTGCGTCTCGACCGTGGCGGCCGCCGCCACGGCGGCGCTGATGGGCGGACTGTGGACGGGGATCACCCTCAACCCCGGTTGGCCGGCATGGGGTTGGCTGGTCACCCTGGCCCTCGTCGGGCAGGTCCTGGCCTGGCTGTTGATCACCTCCGCGCTGCCCGGGCTGGCGCCGAACGTCGGTGCCGCGCTGCTGCTGCTCCAACCGGTGATGGCCTTCG
Organism: Streptomyces diastatochromogenes; assembly: GCA_001418405.1. GTDB lineage: Bacteria > Actinomycetota > Actinomycetes > Streptomycetales > Streptomycetaceae > Streptomyces > Streptomyces albulus_C. Next base: position 3,339 of record LIQL01000283.1, on the reverse strand, counting down.
GCCTCGGCATGGCGATCGGGGAACGCCCGACCCTGACCCAGGCCGCCGGCTGCGCCCTGGTGGTCGCGGCGGTCTGGCACAACAGCAGACCGCGGCGGGCGCGGCGCCCGGCGCCCGGGCGACGGCCGACACGCGGATGAGACGGCGGCACCCGGGCCGCCCCTGAGCGCGCCCCACCCGGACGCGGCACCGCGATACGGTCACGGCATGGCTGATTCCCCCAGGGCTGATCCCCGCCTGACCACGCCGTCGTTCCTCGTACTCGGCTTCGTCCACCAGTTGGGCGAGGCCAGCCCGTACGACGTCAAGGTCGAGGCCGCCCGCACGGTGGCCCCCTTCTGGTCGATGCCGCACGCGCAGGTCTACGCGCAGTGCGACCGGCTCGTCGCGGCGGGCTTGCTGTCGGAGTCCCGACAGGCGGGCGGACGCAACCGGCGGCTGCTGAAGCTGACTGCGGCGGGCGAGGCGGCCCTGACGGAGTGGCTCGCCGACTCGACCTTCGTCCCCGTCGAGGCGCGGGAGCGCGGCATCCTCAAGCTGTGGTTCGGCGGCCGGCCGGAGGTCCACTCCCCCGTGCAGCTCGACGCCCACCGCGACACTCTCGCGGACTACGAGGAAATGTCCGCGAGCATCGGGGAGTTGCTGACGCGCGGGCAGCGCGAGGCACTGGAGTTCGGCATCCGCTACGAGCGGATGATGATCGACTTCTGGCACTGGGTGGAGCAGCGGGGCGAGGGGGACGCCGACCGCGACAGCGGCGCCGGGGCCCGCGGGGGCACCGACGCTCCGCACCACCGGGACGCCGAACTCCCGGATGCGGAAGGCCAGTAGCGTCGGCTCCGACGGCGCTCCGCACCTCCCGTTTCGCCCGCGACGCCACAAGTGTCCTACCGGCGCGTAAAGAAGGACCGCGTCCCCCATTGACCGCGGCACCGATCCCCCCTACCTTCACGACAGTCCATTTGGGACCATCCAGTAAGGACCATCATCGGCCGCCGGGCCAGTCAGGGGCAGGGCCGCGATCCAGGGAGTCGCCATGAACCGTCCGCGGGGGGCCACTTGGCGCCGCACGGCCACCATCGCCGTGGTCGTCGTCTGCGTGGGATACGCACCGATCGCGATGACCGAACTGTGGCCCTACGCGCAGCGGGGCGCACCCGACCTCGGCACGTGGTTGCTGGGCCGGGCGGTGTCGCCGCAGTACGTCGCCGACGCCCTGGCCACCCGGATCGGTCCGTACGGGCACAGCCTGGCCGCGATGATCCTCCACTCGGTGTTGGGCGGCCTGCTGATGCTGCTCGGCCCCGTGCAGCTGCTCTCGGCGATCCGGCGGCGCATCCGGCTGCACCGCGCCCTGGGCGTGGTCTTCGCACTGACGGTGTACGCCTCGATGGCGGGCGCCGCGGTCTACTTGGCGCGGACCGCGCCGGGCGAGGCCTTCAGCGGTCCGGCGTTCTGGATCGTGCTCGCCACGATCCTCGTCGGCACCGTCCTGAGCGTCACGTTCGGCATCCTCGCCGCCGTCGGCGGCCTGCCCGACCTGCACCAGCGGTGGATGTTGCTGTGCTACGGCTACCTGATGACCGCGCCGCTGCTGCGCCTTGAGTGGGGCGCGCTTCCGGTGCTGCTGCCCGGGCTCTCCATGGAGGACGTCAACCGCGTCGCGATCATGCACCTCGGGTCGGTCGTGGTCTTCGGGTCGCTGCTCGCCTCGCGCGCGATGGACAAGCGGGACGCCGTGCCCGGGGTACGCGGCACGTGGGTGCCGACGCCGGTGCTCGTCGCGGCCCATGTGGTCGGCGCGGCCGGGCTCGTCCGGATGGTCGCGTCGAGCGCGGGGTGGGGCGCCGCCGGACACCGCCTGCTCGCCGCCTATCTGGTCCCGCTCCTCGCGGCGTATCTCGTCATGGTCGTCCGCCAGCGGCGGGCGGGCCGGGACGGCAGGAGTTGGGCGCGTGAGGAGTGGCGGCTGCACCTGGTCGCACTGTGCCTGGCCCCCCTCTTCTCGGCCACCGCGGGCCTGCTCTTCGAACGCTACATGGGGCTGGACCGGCACACGGCACTGGCCGCCGGGATCGCCATCGGCTGCGGGATGTTGGCGTTCGCGGCGACCGCCGTGGTCAGTCTGCGGGTCATGTTCGCCCGCGAGGTGTGCAAGCGGGAACGACCGGCCGTCTCCCCCCAGGCGGACCGGGATCCGTCCCCGGTGGCATGAGCCGGCCGACCAATCCGCCCGGCCTAACCGCCCGACCGGCATCGCGCCCGTGGGACGCCCGCGCAGGGGGCCGACCGGCGGTGCGGCGACGACAACAGGGAAACGGTGCGGAGACGACAGCAGGGAAACGGAGCACGCATGACCGAGCCAACGGACGCCTCGACGACCCCGGAGGAGCCGGCCGTCCGCCCACCCGCGGCGGGCGCGCCGGTGGAGCACCCCACCGGTGGACGCGAACTCGCCGTCGGCACCGCGATGTTGGCGTCGATCGTGGGCGTGGTCAGTGCCCTCACCGGGGCCCTGCTCGTCGTCGTCAACCTCACCGGGCACACCTTCGGTGCCTGGCGATCGCCCGAGTCCCTCAGCCCCGGACTGATCGGGGCGGCCATGCTGGGCGTCACGCCCGGCCTGTTCGCCGTCGGCCGGGCACGTGCCTGGGAGGAGGTCAGGACGCTGCTCCTCCCCCTCGTCGTGGTCCTCGTCGGGCTCTTCGCGGTCAGCGTGCGCAACGGCGGTGAGCTCCAGGCGGTGCGCGGCGGCCCGCTCTTCCTCGTCCTGTTCAGCCTGGGCTGGGTGGCCGTGTTGGGACTGCTCGGCCTCAGCGCGCTGCTCTGTCTGCTGCGGCAGTACCTCAAGCCGGCCCGGCCGAGGGGGGAGCGGGGCGTGCCGCTGCCCGGCTGGTCCAAGCCCGTCCTGGCCGTCCTGGGTTCGGCCTGGTTCGGCATCGGGGCGGGGCTGCTCGCGCTGCCCGGCTTCTGGGCCGACTTCGTCCCCTGGACGGTCGGCCGGGCCGATGCCCAGGCACTCGGTGTCTGGGCCCTCGCACTCGGCATCGGCGTGCTGGGCTCCCTGGCCGAAGACGACCTCGACCGGACCCGCCCGGCGCTGCTGGCCCTGCCAGGCGTCGCACTCGCGGTCACCGTCGAACTGGCCGTCCATGCCACCCGGGTGCACTGGGGTTCCGGCGGTGGACCGGCGTTGCTCAGCATGGTCGGCGGGCTACTCGTGGCGGGCGTGACCGGTCGGTGGCTGCTGGCGCGCGGCTCGGCGACGGGGCCGATGGTCGAAGGCCAAGAACTCCGAACAAACGTGGCGGACTTGACCTAGTGTCCTGCGCCAGTAGT
>LIQL01000282.1 GCA_001418405.1 Streptomyces diastatochromogenes | reverse complement strand
CACATCGCCCGCCTGCGCCGCAAGCTCGGCCCCGACCACCGGGCGCTGATCCGCACCGTGCATCGCATCGGTTACGCGTTGGACCCGCAGCAGCTGCCCGGAAGCCGCTCCGGGAACACCGCCTGACCCCCTACCCCTCCCACCGCTTCCCGACCGGACGTGACCCACGAGGTACCCATGCGATTCCTGCCCCGTACGCATGCGAAGAAGAACGGACCGCCCACCCTCCCGGCCCCGACGCCCGCCACGATCCACATCCACTGCGACCACCAGGCGGCAGCCAAGATACGCGCTCTGTGTCTGCTGGCCCTCAGCAGACCCGGCACCCACCTCCAAGCTCTGCACGCCGTCCGGCACGGCGCCACCGTCCACCTGCGGGCGACGGTCACCCTGGACGGTCCGGACACCGGCCCCCTGGACCACCTCGTCGACCAGCTCTCCCGCGTGCCGTACGTCCGCGATCTGCACTGGCACCACTGCCGCACCCCGATGCCCGACACCCACGCACACCAGCAGGGAAGGGGCGCGGCCGATGCATGGGTGCTCCTCCCCGTCCGCACGGCGACCGCGCCATTCGCGGATGTCGAAGTCGGCGCCATGGTCGCCATGTTGAAGACCCTGGCCGGACCCATCAGGATCCAGCTGCTACAGGCCCTGGCGTTCCAGGAACTCTCGGTCGGGGAGCTGACGGAGCGCGTCAGCGCACACTACGCCGCCGTCTCCCAGAGCCTGGCCCGACTGCGGGCGGCGGGCCTGGTCACGGTGCGCCGGGACGGCAACCGCGTGCTCTTCCGCACCACCAACCCGCACCTGCCGTCCCTGCTCGCCACCGTCCTGCACCTGGCGGCGCACACCACGCCGCCGGAGCCGGGCAACCATGGTGATCAATGCTGAGGAGCGGGGACAGCACATGCCCCTCCGCGAGCCGGCGGACGGTGACGCCAACGGCCCGGCCCTCCCACGGCTGCACGTACGACCCGCCGCGCATGGCGCCCCGGCCGCCGACGCCCTCACCGGCGAACAGCGCTTCGCCCGCCTGGGAGGGGACGGTGCTGGGCCGCTGGAGGGCTTGCACTGGCGCGCCGCAGCTCCTGCCGTACCGATCACGCGGGATGCGCCTAGTTTGGGAGCGTGGAGCGTGTCGTGCATCTGACCGGTCTTCTTCGCCGGCCACTGGTAGGCGGCAACGGCGAGGTCGTCGGCCGCCTCTCCGACCTCATCGTACGGCTGCGCGGCCGGGACTATCCGCTGGTCACCGGCCTGGTGGCGCGTGTGGGCGGGCGCGAGGTCTTCCTGCCGGCGGAGCAGGTGCCGGACCTGGAGGGGCAGCGGATCACGCTGGTCAGTCCACGGGTCGACCTGCGGCACTTCGAGCGGCGTGAGGGAGAGGTGCTGCTGCGCGCCGACGTGCTGGGTCATCGGGTGATCGACGTGGCCGACGTCGAACTGGTCCGGGCCTACGACATCGAACTGGCGCAACGGCCCGACGGGTGGGTGCTCACCTGTCTGGACACACGCCGGCCGCCGCGCTTCCGGGGCGTGCTGGGCGGACGGGGCGGGCGGCCTGACTGGCGGGATTGGAAGTCCTTCGAGCCGCTGATCGGGCACGCACAGTCCGCTCGGGTGCGAGGCCCCTTCGCGCGCCTGGGACGGCTCAAGCCCGCGGACCTCGCTGACCTGTTGGAGGACGCCAACCGCCCGGAGTCGCACGAGATCCTCCAGACCGTGCACGCCGACCCGGAACTGGAAGCCGACGTGTTCGAGGAGTTGGAGCCGGACTCGCAGCTCCGGCTGCTGGGCGAGCGGAACGACTCCGAGATCGCCCAGGTCATCGCCCGGATGCGCGCCGACGATGCCGCGGATGCCATCAACGAGCTGCCACAGGGCCGCAGGCAGCCGGTCCTCGACGCGCTCCCGGCAGTGCAGCGCACCAAGGTGCTCACCCTGATGGGGTTCAACCCCTCCAGCGCCGGCGGGCTGATGGCCCTCGACGTCCTCACCGCGACCGGCCGCACCACGGTGGCCGCGGCACTACGGGCAGCGGGCGAGGCGCGGACCCTGCAGCCCGAGGCCCTGACCAGCATCTACCTCGTCGGGGAGGAGAAGCAGCTGCTCGGTGTCATCACCCTCGTGGAACTGCTCCAGGCCGATCCGAAGGTCCCGCTGGAAGGTGTCGTGGACCGCGACCCCGTACGGGCCGGCCCCGACACCGACGTCGAGGACGTCGCCCTGCTCATGACCGACTACAACCTGCTCACGGTGCCGGTGGTCGACGACGAGGACCGCATCCTGGGCGTCATCACGGTCGATGACGTGCTGGACGCCGTCATCCCCGAGGACTGGCGCCGACGCGAACCCGCGCCGCGCCCGCCCCACCGCGCGGACGAGCCAGCCGCCGGTCCGCCGACGCACGACACGCCGCCCCACTCATGACCGACCACGACCGGCCCCATGGCCCCCCGGAAC
>LIQL01000281.1 GCA_001418405.1 Streptomyces diastatochromogenes | reverse complement strand
CCGCCGCGCCGCGGCCTGGTGCAGCGCGGTGGTCGGGGCGTGGTGGGCCGCCTGCGCCGTTCCGGGGTCCTTCGGGTCGGGGGCCGGGGCGGGCAGCGCACCGACCGCAGCGGCCCGCGGCGCGGCGGCGAACCCCCAGTCCAACAGGGCCCGGGCCTCCTCGTAGACCGCGTTCTCGGCACCGGACTGCGGGTTCATCGCGGTGACCAGCAGGGTCCGGTGGCCGCGCCGGGCGGCCGCGACCAGGGTGTTCCCGGCGTGGCTGGTGTAGCCGTTCTTGACCCCGATCAGGCCGTCGTACGGCGTCACGCCGTGCGAGCCGGCCAGCAGCCGGTTGGTGTTCTGCAGGCCGGACGCGTCCGGGCCGCCGTCCTCGGGGAAACGGGCGGTCTTCGTGGCCGCGAAGTTGGCGAAGTCCCGGTTGGTCAGCCCGGCCTGGCCGAAGAGCGAGAGGTCGTAGGCGGAGGAGAACTGGCCGGGCGTGTCGAAGCCGTCGGCGGATTCGACCCTGGTGTCCCGCGCGCCCAGTCGGTCCGCGGTCGCCTGCATGTCGTCGATGGTCTTGCCCCAGCCGCCGTTCATGGCGGCGAGGGCGTGCACCGCGTCGCTGCCGGAGCTGAGGAAGACGCCGCGCCACAGGTCGGCGACCCGGTACGGCATGTCCTCCTGCACGCCGGCGAGCGAACTGCCGGCCTCGATGCCGGCCAGGTCCGCGGAGGAGACGGTGCGAACCGTCCCCTGGGCGAACCTCGGCAGCAGCGTCAGCGCGAACAGCGTCTTGAGGGTGCTGGCCGGCGGCAGCGGACGGTGGGCGTCCTTGGCCGCGAGGATCCGGTGGGTGCCCAGGTCCGTCACGACCCAGGACAGGGCCGAGACCCGCGGTGGCGCGGGGACCCCCGGGCGCGGCAGGAACTGCACTCCGCGCTCGTCGAGCAGGTTCGCGGCCGGGGCCGGTGGCGCGCCGCGCAGGTCGTCGACGCCGTTGGGGCCGTCGGCGACCACCGGGCCGCACAGGGCCAGCATGCTCGCGGTGGAGACGGCTGCTGCGGTCAGGGCTCTGACGGGGGACCAGGTCGCTGTCGACATGTGGCCACGCTAAGAACGCCGCGGGCCGCGCGCCGGTTGGCCTACTCCATACGGTTCCCGGCCGCACCGCCGGCGGGAGCGGCGGGCCGAGGGCCCGGGGTCGGCCCCGCCCCGCTACGCGGACCGGCGGGCGCCGCGCGGTACCGGGCGGGCACGTTCTGCGCCGAGCAGTGGTGCGTGCAGGTCCCCGTAGCGCGCGCGGCGACCGGCGATCTCGCCGAAGAGGAAGGTGAGTTGGCCCGGCTGGGTGCAGGCGGCGACCTCGTCCCAGGTGACGGGGGTGGACACGGTCGGCAGGGGGCGGGCCCGCAGCGTGTAGGCGGTCGCGGTGGTCTTGGCCGCGGCGTTCTGCGAGAAGTCGATGAAGACCTTGCCCGGCCGCAGCGCCCGGGTCATCTTGTGCGTGACCAGCTCGCCGAGGGCGACGCCGGCCTCGACCGCCAGCGTCCGGGCGTAGGCGGTGGTGCGGTCGGCGGGGGTGGGCTCGATGGGCACGACGAGGTGCAGCCCCTTGGAGCCGCTGGTCTTGGCGTAGGCGTCGAGGCCGTCCGCCGCCAACCGGTCGCGCAACCACCGGGCGGCGGTGCAGCACTCCACGATGGTGGCGGGGGCGCCCGGATCCAGGTCGAAGACCAGTCGGTCGGCCACGCCCGGCGCGCCGCACGTCCATTGCGGGGTGTGCAGTTCGACGACGAGGTTGGCGGCCCAGACCAGCGAGGCGAGGTCCTGGAGGAGCACCCGCCGGGCCGGCCCCGACCTCGAATGGGGTACCTCGCAGCTCTTCACCCAGGAGGGCGCGCCGGGCGGCACGTTCTTGGTGAAGAAGCGCTGGCCGTCCGGCCCGTCGGGGTAGCGCAGGAAGGACACCGGACGGTCGTGGAGGTGCGGGAGCAGCACGTCCGCGGTGGTGGTGCAGTAGTGCAGCACCTCACCCTTGGTGGTGCCGGTCTCGGGATAGAGGACCTTGTCCAGGTTCGTCAGCGAGAGGCGCCGCCCCTCCACGACGGTGATCGGCGACATACCATGAAGAATCCCACATGAGGTGCACACCATGCGATCTATCTGGAACGGGTCCATATCGTTCGGCCTGGTCACCATCCCGGTGAAGACCTACAGCGCCACCGACCGCACCTCGTCGGTCTCCTTCGTCCGCATCCACGAGAAGGACGGCGCCCCGATCCAGTACCGCAAGGTCTGCGAGCTGGACGGCCAGGAGGTGCCGAACGAGGAAGTGGGCAAGGGCTACCAGCCGCCCGGCGACGACGCGGTCGTGCCGATCACCGACGAGGACCTGTCCCGCCTGCCGATGCCGACCGCCAAGACGTTGTCGATCCTCTCCTTCGTGGACCCCGGCGAGATCGACCCGCTCCAGTTGGACAAGGCGTACTACCTCGGCCCCAACGGCGCCTCCGCCACCAAGCCCTACGCCCTGCTCCGCGAGGCGCTGGAGCACCACGCGAAGGTGGCGATCGGCAAGGTGGCGATGCGCGGCCGGGAGACCCTCGCCATGCTGCGGGCGCACGACGGCGCGCTGCTGATGCACACCCTGCTCTGGCCGGACCAGATCCGTTCCGCGGACGGCGTCGCGCCGGAGGCCGTCACGGTCCGCGAGAACGAGATGAAGCTCGCCGAGACGCTGATGGACGCGCTGGGCGAACTGGACCCGGCCGAACTCCACGACGACTACCGCGAGGCGGTGGAGGAACTCGTCGCCGCCAAGCGGGAGGGCGGCACCCCCGCGGCCCCCGACGCCTCCGCCGCGCCCGGTGCGCAGGTCATCGACCTGACGGCGGCGTTGGAACGGAGCGTGCGGGCCGTCCGGGGCGGCGGCCGCGAGGACGCCGGGGACGCTTCCGTCACCCCGCTCCGGGGCCGCGGTCCGACCCGCGGGAAGGCCGCCGCGAAGACCTCACCCCGGGCGAAGGGCGACGGCGGGCGGACGGGTCGCACGTCCGCCGCGAAGAAGGCCGGCGGCGGCACGGCCGGCGGCGGCAAGAGGACCACCGGGAAGGCGACCGCCGAGAAGACCGCGACCGGCCGGAGCGCGAGCGGGAAGACCGCGGCCGAGAAGCCGTCGCGGGCGAGGCGCACGACGAAGCCCAGCGCGTCCTGACCGTGCCCGGCGCCCGGGGGCGGATCTCCCGCGCGGCCGGGCCCGGCGTTCCTCTAGAGTCACAGCATGGCGCCAGACGAGGGGATGACCACCGCCCGGGTCGACAGTTGGATCTGGTCGGTGCGGCTGACCAAGACACGTTCGGCGGCCGCGGCGGCGTGCCGGGCCGGACACGTGCGCGTCAACGACGAGCGGGTCAAGCCCGCCCACGGCGTACGCCCCGGCGACGAGGTGCGACTGCGGCAGGCCGGCCGGGAGCGCATCGTCGTGGTGAGGCGGCTGGTGCGCAAGCGGGTGGGCGCCCCGGTCGCCGTCGAGTGCTACGTCGACAACAGCCCGCCGGTGCCGCCGCGCGAGGAGGTCGCGGTCATCGCCGTCCGCGACCGCGGTGCGGGCCGGCCCACCAAGCGCGACCGCCGCGAGCTGGACCAGCTGCGCAGCCGGCTCGACTCCGGGCCCGAGCCCGAGCAGTGGCCCTGAGCGGCCGGGGCGCCGCTCAGGCGGGCGGCAGCGCGTCGAGGTAGACCCACCGGCCGTCCTCCCGGACGAAGCGGCTGTGCTCCTCCTGGCTGCCGGTGCGGCCGCGCACCGCGTAGTGCGCGCGGAAGGTGACCGTGCCCTCGGTGTGGAAGGCGCTGCCGTCGGTCGCGGCGAGGATCTCCAGGGCGGTCCAGCGCTGCGCCGGGTCGAGTTCGAGGACGGCCGGGCGGGTCGTCGAGTGCCAGCTGCGCAGCAGGTAGGCGGTGTCGCCGACGGCGAAGGCGCTGTAGCGCGAGCGCATCAGGCGCTCGGCCGTCGGGGCCGCGGCGCGTCCCTGGTGGAAGGGGGCGCAGCACTCTCCGTAGGACGCCTCGCGGCCGCACGGGCAGGGCGAGTTCTCGGTGACGGCGGCGGGTGCGGGCGGCTGCTGCCGGGTGCGGCGCCGCGGGGATTTCGACGACTTCCTGGGCTGTGACACCCCACGATTGTGCCGGGTCCGGCGGGGTACGTCCGCGCCGGGCGGAAGGTGCGGGCGGCCCGGTCTTCCGAAAGCTGGCCCGTTTGAGGGATTTCCCTGATAAATACTCCGTTTGCGGATCTTCTTGGCTTGATACCGGTCGTGAGGCTGGAAGAACTCACGGAGACCGTCCCCACACCCAGGAGAGAACCCTCATGATTCTGTCCATTTCCGGCGTCGTCCTGCTCGGTGTCATCGTCTTCCTCTTCTTCCGCAAGGACGGCCTGAAGTTGTCCCACGCCCTGATCTGCGCGCTCTTCGGGTTCTACCTCGCGGGCTCGGCCATCGCGCCCAGCATCAAGGCCGGTGGGGCGAGCCTGGCCAGCCTCCTCGGCGGCATCAAGCTGTAGGCCCCGGCGGGGCGGGACCGCCCCCGCCCGCCCCGTCCCGGCCGTTCGCCCACGCCGATCCGGCCCGTCGTCCCTACGAGCACCAGGAGAGCACCCGTGGCCCGGCGCCCCCTGCCCCGCATCCTCACCGGCAACGCCCTGACCGGCAGCGCCCCGCTCGCCCGCGGCCGCGAACTGGCGCGGTCCGCGGCCGACGGCGCGACCGACGTGCTGCACCCGCTGATCACCATCAGCCGGGGCCTGCGCCGGCTCGCGGTGGCCGCACGGGGACGCTGGGCCGCCACCTCCAAGGAGCAGCGGGGGCCGCTGGGTTGCGTGGCCGCGGGGTCGGTGTTGCTCGTGACCCTCGTGCCGTACGGTCCGCTGCTCGCGGTGATCGGGGTGACGGCGGCCGCGGCCTGGCTGGGCCGGGACCGCACGCCGGTGGCGGAGGACACCGGCCCGAGCGAGGCGGAGACCGAGCGCCTCCAGGCGCTCTACGAGGCGCTGGTGCCGCACTTCCTCGCCGAGGGCGATCCCGCGCCCCTGTACTGCCACGACGGCGACTGGCAGCAGGCGTTCCCCGAGCACGCCTTCGACGACGACGGGCGGCCGGCGCGGCTGCACCTGAAGTACCCGGCGTACTTCCCCGACGGCGACGACGGCGCGCGGGCCGCGATCGAGCAGCTGCTGCACGCCAAGTCGGGCCGCGGCCGGGAGTACCGCTTCGACTGGGACGAGGAGGCCAACCAGTTGGTGATGACGGCGCTCGGGCCGCTGCCGACGGATCTGGCGGCGCAGCGCTTCGTGACGTCCCCGGGCGAGACGGTGCTCGGCTTCACCGACGCCGCATCCGTGCAGCGGACGCTGCCGGTGGTCTGCGGGAGCGTGCCCCGGGACGAGCCGCCGGTGGTGTGGCGCACCGGCCGCCGCTCCACCGAACCGCATCTGCTGGCCCTGGGGCAGCCGGGCGCCGGCGGGACGACGCTGCTGCGCTCGATCGCGCTCCAGGCACTGCAACACGGCGACGTGCTGGTGGTCGACGGCGGCGGCACCGGAGAGTTCGGGTGCCTGGTGGGACGGCGCGGGGTGCTGGCCGTGGAGAGCCAACTGGCCGGTGCGCTGGCGGCGCTGGAGTGGGCCGCGCACGAGACCGAGCGGCGGCTGGTCGCCGCCAACCGTGCGCAGCAGGCCGGGCGGACCGCGCCGGCGGACTCCCGGCGGCCGCTGTGGATCGTCGCGGACCGCCTGACCGCGCTGTCCCACCTGGCGGCGGTGGACGGCCGGGACGACCCCCAGCGCCTGCTGCAGGTGCCGCTGCGGCACGGCCGGGCGGCCGGGGTGACGGTGGCGGTGGCCGACCAGTTCGAGACGGCCGAGCTGCTGAGCGATCCGGTGCGGGCGCACACCAAGGCGCGGGTCGTGCTCGGTCCTGCCACGGCCGAGGAGGTGCGGGCGGTGCTGGGTGTGCCGCCGCACACCACGCCGCTCGCCCAGGTGTCGCCGGGCCGCGGCTACGCCCGGCTCGGCACCGGCCCGGTCCTCCGCCTCCAGGTGCCGGCCACCCCCGACCCGTACGACGAGGCCGCCGGGGAGGCGCAGCGGCGGGCGGTCCTGGCCCTGCTGCCGGAGCGGACCACCGCCGCGCCGGACGGCGCGCGGCCGACCACCGACGGCCCCGGACCGGTGTCCTTCGCGAAGCACCCGGACGCCGACGACGGCTCGGCGTCCGTGGGCGGCCGGCACGCCACGCCCTGAGGCCGCACCGCGGGCGGCATCCGACGGCGCGTGAGCCCACCGGGGGCGGCCGGGCGCCACCGCGGCTCGGGTGGCCGGCCGGCTCCCGGGCTCAGGCCACGAACGCCTGCGGCGACTCCGTCTCCACCGACGCCCCGGTCGCCACCAACTGCGCCGCCCTGGCCAGCCGGACCACGGCCTCGTCGGCGACCGCCCCGCTGACCGTGAACGGCAGCCGCACGAAGCCCTCGAAGGCGCCGTCCACGCCGAACCGCGGCCCCGACGGCACCCGGACCCCCAACCGCTCCCCCGCCTCCGCGATCCGGGAGCCGGAGAGCCCGCCCGTCCGGGCCCACAGCGTCAGGCCGCCGCGCGGGACGCTGAACTCCCAGTCGGGCAAGTGCCGGTGGAGCGCCTCGACGATCGCGTCGCGGTTCTCCCGGGCCTGGTCGCGACGGATCCGGACGGCGTCCTCCCAACCGCCCCCCTCCAACAGGGAGGCGATCGCGAGCTGTTCGAGGACCGGCGAGCCGAGGTCGGAGTAGGCGCGGGCGGCGACCAGGCTGCGGATGATGTCGGGCGCGGCCCGCACCCAGCCGATCCGCATCCCGGCCCAGAACGCCTTGCTGGCCGACCCGACGGTGATCACCGCGCTGCCGGCGGGGTCGAACGCGCAGACCGGGCGGGGTAGTTCGGTGTCCGGATCGAGCACGATCTCGGTCATGGTCTCGTCGACGACCAGCAGGGTGCCGGCCGACCGCGCGGCGTCCACGAGCCGGCGGCGCTGGTCCTCGGTGGCGAGGCTGCCGGTGGGGTTGTGGAAGTCGGCGACGACGTAGGCCATCCGGGGCGCGGCGTCCCGCATGACCTGGCGCCAGGCCGGGATGTCCCAGCCCGTCAGCCGCTCGCCGAGGGCCACCGGGACGAGCCGGGCGCCGGCGTCCCGCATCAGCTGGAGGATGTTGGCGTACGAGGGCGAATCGACGGCCACCCGCTCCCCCGGCCCGGTGCACAGCCGACAGATCGCGGCGACGGCACCCATCGCGCCGGTGGTGACCATGATCTGCTCGGGCATGGTGGGGATGCCGCGGGCGGTGTAGCGGTCGGCTAGGGCCTGGCGCAACACCGGCAGGCCGGCCGGGTAGTCGCCGTGGGTGTGGGCGTAGAGCGGCAGGTCGGCCATGGCGCCCTGGACGGCGCGGGTGAGCCAGGGCTCGGGGGCCGGCAGGGCGGCGCAGCCGAGGTCGATCATCGATCCGGCGGCCTCCGGCGGCAGCGGTTCCAGGCCGCGGGTGGGCAGCGGACTGCCCGCCGGGACGGCGGTCCAGCTGCCCGAACCGCGCCGGGACTCCAAGAACCCCTCGGCGCGCAGCGCCTCGTAGGCGGCGGCGACGGTGGTGCGGCTGACGCCGAACGCGGTGGCCAACTCGCGTTCGGCGGGGAGCCGGGCGGCGACCGGCACCCGGCCTTCGAGGACGAGCCTGCGGACGCCGTCGGCGAGGCTGCGGTAGGCGGGCAACTTCCGCCCGCCGACGGAGAGTTCGGCAGCCCGCGGGTCCTGCGACCGGAGCAGGCGGGCGAGTTGGGGCGCGCCCACCGCGGAAGTCCACTGCGCCATGAAGATCAGTCCACCTTCCCCGAATTGGCTCTACATCCAGAGCCCGAACATGCCACATGGTGACACGCACCAGTCCAATTTTGCCAGGAGGGGGAAAAGACGTGTCCATCACTCGGAGGTCCGGTACCGGGCGGCCACACCTGCCGCGCCGCCTCGCGCAGCTCTACGCGGGGCTCGTGCTGTACGGAGTGAGCATGGGGCTGATGGTCCGCGCCGGACTGGGCCTGGAACCGTGGAGCGTGTTCAACCAGGGCATATCCCGCCACACAGGACTGTCGATCGGCACCGTCACGATCATCTCCGGGGCGCTGATCCTGCTGCTGTGGATCCCGCTGCGGCAGCGCCCCGGCCTGGGCACGGTCTCGAACGTGGTGATCCTGGGCCTCGTCATGGACGGCACGCTGGCAGTGGTCCCCGCGGTGGACCCGCTCGCGGTCCGCGTGCCGCTGCTGGCGACCGCGGTCCTGCTCAACGGCGCCGCGACCGGCCTGTACCTCACCGCCCGCTTCGGCGCGGGGCCGCGCGACGGGCTGATGACCGGACTGCACCGCCGCACCGGCCGCCCCGTCCGGCTGGTGCGGACCTGCATCGAGCTGACCGTCCTCGCCGTCGGCTTCGCACTCGGCGGCTCCCTCGGCATCGGCACGGTGGTCTACGCCCTGGCCATCGGGCCGCTGGCGCAGTTCTTCCTCCGCCGGTTCGCGATCGAGGGGTCGGCCGAGCGGCCGTCCACGCTGGTGGCCGGCTCGCCCGCGCCGTCACCTCAGCGCGCGATACTGCCGGAGTGACCCCTGCGATACGTCTGCGCCACCCCTACCTCGACCACCCCGGCCCGCTGCCCTTCGCCCATCGGGGCGGAACGGCGGACGGCCTGGAGAACACCGCCACCGCCTTCCGTCGCGCGGTGGACCTCGGCTACCGCTACCTGGAGACCGATGTCCACGCCACGTCGGACGGCGCGCTGGTCGCCTTCCACGACGCGACGCTGGACCGGGTCACCGACTCCCGGGGCACCATCGCGTCCCTGCCCTGGCGGGAGGTCCGCCGGGCCCGGGTCGCCGGCCACGCGCCGCTGCCGCTGTTCGAAGAGCTGTTGGAGGAGTTCCCCGAGGCCCGCTGGAACGTCGACCTGAAGGCGGAGGGCGCGCTGGAGCCGCTGCTGGCCCTGCTGCGGCGCACCGGAGCCTGGGACCGGGTCTGCGTCGGCTCGTTCTCCGAGGCCCGGGTGGCCCGGGCGCAACGGCTCGCCGGCCGCCGGATGGCCAGCTCGTTGGGCACCCGCGGGGTGGCCGGGCTGCGGTTCCGCTCCTACGGGCGCGGGGCGGTGCCGTTGGACCGGCTGCTGGGCGCGGCGGTGCGGCGCAGCGCGGTCTGCGTCCAGGTGCCCGAGCGCCAGTCCGGGATCCGTGTCGTCGACCCGCTCTTCCTGCGCGCCGCACACGCCCTGGGCATGCAGGTCCACGTCTGGACGGTCAACGACGCGAGCCGGATGCGGGCCCTGCTCGACCTCGGCGTGGACGGCATCATGACCGACGACCTGGAGACCCTGCGCACGGTACTGATCGAGCGGGGACGCTGGGTCAGCTGATTCCGGGGCCCACCGGCCCCACGGCGGCGCGACGACGCGGTGCGCGGGACCCCGCGCGGCGGGGCGGCGCCCTCTTCGGAGGTGACGCCGCCGATCGGGCGCCGTATCGTCTCCCCTCGCCAGGATCGACGGGGAGGGGTCGGGGAACCGCCGTGCCGGCGGGCGCCGTTCGGGCGGCCCGGTGGTCGTGCCGGCCCTTCCCGCTCTTCCCGATCGGTCTCGGTGGGGTCATCGGTGCGGGCTCGCGGGCACGCGCCGGCGACCGTCACGTGATCGACCACAGGAATCGCTGCGCGGTGCGGACCGAGCGGGGGCGTTGGGTCTCGGCGCGCGCCCGTGCCCGGTTGCCGTCGCCGCGCGATACGGGGACGGACGACGGGGGTGCGGGTGCAGGACATACGGACGGTGGACGGGGCCGCGGCGGAGGCGGCACGGTCCGCGCGCCGGCGGGAGCAGCGCGGCTGGTACTTCTACGACTGGGCGATCAGCGTCTACTCGACCAGCGTGCTGACGGTCTTCCTCGGGCCGTACCTGACGTCGGTGGCGAAGGCCGCGGCGGACGCCGAGGGCTTCGTGCACCCGTTGGGCCTGCCGGTCCGGGCGGGCTCGTTCTTCGCGTACACGGTCTCGGCGTCCCTGTTGCTGTCGGTGCTGGTGATGCCGGCGGCCAGCGCGCTGGTGGACCGCACCGGCCGCAAGAAGCCCCTGCTGGGGTGCTGCGCCTACACGGGGGCGGCGGCGACCACGGGGCTGTTCTTCCTGGGCGGCGACCGCTACCTGCTGGGCGGCGCGCTGCTGATCGTCTCGAACGCCTCGTTCGTGGTCGCGATGATGCTCTACAACTCGTACCTGCCGCAGATCGCCGGCCCGGACGAGCGGGACGCGGTCTCCTCGCGCGGTTGGGCCTTCGGCTACGCGGCCGGCTCGCTGGTCCTCGTCGTCGACCTGGCGCTGTACGCCGGCCACGACGCCATCGGGGTCTCCCAGGGCACCGCGGTGCGGATCTGCCTGGCGACGGCGGGACTGTGGTGGGGCGGCTTCGCGCTGATCCCGCTGCGGCGGCTGCGCGACCGGCCGACGCCCGGCGCCGGCACGGGACGGCACCAGCTGCGGGAGACCCTGCGCGACATGCGGCGGCACCCGCTGACGCTCGCCTTCCTGCTCGCCTACCTCGTCTACAACGACGGCATCCAGACCGTGATCACCCAGGCGTCCGTCTTCGGCTCCGAGGAACTGGGGCTGGACCAGACCACGCTGATCGTGGCGGTACTGCTGGTGCAGGTGCTGGCCGCGGCCGGCGCCCTGCTGATGGGCCGACTGGCCCGGACGTACGGCGCCCGGCGGACCATCCTGGCCTCGCTGGTGGCCTGGACGCTGACGATCGCCGCGGGGTACTTCCTGCCCGCGCGGGCGCCGGTGTGGTTCTTCGCGCTGGCGGCCGCGATCGGGCTGGTGCTGGGCGGCAGCCAGGCGCTCTCCCGCTCGCTCTTCTCCCATCTGATCCCGCGCGGCAAGGAAGCGGAGTATTTTTCCGCGTACGAGATGAGCGACCGGGGGGTGAGCTGGTTGGGGCCGCTGGTGTTCGGGGTGGCGTACCAGCTGACCGGGAGCTACCGGGACGCGATCGTGTCCCTGGTGGCGTTCTTCGCGCTCGGCTTCGTGCTGCTGGCGCGGGTGCCGGTGCGGCGGGCGATCGCGGCGGCCGGCAATCCGGTACCTGACCGGATTTAGCCCTTGAGGGTGCGGGGCGGTAGTGTACGCCTTTGGCTCACCAGGCGGACCGTTACTGCGTGCTCAACTCCTTGAGGCGCTGGGTGACATCTGCTGCCAGATGTGACAAACCGGGCGCTGGTGGGTACAACAAGGGGCGGCACGACGGGCGACGCAGGCGACGTATGTCCCGATGACGGGAATCTTCACCGCCGACCGGACGTTGACCGGATGACGACGACAGCGACACCTGTCCTGTGGGCGACAAGCCCGGGAGGCACGATTCATGAGTGAGCGAGCTCTCCGCGGTACGCGCCTCGTGGTGACCAGCTACGAGACCGACCGCGGCATCGACCTGGCCCCGCGCCAGGCGGTGGAGTACGCATGCCAGAACGGACATCGTTTTGAGATGCCGTTCTCGGTTGAGGCCGAGATTCCGCCGGAGTGGGAGTGCAAGGTTTGCGGTGCACCCTCACTCCTGGTGGATGGGGATGGTCCTGAGGAGAAGAAGGGCAAGCCCGCGCGTACGCACTGGGACATGCTCATGGAGCGGCGGACCCGCGAGGAGTTGGAGGAGGTGCTGGCCGAGCGGCTGGCCGTCCTGCGCTCCGGCACCATGAACATTGCCGTGCATCCGCGCGACACCAATCGCAAGTCCGCCTGACGGCGGGCCGAGCGGCACACAAGGGCCGGTGACACCGCACTGACGGTGGCACCGGCCCTTGCCGTGCGCGCGGGCCCCACAGCGCGCACCGGCCCGGGCCGGACGCAGGTGGCGTCCGGTCCGGGCCGGTGCGGCCGGGGCCGGGTGTCAGCGGGTGAGCGGCGGGTCCTGGCGGCGCGGGGCCGGCGGCCCGTCGGGGTCGATCACCTCGCCCTGCACGACCTTGCCGTCGGGGCGGTGCATGCGGGCCTGCTGGTAGACGTCGCCGAAGGTCCCGGCGGCGAAGCCCGGACGGTTCAGCCGCTTGTCCGCGCGGCGCAGGATCAGCCGGCCGGTCGGCGGGAACAGGCAGAGCAGCCCGAGCACGTCCGAGAGCAGGCCGGGCACCATCAGCAGCAGCCCGCCGATCATCGGGAGGGTGTTGCCGGTGCCGGCGGAGCCGGTCTCGCGGGGGGTTTCGGGGGCGCCGCCGGTCTGCAGGGCGCCGGTGAGGTTGCGCCAGGCGCGGCGGCCGGCCCGCTTGATCACTGCTCCACCGACGAGCACGCCGGCGAGCAGCAGGAGAAAGACCGTCAGGCCGTTGGTGGCGCCGGCGACCACCGTCAGCAGCCAGATCTCCAGCACCATCCAGGCGACGACGCCCAACGGGGCGAAGCGGCGGGCCCGCGAACGGGGCGGGCGGGGACTCGGCGGTGGCGTGGCTCCGAACGTCATGCCACCAGTGTGCCTGGCCCGATCCGGCGGGGAGTCAGCGACCGCGGATCTTGCTCACCTTGGAACCGACGCCCCAGGCGGTGATCCGCCAGAGCGCCTCCACGACGATGTCGCGGCTCATCTTGCTGTCGCCCAGCTCGCGGTCGACGAAGGTGATCGGGACCTCGACGACGTGGTACCCGGCCTGGACCGCGCGCCGGGCCAGGTCGACCTGGAAGCAGTAGCCCTGGGAGGCCACCTCGTCCAGGCCCAGTCCCTCCAGCGTCTGCACTCGGAAGGCGCGGAAGCCGCCGGTGACGTCGCGGATCGGGACGTCCAGCATGACGCGGGAGTAGGTGCTGCCGCCGCGGGAGAGGACCTCGCGGTACTTCGGCCAGTTCACCACGCGGCCGCCGGGCACCCAGCGCGAGCCGAGCACCAGATCGGCGCCCTTGAGGGCGGTGAGCAGCCGGGGCAGCTCCTCGGGCTGGTGGGAGCCGTCGGCGTCCATCTCGACCAGGACGTCGTGGCCGTTGTCGATGCCCCAGCGGAAGCCGGCGAGGTAGGCGGCGCCCAGCCCCTCCTTGCCCTTGCGGTGCAGCACGTGGACCTTGTCGTCCGTGGCGGCCAGCTCGTCGGCGAGCTTGCCGGTGCCGTCCGGACTGTTGTCGTCCGCGATCAGGACGTGCGCCTCGGGGACGGCGGACCGCACCCGCGAGACGATCGGCTTGATGTTCTCCGCCTCGTTGTACGTCGGAATGATCACCAACGTGCTGCCGAGCGGACCGTACTGCCGCTGACCGTCTGTCACTGCTGCCCCTTCTCGTCCTTCGTACGCCTGCGACGGCCGGCGATGACGGCGGCCCCGCAGGACAGGAGGCCCACGATAGCGAGCAGCCACTCGGGAGCCGCGCCAACGCGGTCAGCGAGCGTCGTTTCGTCGCGCAGAGGGATGCGGGCCGAGACCACGCCCTGGGTGAATTCGGGAATCTGGTGCGTAACGGTCCCGTCGGGGGCGACCACCGCGCTGATCCCGCTGGTGGCCGCGGTGACCACGGCCCGACCGTGCTCGACGGCCCGCAGCTTGGACATCGCCAGCTGCTGCTCGGGCTGGCCGGTGCGCCCGTAGGTGGCGTTGTTGGTCTGGATGACCAGGGCCCGGGCTCCCGACCGGACGGTGTCGTGGACGATCTCGTCGTAGGCGACCTCGAAGCAGATGACGTCGCCGAGCTTGGCCGGGCCGACCTTCAGCAGGCCGGTGTGGTCGCCCGGGTAGAAGTCGCGGGGCACCCGCTTGAAGCGGGTGATGATCTTGCTGAGCTGCTCCCGGAACGGCACGTACTCGCCGAACGGCACCGGGTGCTGCTTGGTGTACGAGGCGCCCGGACCGGTCTTGGGGTCCCAGACGATGCCCTCGTTGAAGACGTAGCCCGGCTTGGTCGGGTGGTCGACCAGGGCGCCGACGAGGACCGGCACGCCGATCGCCTTCACCGCCTCGTCTATCCGGTCGTACGCCTGCGGGTACTGGAAGGGGTCCAGATCGGAGGAGTTCTCCGGCCAGATGACCAGGTCCGGCTTGGGCGCCCGGTGGTGCCGGACGTCGTCGGCGAGCTTCTCGGTGGCGGTGGCGTGGTTGTCCAGGATCTGCATCGGGCGACCCAGGAAGTCCATCCCGGGCTTTTGGACGTTGCCCTGCACCACGGCGATCCGGACGGTGTCGTCGGCCTTGGTGGGGACCGGAACGGCAAGGCCGGCCAGGGTGACCGCGGCGGCCAGCCCGAACGCCTCCAGCGCGCGCACCGCGCTGCGCGGGCCGCCGCCGCGGCGCAGCCCCCACAGCGCGACCGCACAGGCCGCCAGCAGCGCACCGGCCAGCGCGACCGCGAAGGTCACCAGCGGTGCGCCGCCGAGCGCGGCGAGCGGGGTGAACGGCGAACCGGTGTTGGCGAAGGCCAACCGGCCCCACGGGAAGCCGCCGAACGGCAGCCGGTCCCGGGCCCACTCCTGGGCGACCCACAGGCACGCGCCCCACAGCGGCCAACCGGGCAGTCGCGAGGTGAGCGCCAGCCCCGCCCCCAGCACCACGACGAACAGCGACTCGGCGACGGACAGGCCCACCACCGCGTCCCAGCCGACCACGTGCAGCCACTTCAGCAGCAGCAGGAAGAACGGCAGCCCGAACGCGAAGCCGGTCCAGGCGCCCTGGCGGGCCCGCCGCCCGCGGGTCAGCACCGCCAGCGCGGCGACCGCGAGCAGCGACAACGGCCACAGGCCGTAGGGCGGGAAGGCCAGGCCGAGGGCGAGACCGGCGACCACCGCGAGGGCGGTGCGCAGCGCTTCGCGACGGGCCAGGGCGACCAGCCGGCGGGCCCGGCCGGGACGGGCGTCGGTGCCGGCCGGGCCGGACGGCGCCGGGCCGTCGGGCGCGGTGCCGCGCGCGCTGGCGGCGGTGGTGTCGGAACCCGATGACACGGTCGCGGGCCTTCCTGCAGGTCGTCCGGTTGTCAGCTGACCGTACATCGGAGGGCCCAGGGCGCGGGGGTGGGGTGCGCGAACCGCAGGCGGATCGTGCGGGGCCGGGCGAGAGGGGACGGGCGCCGTCGTGCCGGCGGCGGGGTGCGGGTGCGGATAGGGGCCCGGCGCCCTTCGGGCCGGCCTGGGATCCGCTGGCTGCGGGTCGACCGAGAGCCGTTGTCTACTGAGCGCCGGGCCCCACCCGGGTCGCACCTGCCGACCGACCTCGCCATCGCCCTGGCGCTGGACCTGGCTCCCAGTGGCGGTGTGCCGGATGGCTCGCCGCCCCATGGCCCAGCTGCGTTCGACGGCTGCGCGGAGGTCTCCCGGTCGGACGTCCTGTGGTGGACTCGGCCGAACCTACCGGCCGACCGGCGCCTGCTGTCAACAGTCGCTCCGTCTCCGGCGTTTTCGCGTCGTCCCAGGTCAGTGCCGAGCCTTCCCAGGTAGGGCGGGCACCTTCGGGCACCGTGTCCGGCGCCACCGGCATGTGCGATGTCACTCGATCGGCCGGTCGAAGACCGGCCGACCGGCGACGACGGTGCGCAGGCAGCGCGGGAGGTCGTTGCCGGGAGTGAGGTCGGGCAGGCCCGGGGTGCCGGAGCGGGGGTCGGTGGACCAGCGCTCGACGCGCTCGTCGGGCGCCTGGACGACGAGGTCCCCGGTCCGCCAGAGCGCGTAGTCGGCGGGCGCACCGGGCACCAGGACGCCGGCGTCGTCGCGGCCGATGGCGCGCCAGCCGCCGCGGGTGTGGGCGGTGAACGCGGCGCGGGCGGAGATGCCGTGCGCGCGGGTGCGGTGGAAGACGGCGGCGCGCACCGTGCCCCAGGGGTCGAGCGGGGTGACCGGGCTGTCGGAGCCGAGGGCCAGCGGCACACCGGCCTTGAGCAGTGCCGCGTAGGGGTTGAGGCCGGCGGCCCGTTCGGCGCCGAGGCGGGTCGCGTACATCCCGTCGGGGCCGCCCCAGGCCGCGTCGAAGGCGGGCTGCACCGACGCGGTCAGGGCCAGTTCGGCGAAGGCGGCGATGGTGGCGTCGGTGAGCATCTCGGCGTGCTCGACGCGGTGCCGGGCGGCCCGGACGCGGGCCAGGCCGACCCGGTCGGCGGCGGCCCGGACGCCGTCGGTGACGGCGGTCAGGGCGGCGTCGCCGATGGCGTGGAAGCCGGCCTGGATCCCGGCCTCGGTGCAGGCCGCGACGTGTGCGGCGACGGCGTCGCGGTCGAGGTGGGCGGTGCCGGTGTGGGTGCCGCCGGGGCATCCGGGCGGGGCGTCGGCGTAGGGGGCGTGCAGGTGGGCGGTGTGCGAACCGAGCGAACCGTCGGCGAAGAGGTCGCCGGCGGCGCCGTGCGCACCGAGCTCCCTGATCCGGTCGGCTTCCTTTGCGGATGCGATCAGTTCGGCCCAGTAGCCGATGACGCGCGGACCGGTGCCCTCGGCGGCCCGGGCGAGGAGCGCGGTGAAGTCGTCCTCGCTGGAGATCTCCGGGCCGGCGCACTCGTGGACCGTGCCGATGCCGAGCGAGGCGGCCCGCTCCAGCGCGGCGGCCTGGGCCTCGGCGCGCTGGGCGGGGGTGACGGTGGCGTACGCGGCGGCCCGGACGGCGTGGTGGGCGTCGCCGGTGAGCGGCGCCTCGGGGTGGTAGCCGGACCGCTCGCGGATGCCCGGGACCAGGTCGAGCAGGGCGGTGGTGACGACCGCGGAGTGCACGTCGACGCGGGTGAGGTACAGGGGACGGCCGCCGGCGACGGCGTCGAGTTCGGCGCGGGACGGCGGGCGGCCCTCGGGCCAGGCGCTGGCGTCCCAGCCGTGGCCGAGCAGGACACCGCCGGCCGGGCGGCCGGCGGCGTGCGCGCGGATCCGGTCCAGGGCATCGGCCAGGGTGGCGGCGCCGGAGAGGTCCAGGCCGGTGAGGGCGAGTCCGGTGGCCGTGGTGTGCACGTGTGCGTCCGTGAACGCCGGGGTGACCAGTGCCCCGTCGAGGTGGACGACCTCGTCGACGCCGTCGGCGAAGGAGTCGGCGGCACCCTCCTCGCCGACCCAGGCGATCCGGTCGCCCTCGACGACCATCGCGGTGGCGAAGGGGTCGGCGGGGCTGTGCACCTCACCGCCTCGCAGGAGGACGGTGCGGGAGGGGTGCTGCTCGGAACTGTCCGGGTTGCGCTCGCTCATACCGGACAGTTTCGCCCCTGGCCGGCGGTGCCCGGCGCCCGGGGGTCGTCTCCCGGGCGGGTCAGATCCGCGGTGGACGGGCCTCGTAGGGGGTGGAGAGCACGACCGTGGTGCGGGTCGAGACGCCGGCCAGGCTGCGGATGCGGGTGAGCAGGTGCTCCAGCTCCAGTGGGGCGGCGACCCGGACCTTGAGGATGTAGTTCTCGTCGCCGGCGACGCTGTGGCACGCCTCCAGCTCGGGGACCTCGGCGAGCCGGTCGGCGATGTCGTCGGGGGCGCTGGGGTCGAAGGGTTTGACCGAGATGAAGGCGGTGAGCGGCAGGCCCACGGCTTCGGGGTCGACGATGGCGGCGTAGCCGCGGATCACCCCGCGCTGTTCGAGGCGGCGCACCCGTTGGTGCACCGCCGAGGTGGACAGGCCGGTGGCCTTGCCCAGGTCGGTGTAGCTCATCCGCCCGTCCTTGACGAGCAGATCCACGATTTGTCGGTCCAACTCCTCCACCCGCTCAACCTACTGTGCGCGGGCGCGTGTGCGCAGCGCGCGCCGGATCGTGGACGCCTACGCACCGGGTCATGTGAGCAACGCCACACCTGTGACGCGGGGTCCGCGGGGTGCCGGCGATTATGCGCCCGGCATGAAGGGCATTGCTGCTGATGGCCGAGACCGCCGGTCACACGAACGCAGTCAGCGGTCCCAGTGGCCCACCCGAGGGGGATGGACATCATGCGACGCCTGAAGCAGGACTCCGCCGCAGCCCAGGTCAGCGCCCAGGAGGGCGACAGTTTCGGGTTCCCGGTCGAGGAGGTGGCGGACGACCCCTTCGACACCTACGAGATCTACCGCGTGAGCTGCCCGGACTGCGGGCAGCCGATCGCCCTGCTGGTGGACGAGGACACGCTCCCGGAGCACGCGCTGTGCCCCTCGCCGTGGAACCCGTTCGCGCTGACGGTGTGCCAGGGCTCCGGCCGGCCGGCGGCCGACGCCCCGGACACCGACGACATGATGGACGCCCAGGAGCAGGACGCAGCCATCCTGTTGACGCTGCCCGAGGGCCTGGACTGGCGCCGTCAGCCGTTCTCCCACCCCGGTGGCCCCGGCGAGCGGGCGGCCCGGGTGCCGCGCTCGCGCCGCCGGAGCTGAGGTCCTCCGAGCCGGCCGCCGCGGTTCACCAGTAGCGGCCGGCGAGCATCGCCTCCAGGGTGTCCCGGTGCAGGATCAGCCCGTCGGGGTCGGCCGGGACCGGCACCTCACCGAAGTGGACCTGGCGGTAGGCCACCCTGAGCATCACGATGGCGTGCCGCAGGGCCGCGTAGAGGGTGTGGAACTCCATGGCGCGCGGCGGGTGGCCGGTCAGCGCGGCGTAGCGGTCCTCGACGCGGTCGCGGCGCAGGAGTTCCGGCAGTCCGTGCTGCCCACCGGACCGGGTGAGGTCCTGGAAGAAGCGGTGGAGGTAGATCATCCACCCCAGGTCGAGTTCGCGGGGGCCGAGGGCCGCCATCTCCCAGTCCAGGATCGCGGCCGGTTCGAAACCGTCGTAGACGATGTTGCCGATCCGCGCGTCGCCCCAGGTCAGTACCGTGTCCCCGGGATCGTCGGGCCAGTGGTCGGCGAGCCAGGCGAAGCCGCGCTCGATGAGCGGGGAGCGGGGGAGACCGTCAACGACCCAGGTGTAGTAGGCGTGTTGGGCGTCTACGTGGCGTCGTAGCGGGTCTCCGGTGCCGGGTGTGGCGAGGAACTGGGCGGCGTCGAGGGGGACTTGGTCGTGCAGGCGGGCGAGGACGGAGACGCTCGCCGCCTCCAGCCGGTCGCGTTCGGCGTCGCTCGCGTCGTGCAGCCAGTTCCCCTCGTAGGTGTAGGGCATGACGTCGGGCGGCACCCGGCCGGCGGCGCGGGCCATGACGAAGAAGGGCGCGCCGAGGTGCGCGGGGTCCTCCTCCAACCAGAAGGCGTGGGGCACCGGGAGGTCGGTGTGGTCGGCGACCAGTTGCATGGTGCGGTACTGCCGGGGCATGTCGTAGCGCGGGAAGATCGTGTACGCGGCGGGGTCGGCGGCGAGCCGGAGGGCGCAGGAGGTGGGGACCCCGCCCGGCGCGAGCCCGGGGGGCGGCGCGGCCGGGTGGTCGAGGTCGAAGAGCAGGGTCTCGCTGGACATGCCGTTGGAGGCGGGGACGGTGGCCCCGGTGGCGCGGGCGCCGGGCAGGCGGGTGGCGAGCCACGCGGAGAGCCGCCGGGTGAGTTCCGCGGGGTCGCGGGTGGTGGTCCGGGGGCGCGGGTCGGCGGGTGCGTCCGGG
>LIQL01000280.1 GCA_001418405.1 Streptomyces diastatochromogenes | reverse complement strand
CGCGTAGTACTTGCGGTCCGACTCGATCAGTTCGGCGGTCGTCAGGCTGGCTATGTGCGGTGAGGTGTAGCGGGCGTACAGCTCTTCCAGCGTCACGTGGTGGTTGAGCAAGGCCGCGTTGATGCCGTACGAGCAGCAGATGTCCAAGACCGTGGCATGTTGCCCGCCACCTTCGTCGGCCGAGGGCTTGGGTACTGCAGGAAAGCCGGCAAGGGGCAGGAGGCGGCGGAAGACGCTCTGGGCGTGATGGGGCGTCTGATACCCCAATGCCCCCAAAGCGCCGAAGTACCACCGCGGGTCCGGCCGGCTGTAGATGTCATCGAAGCGGGTCATCTGCGTGGGCGTACCCGATGCGTGCTGGTTGCGAGCCTTCGTCATCAGGGCCTCCTTAGGCGGATCAGGCAGGCATAGCGCATCGCGCGTCGCTGGGGAAGGCCGCCTGGTCTCCACAGGCCGCCCCGACGGTGGGTGCCGAGGCCACGCTGGAATCCTCAGCGGTGGCCGGGGGGCTTCCTCGCCCATCTCCGGCTCGCCGTCGACCTCCGTGCTGATCTCAGCGGTCGTGGTGTTGAGGGCGACTGGCCGCGCCGAATCGCGGCCGGGCCGCAATGAGCGCACAGTGGCGCCGACTTCTACGACGCCACTGTCGAGCGACGCTGGAGGTTGGGGAGAAGCAGAGCCATCACGGCGGTCGCTGGCGGTCGCATCGGGCGCTTCAAGGGTGACGGAGGACGGTGTCGGGCCGGCACACCGGGGAGGGCACCGAGACGGAAGGATCCGCCAGCATCTGCAGCGCCTCGGCGTCGGTCAGCAGGCGTTCAGCGGTCTCGGCCTGGTCAGGGGAGGGCGGGGCAACTCCGGACCTCCTTGCTACGGCCGTGTTCGCGGCGAAAGCCCAACGGTTGGCGACCACTTGCTGGAAAGTACTTGTCGAGTTGGAAAGTTCTTGTCAGCATGATGGGCGTCGGAAACATGAACGACGAGGGGGAATCGACATGGGGGAATACGCCTCAAGCGACGCGGCTGCCACGCTGGCTCGCGCGGAGGAGCTGGGTTCCGTGGTCCGCAGAGGCACACGGTGGTTTGCCTGGTATCAGGTCGTGTTCGGCTGTGGTGCCGGACTGCAGTTGCTCATCGTCGGGCTGCTGAAACCGCCCTACGCGGCGTCGTTCAGTGGAGTGCTCTTCGGCACCGTCATGGCGGGATTAGGGGTGTACGCGGGCCGACAACCCGTCGTCCGACGGGGGTTCGGAAAGCGGATCGCCATCACGGTCGGCGCCTGGGCGCTGCTCTATGCGGCAGTGCTGGTGCCCGGCTTCATCTGTTTCCAGGGTGCCGCGGCCTGGTGGATGCCAGGTGCAGTGGCGGTCGCTCTGCCCGGCCTGATCGGCGGATACCTGGAGGCCCGACGATGACGGACCCGCACGACGCGATCACGGCACCGAACGCCGACGCGGCTACCGGAGCCGCCGCACGCACCGGAAGCCACCCGCGCCACGGGCTGGACGAGGTCATCCACGCCCCGGTGCGCTTCTCCATCGTGGCGACCCTGGCAGCCGCCGAGAAAGCCGAGTTCGCGTTCGTCCGCAATACGGTCGAGGTGAGCGACTCGGTCCTGTCACGGCAGGTCGCCACCCTTGAGAAGGCCGGCTACGTCGCGGTCACCAAGGGGTACGTCGGCAAACGTCCACGCACCTGGCTCGCCCTCACGGCAGATGGCCGGGCCGTGTTCGCCGACCACTGCCGCGCCCTGCGCGCCATAGCGGGCGCTGGCGAAGGCTGACGCCGGTTGGGAGCTTCGCCATCGTGGCGCAGCTGAACGAACTCGCCGCTGAGGAGGGCGTTACCGCCGGCCAGTTGGCGCTGGCCTGGGCGCCGCACCGGAGCGACGACGTCTTTCCGATTCCGGGCACCCACCACTTGGCGAACTACGCAAAGACTTCCTGGGCCGAGTACCTCGCAGCAGGGCGCTCTGCTAGCCAAGAGGAGCAGTGCCGCTGGAATTGATCCGCTTGCCGCAACGGGGACTCGCCTGGTCAACTGAGCGGATGATCAGGGAAACGCTGTGGGAGCGAGATCTCCATCAACGGGGTTCCGCTTCGTCGTTCCTTGTGACGGAAGACCGCGTCGTCGTGCACGAGCGTCACACCCGCCTCGTCTGCTTGGACCGTGAGGACGGCTCCGTCCGCTGGGATGCCCCCGTAGGCACGTGGCTGCGCAACCTTGTGATAGCCCACGGCCGTTGCCTGGTCCTGCCGCAGAGTCCCAACCAGCTGTCGTGCCTCGATCTCAGGACGGGGGCGGCGTTGTGGCACGTGGAGCTGCCTCGCCTCTTCGGGCATGTCGTTGCTTCCACAGACACTGTTCTCGTCGGTGGCTGGCGTGGCTACACCCCCCTGGCCGCGTTCGATCTCCGGGACGGGCGGCCTTTGTGGCAGACGCCGTTGCCGGAGCGCACGGCGCTTCCAGTGCTGTGGGGCGGCGGTGTGCTGATGGGCCATGGCCCGGAGGCGTGGCTGATCGATCCACGCGACGGCAGTGAAATGGCTCGCTGGCAGTTGCCCGAGCCATTGGCTGACAGTGAGCTTCGCCCGGTGTTCACTGCCGTCGGCCCTGATCACTGTCTCGCGCGCCTGGGCCCGCGGTCCTTGATGCGACTTCAGTCATCAGGAGCTGTCGATGAGCTCATCCGCCATGACGTTGACTTGGTTGCTGAGGGTGCAGAGTTCGTCGGTGGCGTTGTGTGGTTGCGGCAGTCGCGCGCCGGCTACCTCGCCGCTGACCCCAACACCGGATCGACACTGTGGCGGGTGAATGTCGGGCAGCCGCTGGTGAGCGGCGTGATTCGAGCAGATGACGGGTTCGTCGTGGCCAGCGAAGGCGCACTCTTCCGCCTGCGACCGGACGGACAGATCATGGAGAGGTCACCCCACGCACAAAGGATCAGCGCCCTCCGAGATCTTGGCGCTGGAGAGATGATCATTACGACCAGAGGAACGCTCAAGGCGCTTGCCTTGGAGTCGCGCCAGCCGAGTGAATAGCCAGGAATAGTTCACGGCCGGAATACAACCCCTCCGCCAGTAGAGCGGGTGGAGAGGTAGGCGGTGGGGGAGGGCCTGTGACGCCGGTCGTCGAGTCGGGTGGGCAGCTCGAGGGCGTAGTCGTACCAGTACCGGCCCTGTCGGTCCGGCCGGCATCGCGTCACCCGCACCCGAACCCGTTGCCCGTCGGGGAGCTGCAGCTCGGCCCGGGGCCAGTCGCGCACGTCGTCGACGTCCACGACACCCGCGTCAGTCGCTGCTCGCGGCGTGCTTCAGCGCGGACCGAGCGGCCGGCGCGTTCTCGCACGAGGACCAGAAGTCGTGGGTGACGACGCGTTCGCTCAAGTCCAGGATCCGCGCGCGCAGCTCGGCGACCTGCTGCTGTTCAGCCGCGGTCCAGCCGGGCGAGTCCGGCCGATGGCTCTCGTAGTAGCCGCCGCCGGTCTCCTTCACCCGGGACCAGCCCTGCTGCTCCTCCACCGACCACGGCAAGGCCGCGTACACCTGCGCGAGGTCGGCCTTCGCCTGGACCAGCTCGGCCTGCGCGCTCAGCAGCTCGGGAGGGAAATCGAAACTCACTCGAACGGGATACGGGCTCGACGCTCGCTCCCAGCGCTTCCGCGCCGGCGGCGACCGGCGGGTCTCAGAGACTAGTCTTCGAAGTGATCGTCGCTGTGCAGACGGGTGTTGAGGTCGGTGACCCACTCCAGAGCCCAGCTGCGCAAGATCGCGATCTGGTCGTCGGTAAGGCCGTAGTCGGCGAAGTCCTGGTCATCCCACCACTCGGCGCCGGCGAGGCGGTCGCGCAGGTCATGGAGGCTGAACTCGAAGCGGGCATGGCGGCGGCCGAGGCTTTCAAGGTCGGCGGTGGTGCGATGCCGGGTGGCGGCGTGGACGTCGATGAGGTCGCGGACCGCGCCGCGGTCGGCGAGCGCACGGACCTTGGTGCCGATCACGTCGTCCAGCGAGAGCACCGGACCGTACTCGGTAATCGTGGGCGGGGCCCAGAACGCTTCCTTGAGGACGTCGACCTCGCACTCCTCGCCCGTGGCGGGATCGGTGGCGTGAGCCGGCCCGACAGCGGGCTGGACTCGATGTGCCGGATGCCCCAGCCGCGCGCGGACAGGCCGTCGCCGACCGTGTGGATGATCTCGTCGATGGGGGCCGGGTTCTCGGTGGCCACGTCCAGGTCCTGGGAGAGGCGGTCGACCAGGCCGTGGGCTTGCACGGCGTACCCGCCGGTGATCACCAGCGGGTAGGGGGTGCCGATCGCGAGGACGTCGGCCAGGAGCCGGCGGTGCAGATTTGTCAGGTTCACGCGGCTGTCGTAGCCCTCACCAAGGTGAGTTCGGGGAAAGCGGCTTCCCACACGTCCCTGATCGGGCGGCTGATCAGTGTCCGTAGCACCGGCCACTGCGCGAGGAGCAGATCCCGGTTCAGGAAGTCGATCAGGTCCTGGCGCTGTCCTTCGGCAAGGACGATGCGGTACAGGCTCATCCGGGAACGCGGCTGCTCGAGGCCGTAGGAGTGGCGGCCCGACCAGACCACGTGCAGTGGTAGGTCGACCGTGCCGTGGGCGGGACCGTCCAGGTCGTTCAGCCGAGCGGGCAACCGTCCTGCGTACTGCGCACACAGCAGCTCGTACGCGTTCGGCACCGGAAACGAGGCAGACTGCACAGCCATGCCCCCAGTATTGCGTGTCGGTGCCGGCTTCGTGCGCCAGGTGCGGGGAGAGGGCGCGACTGACTCGATCGCTCCGGGGCATGGCGCACTTCCGCGGGGCGCTGGGGGCTGTGCCGCGGGGACGGCTGCATGATCGGCGTCCGGGAAGGCCGAGTCTGAGGGCCGAAAGGTTCCGGCAGACGGGCGGGCAGCCTCGGGTGCGCAGACGGCTAGGAACGTTCCTGGGTGAATGTTGTTCATTTTTGGACATTCAGCGATCGTCTATCGGGGTTCCCTTAGCTACATGTGACCACCCGGCCGCAGGGCGTGGCCGGGACTTCCAGAGGGGGCAATTATTCGTAAGCGAGTGAAACTGTCGTTAGCCGTTGTCGCTACGATCAGCGCGCTGGGCCTGGCAGCTTCGCCGGCCACCGCGCAGCCCGGCCCCATGGCAGGTGCCGCTGGTGGCGCCGCGGCGACGGTGAAGCTGAAGGACGTCAAGATCAACGACTTCGCGTCGTGTGCATTCACGGCGGATACGCCGGGCTATCTGACGTCGGGGAAGATCGCCGCGTCGGGGAAGATCGGTGCGTGTGGCCCGGTGCCGGACAAGTGCCGGCTGCAGACAGCCATCATGCTCGGCCCGGTGAGCACTATCGCACATAAAGACACCGGATGGGGTCAGTGCAAGGGCAACAACAAGCTCGTCTACAACTGCGCTGACAAGGTGCACAAGCGCACGTTCTACACCGAGTCCGTGATGCAGATCGAATGGCGCGGACAGTACGCCTCCAAGATCCTTCACAGCCCGTCGGTCGAGCTCTACTGCGGCTGACCGACGTCGGCGCCGGGCCTGCTGTCGGCAGACCCGGCGCCGCCCAGCGTCTATGGAGTATCGATGCGGACGACTCCAGTGGACTCCGGTTCCGGCCTCAGCCCTTCAAGATCATCGCCAGCGTCTTCGAAGCGTCGCACGGCCTCGGCGACCTCGTGGTCGCTGGATCCGATGCAGAATTCGTTGCCTTCCGGGTCAGCCAGCACCACCACCGCCAGGCCGCAACTCCGGTTTGTCCAACGCTTCTCGATGACTTTCGCGCCCAGGGCAGTAAGCCGGGCGACCTCGACATCCAGTCTTCCTTGGGCAGGGTTCAGCCACAGTCGCGTCCGGCTCCGCGGCCGCCCCGGAGCTCGTTCCTCCACCAGGTAGAGCCGCATCTCCTGCTCGCCACGCGGAGCGATGTTCACCCCGTCCGCCCCAGGCCCGATGGGGGCATCCAGGACGGCGCTCCAGAATTCAGCCAGCTTGAGAGGATCTGTGCATTCCAGCTCGACCACACGCATCTTCAGGCCCATCTGCCGAATGTACGCCCGAACTCGCCTGCTTCCCCCGAGCATCGGAGACTTTGACGCTACCGGGCGCCGCGCAGGTACTCCTGGCGGGCTGTGACCAGGGCGCGCCAGCGTTCCCGGGCGGAATGCTCGCCCTCCAGCCACCGTGCCCGCGAGCCTCTGGGGACAGGGCGGCCCACCATGAAGTGGGCGATGTCGATGTAGTAGGCGTAGTCGCCGCCCCTGGTGACCTGCCGCATCCGGTCAAGCCCGGTGGCTAGCTGCTCGGTGCCGAGGACAGAGTGGTGGAAGCAGAGGGCGAGTTCGAGGGTGGTCTGCAGGACGACAACGCCGGCTGCCTCGACCTCGGTGCGCAGGGTGCGGGCGCGGTCATCGACGTCGGGGGTGCCGGCGTCGCGGATGAGGGCGGCGATCTGGGCGGTGAGGGTGGTGGCGCGTAGGTCGAGGCCGTCGAGGAGTTGCTGGGCGAGGGCGAATTCGTCGTCGGCCCGGGCGGGGTCGGCGAACGCGGCGGCGAGCGCGAGGTGGGCCTGGGAGGTGGCGCGTTCGCCGGCGACGCCGTGTTCCTCGGCCTGGTCGCTTGCTGCCGCGTAGGAGGCGAGGGCCTGGTCGATCGCGCCGTGGGGCCACCACAGGTCGCCCATGACGCGGTGTTGCCGGCCTTTCCAGCCCAGGGTGCGGGCGGCGTCGTAGGCGGTGGGGAAGTCGCCGGCGATGCGGGCGAGGTGGGCCAGGCCGCGGCGGGCGGCCGGGGCGAGAGGGCCGTCGCCGTCGGCGACGTGCTGCATGCCCCGTCGAGAGGCGCCGGCCTGGCCGAGGTCGCGGTGGGCCTTGGCCAGGTAGTACGTGGCCATGTCCGTTAGGTCGTCGGGCAGCAGGCGGGTCTGCGGGACGGTGGTGAGGCGATCGGCGGTGCGTTGTCGGTGTTCGTGCTGGCGCCGGGCGAGCGCGCTCAGCAGTTCCACCAGAGCCTGTGCGGGAGTTCCCACTTCAGCGTCGGGGGCGTCGTCGCGAGCGGGGGGTGCCAGGGGTTCCCAGACCGAGTCGCCGACGTAGGCCCAGGCCGCCTCGGCGAGCGAGCCGAGGTCCAGCTGGAAGTCGCGGGCCAGGGCGTCCTCACGGGTCAGGCGGGCAGCGCTTCGCTCTCACCGCGAAGTGCCGACGGCGTCGTCGAGGGAGTTCCGAGCCCTTCGGTAAGCCTTCACACGGCCCTCGTGAACTGACTTCCGCGAGCTGGGCTCCGACGCCGTCCGCCCTGTTCAGGGGGCGGGTGAAGTGCTGGGCGCCGACGTGTCAGCGCACCCAGTCCTTCAAGGCTTCGGTGTCCAGGGAGAACCCGACGGGTGCGGGCAGTGCGATGGGTCTTGCCGAAGGGGCGTCGGGTGAGTTGTGCGTACGCGTGGCCGGACGGTTCGCTGTAGACGAGGGTTTCGCAGGACTCTCGGTCGATGAGGAGGTAGATCGGGATGCCCGTCTGCGCGTACGCGCTGGGCTTCTCCTCGCGGTCGCGTTTGTCGGTGTCGTACGCCGTGACCTCGACGACCATCAGCACCTGGTCGGGCCCGGCCCACTCCCCTTGGCCGGCGAAGGAGCCCTTCACCGCGAGAGTCCCGTCGGGCTTGGCGTGGCCCTTGCGGTAGGTCTCGATCTTCAGGCCGCGTTCGGGTTAGAGCCACAGGTCGGGGCGGTGCTGCATACAGCGTTCCATGAGCCACCGGATGATCTCGTCGTGGTCGCCGTCCGGCGCCGCCTTGACCCCCAGCTTTCCGTGGATGAACTCCATCCGGACGCCCTCACGCTCAGCGGCGGCAGCGATGCGCTCGAACTCCTCGGCCAGCATCTGCGGCCGGTTCTCCATGACCGTCACCACACACCTCCCGGCTTTCAGCCTAGGGCGGCCGGCGACAGCACGGAGGGTTACCCTCGACGCCGATGTCGGAGGCGAGGTGGGCGACGTCGGTACTCTCCTGGGGCGGTCGCGCATGACCACGGTGTAGATGCCGACCTGCGGGCCCGGGCTGGAGCCCCGCTCGCTCAGCAGGACGCAGATTCCGTCCAGGGCCTCGCGGTGGCCGACTGGCCCGGACAGGGACGGCCGCAGCGGGTCGTTGGGGGGCTGCGTCCGCGCTGTCGGGAGACTCCGTCGACGTCGAGCTGGACGAGCCGCCGGGTGATGCCGGGGCGGGGGAGAGACACGCTGTTGGTCGCGGTGGCGGGCGGGCCCCCACCTGGCCACAGCTCCGTACGAGGCCGGTGGAGCCGTCTCACGCCGTCTCACACATCTCTCACAGACGAGAGCGCACGAGGAGCAGGCGAGACCCTCTGACCTGGACCTTCGCTGTTGCCACGCACCACGGAGTACTGCGTGGACGTTGCATAGGCTAGGAGCATGGCCTACGAAATTCCGGTGACGCAAGCCCGGGCCGAACTCGCGGATCTGATCAACCGCGTCGTCTACGGCGGTGAGCGGGTGGTCGTGACCCGGCACGGCAAGCCCCTCGTGGCGCTGGTGTCCGCCGCTGACCTGGAGCGACTTGAGGAACTGGGGCGGCAGGAGGCGGCCGCGGAGCAGGCGGAGGTGATCAGCACGGTCTCGTCCGTGCGGCACCCGGAGTCCGCTGCGGGCGAACAGCGGCGCTTCGGCATCGCGGCGGAACACCGCGACCCGGCCGCCGGGGATCGGCGACCGGGTCGGGAGACGTGAGGCGCGGAAGGCCGACGGCCGCGCGGTGCGGCGGCCGTCAGCGCGGGTCCGGCGTCAGGAGCTGAGCTGCCAGATGGCGTTGGCGATGGCGTCGGTGTGGTTGTGCAGGGCGGTGTCGTCGATGTTCTTGGACGTGTCGCAGGACCGGTGGTAGCAGGCGTCGAACGCCTTGCCCGCGGTGCCGCCCCACGCCTTCGCCTGGGCGTCGGTCTTGATGTAGTCGGCGCCGGAGAAGAGTCCGCCGACCGGGATGCCGGCGTCCTTGAAGGAGGCGTGGTCGGACCGGCCGTCGCCCTCGGTCTCCCGCTCGGTGGCGATGTTCTTCGCGGCGAACCAGTCCTTGAAGACCTTCTCCAGCTTGGCGTCGTCGTCGTAGACGAAGTAGCCGGGGTTGGGCGACCCGATCATGTCGAAGTTGAGGTACGCGGAGATCTTCGACCGGTCGGCTCCGAGGGCGTCGACGTAGTGCCGGGAGCCGACCATGCCGTCCTCCTCGTCGCCCCACCAGGCGAACCGCAGGTGCTTGGTGGGCTTGAGGTGTTCCCGGGAGACCGCCAGTGCGACCTCCAGGATGCCGGCCGAGCCGGAGCCGTTGTCGTTGATGCCGGGGCCCGCGTCGACCGAGTCGAGGTGTGCGCCGGCCATCACCGTTGCGTCCTCGGCGCCGCCGGGCCAGTCGGCGATCAGGTTGTAGCCCTTCGCGCCGCCGCTGTTGAACTCCTGGACGCTGGTGGTGAAGCCCGCCGCGTCCAACGTGCCCTTGATGTAGTCGACCGATGCCTGGTAGCCGGCCTGGCCGTGGGCGCGGTTGCCGCCGTTGGCGTCGGCTATGGACTGGAGCTTTTCCAGGTGCGCCTTGACGGCGGCGACCGGGATGTCCGGTGCGGCCTGCGTCGTGGGGGAGGTGGCCTGGGCGACCGCGGCGGTGCCCAACAGGGCGGCGACGGCGGTGCAGGCGCCGGCGGCGAGCGCGACGCGGCGCATACGGGATGAACGAGTCACTGGGGGCTCCGATGCTGTTGTGGGGGGTGAAGCGCAGCGGAAATCTTGACGCGTGCATGAGGATTACGAGCCCGTTTGAATTTCGTCAAGAGCGGATACCGGACACCCGCGTTCGTGCATCGGAATGTGCGTCTGATTTGGGGAGTTAATCCCGATTGATTACCTCGCGCCCGCTCCTTTTTCCGTATTCCGGAAGGGGGTTGAGGGTGTGGAATTCGCCACCATGATTCCGTACAACCTTCGGGCCTCGGACCAGTGGCGATGCCCCCGAATCCGGTCGCCACCCCGTAACGCGCAGTGATTTCCGCCGTGTTGCCTCAGGCGCGACAGGGGTCACGGAATGTGTCGACGGGCGTAACGGCGTCGAAATCTCGCCGAACTAGCCTTCCGCGATGGGGAAGTTGATGGTCAATTACTGGAAGTCGGTTTGCTTCGCCTTTAAACACTGTGTGGTACATCTAACGACACAGGTGTGTCGATGCCTGTGACCTGGGCAAATGCGCCCGGGTGAAAACCTGTGAGGTGGAACGTATGCAACTGACCCCGCATGAGCAGGAACGGTTGTTGATTCATGTGGCGGCAGACGTGGCCGAAAAGCGGCGAGCCCGGGGGTTGAAGCTCAACCACCCCGAAGCCATCGCCCTGCTGACTGTGCACATCCTTGAAGGGGCGCGGGACGGGCGTACCGTCGCCGAGCTCATGTCCTCCGGGCGCAAGGTGCTCGCGCGCGACGACGTCATGGAAGGCGTCCCGGAGATGATCCACGACGTCCAGGTCGAGGCGACCTTCCCCGACGGCACCAAGCTCGTCACCGTTCACGAACCCATCAACTGACCACGGGAGAGCAGACAATGATCCCGGGACAGATCCTCTACGCCGACGAGCCGGTGCGCCTCAACGAAGGCCTCCCCCTCACGCGCATGACCGTCCTCAACTCCGCCGACCGCCCCGTCCAGGTCGGCTCCCACTACCACTTCGCCGAGGCCAATCCCGGCCTCGACTTCGACCGCGCGGCCGCGCAAGGCAAGCGCTTGAACGTCGCCGCCGGCTCCGCCGTGCGCTTCGAGCCCGGCATCCCCACCGAGGTCGAGCTGGTCCCCATCGGGGGCAAGCGGATCGTCGTGGGCCTGCGCGGTGAGACCGGAGGTCCCCTCGATGGCTGAACTGACCCGCCAGGAGTACGCCGACCTGTTCGGCCCCACGGCCGGCGACCGGATCCGGCTCGCCGACACCGACCTGGTCATCGAGATCAGCGAGGACCGCTCCGGCGGTCCCGGCCGCGCCGGTGACGAGGCGGTCTTCGGCGGCGGCAAGGTGATCCGCGAGTCGATGGGCCAGTCCCGCGTCACGCGCGCCGAGGGCGCCCCGGACACTGTGATCACCGGTGCCGTGGTCCTCGACCACTGGGGCATCGTCAAGACCGACGTCGGCATCCGCGACGGCAAGATCACCGCGCTGGGCAAGGCCGGCAACCCCGACACCATGGACGGCGTCCACCCCGACCTGGTGATCGGCCCGGAGACCGAGATCATCGCCGGCAACGGCAAGATCCTCACCGCCGGCGGCATCGACACCCACGTCCACTTCATCTGCCCCCAGCAGGCGGACGAGGCGCTGGCCGCGGGCATCACCACCATGATCGGCGGTGGCACCGGTCCCGCCGAGGGCAGCAAGGCCACCACCATCACCCCCGGTTCCTGGCACGTCGCCCGGCTCTTCGAGGCGATGGACAACCTGCCGGTCAACGTCGGTCTCCTCGGCAAGGGCAACACCATGTCCCTGCCGTCGATGCGCGACCAGCTGCGCGCCGGCGTCCTCGGCTTCAAGATCCACGAGGACTGGGGCGCCACCCCCGCCGTCCTCGACGCCTGTCTGCGGGTGTGCGAGGAGAGCGGCGCCCAGCTCGCGATCCACACCGACACCCTGAACGAGGCCGGCTTCCTCGGCGACACCATCGCCGCCATCGCCGGCCGCTCCCTCCACGCGTTCCACGTCGAGGGCGCCGGTGGCGGTCACGCCCCCGACATGATCGCGATGGTCTCCGAGCCCAACGTGCTCCCCGCGTCCACCAACCCCACGCGGCCGCACACCGTCAACACCGTCGAGGAACACCTCGACATGCTGATGGTCTGCCACCACCTCAACCCCGCGGTCCCGGAGGACCTGGCCTTCGCCGAGTCCCGGATCCGGCCCTCCACCATCGCGGCCGAGGACATCCTGCACGACCTCGGCGCCATCTCGATGATGTCCTCCGACGCCCAGGCCATGGGCCGGATCGGCGAGGTCGTGATGCGGACCTGGCAGACCGCGCACGTCATGAAGCGCCGCCGCGGCGCCCTGCCCGGCGACGGTGCCGCGGACAACCTCCGCGCCCAGCGCTACGTGGCGAAGTACACCATCAACCCGGCCCTCGCCCAGGGCATCGACCACGTCGTCGGCTCGGTCGAGAGCGGCAAGCTCGCCGACCTCGTCCTGTGGGACCCGGCGTTCTTCGGCGTCAAGCCGCAGCTGGTCATCAAGGGCGGTCAGATCGCCTACGCGCAGATGGGTGACGCCAACGCGTCCATCCCCACCCCGCAGCCGATCCTGCCGCGCCCGATGTTCGGCGCCATGGGCAAGGCCCCGGGCAGCAACTCGCTCAACTTCGTCTCCCAGCAGGCCATCGAGGACAACCTCTCCGAGCGCCTCCCGCTGGACAAGTCCTTCGAGCCGATCCGCTCCACCCGCGGCGTTAAGAAGGCCGACATGCGCAACAACGACGCCCTGCCGCGCGTCCACGTCGACCCCGACACCTTCACGGTGACCATCGACGGCGAGGCGGTCGAACCCGCCCCCGCCGCCGAACTGCCCATGGCCCAGCGGTACTTCCTCTTCTGATGTACCGTCGATGAAAGATCCGGAGCACCATCGATGAGCCGCGCTGCGCTGCTCGTCCTCGCCGACGGCCGGTTCCCCGCCGGAGGGCACGCCCACTCGGGCGGCGCCGAACCGGCCGTCACCGCGGGGCACATCAAGGACGCCGCAACCCTGGAGGCATTCTGCCGGGGACGGCTGCACACCGCCGGACTGGTCGCCGCGGGCCTCGCCGCCGCGGCCGCGGCCGGCCTGGACCCGCTCCTGCTGGACGACGCCGCGGACGCCCGCACCCCGGTCCCGGCGTTGCGCCAGGTCGCCCGCCGGCTCGGCCGGCAGATGATGCGGGCCGCCCGGGCCACCTGGCCGAGCGCCGAGCTGGACGCACTGGCCGCGGCCCGCCCGCGCGGCGCCCACCAGCCCGTCGTCCTCGGCCTGGCCGCCCGGTCGGCCGGTCTGACGCCGTTGGACGCCGCCCACGCGGTCGCCTACGAGAACATCAGCGGCCCGGCCACCGCCGTGGTCCGCCTGTTGAGCCTGGACCCCTTCGACGCCACCGCCGTCCTCGCCCGTCTCACCGTCGACCTGGAACAGGTCGCGGAAGCGGGTGCGGCCGCCGCGCAGCGCGCCGTCACCGAAGGTCCGGGCGTGCTGCCCGCCGCCTCCGCGCCGTTGCTCGACATCACCGCCGAAGCACACGCCGCCTGGCCGGTCCGGCTGTTCGCGTCCTGACCTTCCGTCCACCCACCGAGCCGCGTACCCCGCGGCCGCACGAACCACTGGAGTCACCATGCACCTCGACCACCAGGACGGCTTCCCCGAGCGCCACACCTACAGCGCCGCCGACCCGGTACGTCACGACGGCACCCGCCGCGCGCTGCGGATCGGGCTCGGCGGCCCGGTCGGCACCGGCAAGACCGCCACCGTCGCCGCCCTGTGCCGCGCACTGCGCGACGAACTGTCCATCGCGGTCGTCACCAACGACATCTACACCCGCGAGGACGCCGAGTTCCTGCGCCGGGAAGCGGTGCTGCCCACCGAGCGGATCGCCGCCGTGGAGACCGGCGCCTGCCCGCACACCGCCATCCGCGACGACATCTCCGCCAACCTCGAAGCTGTCGAGGACCTGGAGGAGACCGTCGGCCCGCTCGACCTCATCCTGGTCGAGTCCGGCGGCGACAACCTCACCGCGACCTTCTCCAAGGGCCTGGTCGACGCCCAGATCTTCGTCATCGACGTGGCCGGCGGCGACGACATCCCCCGCAAGGGCGGCCCCGGCGTCACCACCGCCGACCTGCTGGTCATCAACAAGACCGACCTCGCCCCGTACGTCGGCGTCGACCTCGAAGGCATGGCCCGCGACGCCAAGGCCCAGCGCGGCGAACTCCCCGTCGCCTTCACCGCCCTGAAGCAGCCGGGCGGCGTGCAGCCGGTCGCCGAGTGGGTCCGGGCGCAGCTGGCGAACTGGACCGCGGCCCAGGCATGACCCGCACCGTTCCCCGCCCCGCGGCACCGCAGGCTACCGCCCTCCCGGCGGGCGGCCTGCGGGCCACCGCCCGCATCGTCGCCCGGGCCGACGCGCACGGGGTCACCCGGCTGCCGGTCCTGGACGGCGGCGGCCCGTTCGCGATCCGCCGCATCCAGTCGCACGCCGACCAGACCCGGGTCTGTCTGATCGGGGCCATGAGCGCCCCGCTCGGCGGCGACCGGCTGCGCATCGAAGCCACCGCCGAGGCCGGCACGTCGCTGCGGATCACCGCGGCCGCGGCGACCGTCGCGCTGCCGGGCCGCACCGGCGACCTGGCCACCTACGACGTTCACCTGACGGTCGGCGACGGCGCCCGGCTGGAATGGCTGCCGGAGCCGCTGATCTCCGCCGAGGGCAGCGACCTGCGGATGACCACCACCGTGGACCTCGCCCCCACCGCCCGGTTGGTGTTCCGTGAGGAGCAGGTCCTGGGCCGCACCGGTGAGCGGACCGGCGCGCTGCGCAGTCGTCTGACGATCCGTCAGGCAGGGCGTACGCTGCTGGACCAGGAGACCGCCTACGGGCCCGGCGCCCCGGGGTGGGACACTTCCGCGGTCCTCGGTGGCAACCGGGCCGTCGGCCAACTCCTGCTCGCCGGACCGGAGTTCGGCGACAAGCCGGTCGAGGTCCGACTGCTCGGCGGCGCGGCCGGCGCCGATCCGAGCGCGGGCCAGGCCGTCGTAGCGCCGATCGCCGGACCCGCGGCGCTGGTCACCGCGATCGCCCCGGACGGCCTGTCGCTGCGGCGGCTGCTGGACGAGGCCGCCGCCGGCTGAGTCCTCACACCTCCAGTTCGGCCTCCAGACGGGCAAGGCGGTGGCGCGCCAGCGCGAGATTGGCGCGCTTGCGGTCCAACACCAGGTACAGGAAGAGACCGCTGCCGTTCTTGCCCGTCACCGGCCGGATGATGTGGTACTGCGAGGTCAGGGTGATCAGCATGTCCTCGATGGTGCCCTGGAGTTCCAGCATCTCCATCGTGCGCAGTTTGGCGCGCACCACGTCGGTGTTGCCGGCCGCCGCGACGTTGAGGTCGAACGACTGCGGATCGCCCAACGTGGCCAGCGCCATGCCGCTGGTGTAATCGACCAGGGCGACACCTATCGCGCCCTCGATCGTCGACATCGCTTCGCCGAGAGCGGTTTCCATCTGCGTCATGAGGGGTCGGGCCTTTCCTTGGGTTCGCTTGGTTTCGCTGGATGTCCGTCGTGCGGGGTGGTCGGTCTGCCGGCCGGAGGCCGGGGGCGCGCCCGCCGACCGGCGGGGGAGGCCGCCGGGCGGGCGCGGTCGGATCAGTGGCCCGGCGGTGCGTCGAGCAGCGTCGCGATGCGTGCGGCGGCGCGCCGGGCCTGGAGGTGGAGCCGCCCGACGTTGGTGTCCGGGCCCGCCACGGCGGTGAGCACGGCGCGGTTCCCGGCCGCGTACGCCGCGACGTAGCCGCGGCTGCCGCGGGTCAGGGTCTCCTCGAAGCCGCCCTGCCCGGTGGCGTCGGTCAGCCGTTTGGCGACGCCGATGGCGGCGGCGGTGAGCGCGGCCAGGCCGTCGGGTTCGATGTCCGGCAGGTCGTGGGCGATCACCATGCCGTCCGCACTCGCCACCATGCCGCCGTGCAACTGCCGTACGTGCGCGCGCAGGGCCCGCAGTTCCTCCCGGATCCCGGCCGCGATCGCTTCGGTGTCGCTCGTCATCGGTCTCCTGATGCTCCTTCTTCTGACACGCTTGCCGAACACGGGCCTCATGGCCGGGGTTCACAGGGGTTCACAGGTTCTCCTCCAGGGCGGTGCGCAGGCGGACGAGGAGGGCGACGTCCGGATCGGCGGTCTCCAGCGCGCCCGGGTCCGGCAGGTGCCAGACCGGGGCGTTCGTCCCCGCTCCTGC
This sequence comes from Streptomyces diastatochromogenes, assembly GCA_001418405.1. Classification (GTDB taxonomy): domain Bacteria; phylum Actinomycetota; class Actinomycetes; order Streptomycetales; family Streptomycetaceae; genus Streptomyces; species Streptomyces albulus_C. The sequence goes on along the minus strand of LIQL01000280.1, from coordinate 2,936 downwards.
CGGACCGCGCGGCTCCGACCGGCAGGCCCCGGGGCGCCGCCGGGGCAGCCCCACCGCCGGCGGCAGCCGCACCCGCCCGGCCGCGGCGAGCCGCCGGACCTCCAGCAGCGTCAGGAACGTCGACTGCCCCAGCGCGCGGGCGAGTTCGCCCGGGGTGCGGACGCCGTCGGCGTGCGCGAGCAGCCACCGCTGTCGACCGGTGAGCGGCGGGCGGTCCTGGGCATCGGGGACGACCGGGACGACCGGGGCGCCGTCGACCGCCGCCCAGGACCCCAACCGGTCGAGTTGGGCCCGGCGCCGGGCCACCGCCGCCAGCAGGACGGCGGCGGCGACCGGACGCACCACGCCCAGCCAGTGCGCGTCGCCCGGCGTGAAGGAGGTGGCCGCGGACCGGGGCGGCAGGACGAAGCACGCCGCGTCGAGCAGTGCGGCGAGCTGACACACCTCCAGCTCACCGCGGGTCAACCAGCCCTGGCGGAGGAGGAACTGGCCGCCGCTGTGGTCCGCCCCCGCGGCGTCCACCGCGCGCCGCCAGCGCTCCGCGGGCAGCCGTCCGGCCGTCGCCAGCCGGTCGCCGACGTCGGCGACCGCGGGGCACTCGACGCAGTAGACCGCGCCCTGGTGGAGGTAGACGCAACCGTCCGGACCGCGCAGCGCACCGGTGGCCCGCTGCGCGGCGTACCGGTCGAGCGGACCGGGCCGGCCAGCGCCGCCGGTGCCGCCCGAACGGGAGTATGGCGTCGACATCATGACGGAGCGTCAGTTGCCGACCAGCTCCGTGGCCAGGTCGCGCAGGCGTAACCGGGCGATGGCGAGGTTGGCCTGCCCCCGGTCCAGCCAGAGGTGCAGGCAGGTCTGACTGTCGAAGGCGGTGGGCACCCGGCGGATCAGGTGGTAGCTGCTCCCCGTCGTGACAATCAGGTCCTCCAACGGCTCCCCGTTCCCGCAGGCGGTGTCGAACGTGGCGTTCCGGGCCACCGCCTGCACCACCTCGGCGGTGTCCGCGGCAGCCGCGTCGTGGTCGCCGTGCGGGGCCCGGCCGGCCGTGCCCAGCGTCAACCCGCTGGTCCAGTCGGTCAGTCCGGCCCCCAGCACTCCGGGTATCTCCATCGCGCGGGCCAACACCTGGTCGATACCGGGCACCTGACGTCTCCCTCCGGCGGGCACGCTGCACGACGCAGCACACGGGCACAACGCGGAGGCCCTCCCACGTTGCGGTGTGTAGGAGAGCCTGCACGGAAGGTTAGTGAAGCCGCTACGGCCCGCACCGGCATATGCGGTATGTCAGTGGCAATTGACTGGTTCTCGTCACTCCGCGGCCCGTTGTCGGTGCCCTGTTGACCGCGGTCCGCCGCCCCGTTCGACGGGCCCCGGCTGAGCCCGCCACCAGGGCCCCGACGGCGAGTGCCCGACACGTCACGGGGGCACGCGGACAACCGTTCAATTCCTACGGCTTGGTAAAGAAATTGTGGCCAAATCTGTTCAAGTGTGGTCCGTACGCGACAGGATCCCCCCGTAGCTCCGTGATCGCCGCCGCCACAAGCGGCGCACCATGCTGGGGGATCAACCACGTGAAACGAACAGTAGCGCTCGGCGCTGCCGGCACCTTGGTGACCGGCGCGCTCCTCGCCGGCGCGATAGCCACGCCGGCCACCGCCGGTGAGCGGCACCCCGGTGGCACGGCCGAGGCGCGCGGCGTCGCGCTGGCCGCCGACCGGGCCGCCAAGGCGGGCGTCGCCTGGCAGGACTGCCCCGCCGACTGGGGCCTGAAGGCCCCGATCCAGTGCGGCTACGTCACCGTCCCGCTCGACTACGCCCGGCCCGACGGCCGGACCCTCAAGATCGCGGTCGACCGCGCCGTCGCCACCGGAGGCCCGCAGCAGCGGCAGGGCGCCCTCGTCTACAACCCCGGCGGCCCCGGCGGCTCGGGCATGCGCTTCCCGTCCCGCGTCACCACCAAGAACCCGCTGTGGGCCAAGACCGCCCAGGCGTACGACTTCGTGGGCTTCGACCCCCGGGGCGTCGGCCACTCCGCGCCCATCTCCTGCGTGGACCCGCAGGAGTTCGTCAAGGCCCCCAAGGCCGACCCGGTGCCGGACAACGAGGCGGACAAGCGCGCCCAACGCGCGCACGCGAAGCAGTACGCCCAGGGCTGCCTGGAGCGCACCGGCCGCGCGGTCCTGTCGCAGATGACCACGGCGAACACGGCCCGCGACCTCGACGTGATCCGTGCCGCGCTGGGCGAGAAGAAGCTCAACTACCTCGGCGTCTCCTACGGCACCTACCTCGGCGCCGTCTACGGCACGCTCTTCCCGGGCCACGTCCGCCGGATGCTCGTCGACAGCGTCATCGACCCCTCCCGCGAGAAGGTCTGGTACCAGGCCAACCTCGACCAGGACGTCGCCTTCGAGACCCGTTGGGGCGACTGGACGAAGTGGGTCGCCAAGAACGACGCCGCCTACCACATCGGCGACACCCCGCAGAAGGTCCAGGCAGCCTGGGAGAAGCTGCGGGCCACCGCCAAGAAGCAGCCCATCGGCGGCGTGGTCGGCCCGGCCGAACTCACCGGCTTCTTCCAGAACGCGCCCTACTACGACAGCGCATGGGCCGAGGTCGCCCAGGCGTGGAGCGCGTACCTGGCCGGCGACGCCAAGCCGCTGATCGACAACGCCGGTCCGCACCTCGACGACAAGGCCGGCAACGCCCAGGCCGAGAACGGCAACGCGGTCTACACCGCCATCGAGTGCACCGACACCAAGTGGCCCACCAGTTGGGCGAAGTGGGACCGCGACAACACCCGACTGCACCGGCAGGCCCCCTTCATGACCTGGGCCAACGCCTGGATGAACCTGCCGTGCGCCACCTGGCCGGACCGCCGGGAGCCGGCGGCGGACGGCGCCGAGGAAGCGCTGCGCACGGCCACCGACCGGGCGGCC
>LIQL01000028.1 GCA_001418405.1 Streptomyces diastatochromogenes | reverse complement strand
CCATACGCCCGTCCCCCTTCCCCCGCCGGCCCTCTCCTCTGGAGCACGATCCCGATGCTGTTCTCCCGCTTCAAGAACCATCTCCCCACCCCCGAGGAAGCGCTGAAGGGACGCCCCGAGCCGGACTTCACCGTCCCCGACCGGCACACCGTCCTGGGCAACCCGCTGCTCAGCCCCTACCCGGAGGGACTGGAGGTCGCCGACTTCGGGCTGGGCTGCTTCTGGGGCGCCGAGCGGAAGTTCTGGCAGGCCGAGGGCGTGTGGACCACCCTCGTCGGCTACCAGGGCGGTCACACCCCGCACCCCACCTACGAGGAGGTGTGCAGCGGCCACACCGGCCACACCGAGGCCGTCCGCGTCGTCTACGACCCGAAGGTCGTCTCGTACATGTCCCTGCTGAAGCTGTTCTGGGAGTCCCACGACCCCACCCAGGGCTTCCGCCAGGGCATCGACGCCGGCACCCAGTACCGTTCGGCGCTCTACACCCACTCGCCCGCCCAACAACAGGCCGCCGAAGCCTCCCGCGACGCCTACCAGCAGGTCCTCAACTCCTCCGGCTACGGCGCCATCACCACCGAGATCCTCCCCGCCGACACCCGACCCTTCTACCCGGCGGAGGCATATCACCAGCAGTACCTGGACAAGAACCCCGCCGGATACTGCGGGCTGGGCGGGACAGGCGTCTCCTGCCCTGTCGGTGTGGCCAAGACCGACGACTGACGTCACCACGTGGGCTTCCAGACCTACGCGCGCCGGGTGCGGCGGTGACGGTGAGGGCGTCACGGCCGGGGTTCAGGCCAAGTACCCCCCATCGATGTCGAGGACGGCGCCGGTGATGAAGGAGGCGGTTGGGCCGGCGAGGAAGGCGATGCCGGCTGCTATTTCGTCGGGGTGGCCGAAGCGGCCCATGGGGTTGGCCGCGCGCTGGGCGTCCGCGAAGGCGCCTTGCGGGGGGTTCATGTCGGTGGCGACGCTGCCGGGTTGGACGACGTTGACCGTGATGCCCCGCGGGGCGAGGTCGCGGGCTGCGCCCTTGCTGTAGCCGACGATCGCGGCCTTGGTCGCGGCGTAGTCGGCGACGCCCGGGAAGCCGGCGCGGGCGGCCAGGGACGAGCCGACGGTGATGATCCGCCCGCCCTCCCCCAGGACGGCGGCGGCGGCCCGGACGGCCGCGGCGACGCCGCCCACGTTGACCGCCAACTGCCGGTCGAACGCCGCGGGGGCGTCCGCGGGGGCGTCCACGGCGCCGTTGACGGACACGGCCGCGTTGTTCACCAGGATGTCCAACCGTCCGAAGTCGGTGGCCACCGCGGCCACCAGGTCGGCGACTTGCTGCCGGTCGGCCTGGTCGGCGCGGTAGGCGGCGGCCCGGACGCCGGTGCCGGTCAGCTCGGCCACGACGGCGGCGGCCCGCGCTTCGGACGCCGTGTAGCTGATCGCCACCGCGGCCCCCTCGGCGGCCAACGCCCGGGCCGCCGCCGCTCCGATTCCCCGCGAACCGCCGGTCACCAGGGCGACCTTGCCCGCCAGCGCCTCGCGCGCGATCCCGTCCGTGGTCATCTCGACTCCCCTCCTCGGCTTCCGCCGGGCTCGTTTTGGACTGATCGATACGGAACGCTACCACGAGTTTTGAATCGGTTGGTTCATAACGGTGGGATCGCGGGATCGGGGAGAACCGGGGCCTGCCCGGCTCTCGGTTCCGGCGTCGTCAGGTGGGGGTGTCGCCCTCGGGGCGGCCCAGGTGGGCGCGGTCGGCGGCGGCGGTGCCCTGGTGCCAGCCGGCGGCGTCGCGGATGCCGCGGAGGCGGACCGGTGCGGTGTCGGGGAAGAGCGTGCCGGTGGTCTCCTGGACGGCGAGTTCGCGGGCGGCGAGGACGGGCAGGAGCCGGTCCGGGGCGGTGGATTCGGCGGTGGCCGCGGCGGTCGCGGCGGCGGTGGCCGCGCTCAGGCGGGTGCGGATGCGGTCCGCGTAGGCCACGAGGAACGTCTGGCGGAAGTCGCGGGTGCGGCGGGAGCGACCGCGGGCGTGGTGTGCGTCGCCCGCGCGGTTCATCGCCGACGTCGCCTGGAGCAGCAGCGAGGTGTAGAGGAGTTCGGTCGCCTCCAGGTCGGGCGGGAAGCCGACGACGGTGGAGAAGGCCAGTTCACCGGCCCAGACGGCTTGGCAGCGGTTGGCGGCCGCGACGGCGTCGAGGAGCAGCGCCTTGCCCTGTTCGTAGGGGCCCTCGATGCCGATGCGGAACGCCGCGGGGCCGTCGGCGGGCCCACTGGCGCCCGGGCCGTGGGCGTGCGCGAGGAGCGCCTCGTCGATGCTGTGACGGGCCATCAACTCCTGGGCCTTGGCGGAGAGTGCCTCGGCCTCCTCCGGGAAGCCGGTCGCCTCCGCCTTGGCGAGCAGGGCGCGGATCCGGCCGAGGGCGCGGGTGGCGGACGCGCCGCCGGGTCCGCCGGCGCCGGACGACGGCCGGGGCGCGCCGGCCGGATCGGGCGATCCGGGCGGGGGCGGCAGCGGGGTGATCCGGGGCAGCCGGGAGAGCAGGCGCAGCGCGGTCAGCACGTCGTAGGCGGTCTCGAAGCGGGAGGTGCGGCGCCGAGCCGCGACCGCGTCCAGGTAGCCGGGGTCGGCGTCCCACCAGACGCGGGCGTCCAGGTCGGTCAACTGGGCGCGCCAGCGCGGGTCGCGAGCGGCGTCGGACGGCCGCGGGCGGCGGGCCTCCTCGGCGGCGACGGCGTCGAGGACCAGGGCCGGCGACGCGGCGTCGGGAGCCTCCCGGCGGACGATCCGCACCAGGTCGGCGGGGTACCAGCCGCCCGCCCAACAGCGCCGGACGGCCTCCACGGCGGCCGTGACCGCGGCCGTGCTGATCGCTTCCCAGCCGGGCGCCGCGGCGGTCAGCGTCGAGGCGCCCGCTTCGATGGCGTCCTCGGCGGCCGCCCCGTCCGCCGCGTACCGGACCCGGCCCAGGACGGTGCCGAGCAGGTCGGCGGCCTGGCGGGCCCGGTCGGCGGGCCGCTGCCCGCTGTCGCCACCGGCCCGGGCGCTCCGGCCTCCGTCGCCGCGCCCGGGGCCCCGCCCGCTGCGCTTCCCGCCGCCGTTTCTCTCGCGCTCGCTCACTCGGCCACTGTACGGACGGCCGGCGGGGCGGCCGCGGGGTGCGGGTCGCGGAGCGGGCGGTCGGCCGCGGCGGGGCGCCCGGCCGTCCGCGTCGTGCGCCGGACGTCGGTCATCGCCGTGGGGCGTCGCCCCGGGTCAGCTCGCGCTGCCGGCGACCCACTGGGACCAGGACATGTTCCAGCCGTTGAGGCCGTTGTCCGGCTTGATGGTCTGGTCCGGGGAGTTGACCACCTTCACGACGTCGCCGATCTGCGAGTGGTTGAAGAACCACGCGCCGTCGGTGGACGGGTCGCCCGCGCCCTTGACGTCCGGCAGGCCGATGCAGCCGTGGCTGGTGTTGGTCTTGCCGAAGATGCCCTTGCCCCAGTAGTTGCCGTGGATGAAGGTGCCGGAGTTCGACAGCCGCATGGCGTGCGGGACGTCGGGGATGTCGTACTCGCCCTTGCCGTCGTTGTTGGTGAAGCCGACGGTGGAGCCGTCCATGCGGGTCTGCTTGAACTTCTCGGAGATGACCATCTGACCGTTGTAGGTCGGGTGGTCGTCGCTGCCCGAGGAGATCGGGATGGTCTTGATCGTCCGGCCGTCGCGCACCACGGTCATCAGGTGGGTCTTGGTGTCGACGGTGCTGACCTGGGAGTGGCCGACGGTGAAGTGGACGGTCTTGTTCTGTATGCCCTTCACGCCCGGCGACGCCTCGACGCCGTCCAGGGCGAGCTTCAGGGTGACCTGGGAGTTCGGCTTCCAGTAGTCCTTGGGCCGGAAGTCCAGCCGCTTGTTGCCGAACCAGTGGCCGACGACCTGCTGGTTGCTGCTGGACGCGACCGAGATCGCGGACTGGACGGCCTGGCGGTTCTTGACCGGCTTGTCGAAGTTGATCGACACGGGCATGCCGACGCCGACCGTCGAGCCGTCCTCGGGGGTGAAGTTCCCGATGAAGCTGTTGGTCGGGGAGACCGTGGTGAAGGTGGAGTTCTCCACCGCCGTGCGGCCCTGGGCGTCCACCCCGTGCGCGGTGATCTTGTAGGTGGTCGCGCGGGACAGCGCCTGCTTGGGCTTCCAGGAGGTGCCGTCGGCGGAGAGGGTGCCCGCGACGGTCTTCTGCTGGGACTGCTGGCCCTGGTGCGCGACGACCGTGGTCATGGTGACGTCGGTGAGCTTGCCGCCGCTGGCGGTCACCTTGGCGTCGTTGAGACCGGCGTCCGTCGAGCCGTCCCTCGGCGTGATGGTGATCTTCGCCTGCGAGGCGTCCTGCGCTGCTGCCTCGTCCACCTGCTGGGTGCTCTCGTGCTGGGAGCCGTCCTGCCGCCCCGCGTTCGCACCGCCGCCGTGACCGGTGGCGTTGCTGGCACCACACGCAGCGACCGTGAGCACTCCCCCGAGCAGCGCGGCACTGGCTATGAGGCCCTTGCGGCGCTTGCGGTCCGTCATCACACGCTTCTCCATTGCTAACGATTTCGCGAAAAATCCCCGAGCGAGCCGCCGAATGAACGCAGGCATATCTGGACGCAGGCATTCCGGCCGACTTCATTGGTACGCCTTATCCCTTTCATCCGCTTCATTCACGGCAGAAGTGTGGGGAAGGACACGCAATGCCAGCAAAACGCCCATCGGCTAAACAATGGCGTAGATCACGCATAGGGCAGCGGAGTGCCGCCGGCCGTGCGGCGTGCGTGAGGAGGGATGACGCACGGCGCGGGGCTCGCCACGCGAGGTGAGGGGGCCGCTCGGCGCGGGCAGCGGCTCCGCGGCCCCGCCGACGCCGCGATCGAGCGGTGGACGCTTCGCCCCCTGTGCAAGACGTCGACCCCCGTGCGACACGGCGTCGCACGGGGGTCGCGGTGGGTGGCCGGCGGGGCGGGGAGGCGGCGGATCCGCGGTCAGCCCTCCTCGTCCGCGTCGTCCGCCAGGTCCCACTCGGCGGCGTCCCACTCGGCGTCCGGGTCGTAGTCGGTCATCTCCTCGCTGCTCCAGGACGCCTGGGCGAGTTCGGTGCCGGGGACCTCGTTGACCAGGTCGAAGGGGTCGATGAGGTGGGCCAGCGCCTCCGCTGGATCGTCTCTGACCGTTTCCAGGGACTGCCTGCGCTCGTCGTCGGGGAGCGCGGTGTCGGCGTCGATCCGGCCGACGGCGGCGCCGGTCAGCTCGGCGGCGTCGGTGACCTCCATGACCAGTTCGACGTGAAGCCGTACAAAGCGTGATGTCTCGCCATTGCTCATGAACGGAGGGTAAGCACCAGCGGGTCCCGACTACCGCACGACCCGCGGCGGTCACTAACATCTGCGATCAACGGCCAATTCGCCGAACCCACAAGGGGGATTGCTTTCGTGACCGCACGACGACCGCTGCTGACCGCCACTGCCGCGGGATCGGTGCTGTTCGCCCTGTGGTTCGTACCGTCCGCGAATGCGATCGTGGGGGACGGCGGAGCCCCGCATTCCGACCTCCGGACGGATTCCGCACCGGCGGTTCCGGGGCGCGCGAAGGTCTCGGACGCGGCGGGCACCGAGCGTCACGCCGGTGCGCGGCAGTCCGACAGCGGTTCGACCACGACCCGGCCCGGCGGCGCGCCGGCCGGGAGCGCCGGGCCGGCCCACTACCTCGCCGACACCGGCAGCCCGAACACCGCGCCGTACGTGGTCGGCGGCGCGGCCTGCCTGGCGCTCGGCGCCGCCCTGGTCGGCTACTCCGTGCACCGCACCCGCGACGAATCCGCCTGAGCCCGGGGCCGTCCCGCCATCGGCCGGGCCGGGCACGGGCGGGCGCCGGCGGCCCCGGTGCGGGCCGCCGGCGCGGATTGACGTCGCGTCAGGCCAGTTCGCCGGTGACCGACTCCGCCGCCGTCACCAGCGCGCCGTCCCGGACGAAGGCGTACGCCGCCTCCAGGTCCGGCGCCAGGAAACGGTCCTCGCCCGGGCCCTGGACGCCCGCGGCGCGCAGGGCGTCCAGCACCGCACGGG
>LIQL01000279.1:256-7333 GCA_001418405.1 Streptomyces diastatochromogenes | reverse complement strand
GGCCGCCTGCGCGGTGTGCCCCGGCCGCCGCCACGACGGCCCGGGCACACCGCGCAGGCGGCCCCCGCACCGCACAGATGGAGACACGAACAGCATGGCCAAGAGGACGGACCCGCAGGCGCCCGCACCGCACGCCGCCGACCGCCACGACCTGATCCGCGTGCACGGCGCGCGCGAGAACAACCTCAAGGACGTGAACGTCGAGCTGCCCAAGCGCCGGCTGACGGTGTTCACCGGCGTCTCCGGCTCGGGCAAGAGCTCGCTGGTGTTCGACACCATCGCCGCCGAGTCGCAGCGGCTGATCAACGAGACCTACAGCGCCTTCGTACAGGGCTTCATGCCGACGCTGGCGCGTCCCGAGGTCGACGTCCTCGACGGGCTGACCACCGTGATCACCGTCGACCAGCAGCGGATGGGCGCCGACCCCCGCTCGACCGTCGGCACCGCCACCGACGCCAACGCGATGCTGCGGATCCTCTTCAGCCGGCTCGGCGCGCCGCACATCGGCCCGCCCAGCGCGTACGCCTTCAACGTCCCCTCGGTCCGGGCGTCCGGCGCGATCACCGTCGAGCGCGGCAACAAGAAGGCGGTCAAGGCGACCTTCAACCGCACCGGCGGGATGTGCCCGCGCTGCGAGGGCCGCGGAGCCGTCTCCGACATCGACCTCACCCAGCTCTACGACGACACCGCCTCCCTCGCCGAGGGCGCGCTCACCATCCCCGGCTACACCGCCGGCGGCTGGAACTACCGCCTCTACGCCGAGTCCGGCCTCGTCGACCCCGACAAGCCGATCCGCAAGTACACCAAGAAGGAACTCCACGCCTTCCTCCACCACGAGCCGACCCGGATGAAGATCGCGGGCATCAACATGACCTACGAGGGTCTGCTCCCGCGGATCCAGAAGTCGATGCTCGCCAAGGACAAGGAGGCGATGCAGCCGCACATCCGGGCGTTCGTGGAGCGCGCGGTGACCTTCACGACGTGCCCCGACTGCGACGGCACCCGGCTCAGCGAGGGCGCCCGGGCCTCGAAGATCAAGCGGATCTCGATCGCGGACGCCTGCGCGATGGAGATCCGGGACCTGGCCGCCTGGGTCCGCGCCCTCAAGGAGCCCACGGTGGCACCGCTGCTCGCCAAGCTCCAGCACACCCTGGAGTCGTTCGTGGAGATCGGCCTCGGCTACCTCTCACTCGACCGGCCCGCGGGCACCCTCTCCGGCGGCGAGGCCCAGCGCGTCAAGATGGTCCGCCACCTGGGCTCCCCGCTCACCGACACCACGTACGTCTTCGACGAGCCGACCACCGGCCTGCACCCGCACGACATCCAGCGGATGAACGACCTGCTGCTGCGGCTGCGGGACAAGGGCAACACGGTGCTGGTCGTGGAGCACAAGCCGGAGACGATCGCCATCGCCGACCACGTGGTCGACCTCGGCCCCGGCGCCGGTTCCGACGGCGGCAGCCTCTGCTTCGAGGGCACCGTCGAGGAACTGCGGGCCAGCGGCACCGTCACCGGCCGGCACTTCGACGACCGCGCCGCCCTCAAGGAGACCGTGCGCGAGCCCACCGGCGTGCTGGAGGTCCGCGGCGCCACGGCGCACAACCTCAAGGACGTCGACGTCGACATCCCGCTCGGGGTGCTCACCGTCGTCACGGGCGTCGCCGGGTCCGGCAAGAGCTCACTCGTGCACGGTTCGATCCCGGCCGGCGAGGGCGTCGTCTCGGTCGACCAGAGCCCCATCCGCGGTTCGCGGCGCAGCAACCCGGCGACCTACACCGGTCTGCTCGACCCGATCCGCAAGGCGTTCGCCAAGGCCAACGGGGTCAAGCCGGCCCTGTTCAGCGCCAACTCCGAGGGCGCCTGCCCCACGTGCAACGGCGCCGGGGTCATCTACACCGACCTGGCGATGATGGCCGGCGTCGCCACCACCTGCGAGGACTGCGACGGCAAGCGGTTCGACGCGTCCGTCCTGGAGTACCACCTCGGCGGCCAGGACATCAGCGAGGTGCTCGCGATGTCGGTGGCCGAGGCCGAGGAGTTCTTCGGTGACGGCGCGGCGCGCACCCCGGCCGCACACCGGATCCTCGGCCGGCTCGCCGACGTCGGCCTCGGCTACCTCAAGCTCGGGCAGCCTCTCACCACGCTGTCGGGCGGCGAGCGGCAACGCCTGAAGCTGGCCGTCCACATGGCGGAGAAGGGCGGCGTCTACGTCCTCGACGAGCCGACCGCCGGTCTGCACCTCGCCGACGTCGAGCAACTGCTCGGCCTGCTGGACCGGTTGGTGGACTCCGGCAAGTCGGTGATCGTCGTCGAGCACCACCAGGCGGTCATGGCGCACGCCGACTGGATCATCGACCTCGGCCCCGGCGCCGGCCACGACGGCGGCACGATCGTCTTCGAGGGCACCCCCGAGGAGTTGGTCGCGGCCCGCGCCACCCTGACCGGGGAGCACCTCGCGGCGTACGTGGGGGACTGAGCGGCCACCCGGCCGTCGGCGGGGGAGCCCTGGTCGGTCCGAGGCCCGTGGTCAACGACCGCAGTGCGGAACGCAGTTCGGCCGACCGTCGAGGGCATCTATGCTGTGCCCCGCGGCCACCGGCCCGGCGTCGGTCCGCACCGCACGTGCTGATCCGCGGTGGTCGAGCCCGTCGCCGCGCCGGTCCGGGACCGGTCGCCGGACCAGGAAGCAGAACATGATCGCCACTGTCCTCGCCGTCATCGGGACGCTCCTCGGATCGATCGTCACGGGCACCTTCCAGCACCTCGCGGCCGGCCGCGCCGAACGCGCGGCCGCCGCCGAGCAGGTGCGCCGCGACCGGCTCGAAGCGGTGACCACGCTCGCCTCCGCCGGCTCCGACCACCGCCGGGCCCTGTGGATGCGCGGCGAGGCGCGCCTGCGCGGCGCCGACGGCGACGAACTGGCAGAACTACGCGCCAAGTCGCACGTCACCCGCGCCGCCCTCACCCGCCCCCTGGTCGCGCTGCGGCTCCTCGTGCCCGACCCGGCCGTCCACACCGCCGCCCAGGCGATGGTCGTCGCCACCTACGACATGGTCGACGCCGCCACGAGCATCGAGGCGCTCACCGCGGCACAGGACACCGCACGCGCCGCGCACGACCGCTTCGTCGACGCTGCCGCCGCCTACTTCACCGCGCACGCCTGACCGCCCACGAACGGGCACCCCGCCCTCCCGGCGCGGCGGGAGGACGGGGCGCGGGAGGGCGCGCGGCTCGGTGGTCGGGGGCGGCGCCCGCGCGCGGTCAGCGAGGCCGGTAGGCGGTGATCAGCACGGAGACGGTGACCCGCTCGGGCAGGAGGCCGTCGCAGCCCAGGTCCGCACGCGACAGGTGGCGTGCGCTCGGCGTCATCCCCACCAAGTCCAGGGCGTCCGGGCCGATCACGGCCACGGGGTACTCCACCCGTTCGGTCACCACCGCCGTGAAGTGCGGGGCCGTTGCCCGGTGCAGGCGCTGTTCCTTGGCGGGGTCGACGGTGACCATCCCAGGCACCCGGCCGCGCAGCTCGGCCAGGTGCCGGCCCGTGGGACGGGCCACGACCAACCGGCCGGCCGGGCGGAGCACTCGGGAGAACTCGGCCGGGTTGCGCGGGGCGAACACGTCCAACACCACGTCGGCGGCCGCGTCGGCCAGCGGGAACGGACGGAAGACGTCCCAGGTCGCCGCGACGGCTCGGTCGTGGGCCCGGGCTGCCGCGCGCACGGCGCGCACCGACGTGTCCAGGCCGAGGCCCCGGGCGCCGGGGAGCCGGTCGAGAACGCCGGCCAGGTAGTACCCCGTGCCGCACCCGACGTCCACGACCGTGCCCCGTTCCGGCACGGAGTCGGCCGCCAGCCGGGCCACGGCCTGGCGGAGGGGCGCGTAGCCGCCGGTGGCCAGGAACCGGCTCCGGGCCCGGACCATGGCCGCGTCGTCGCCGCTGGTGGCGCGGGTCCCCGTCAGGAGGCTGGCGTAGCCGTGGCGGGCGACGTCGAAGGTGTGGCCCGCCGGACAGCGCAGTGCGCCGCGGTCGGGGTGCAGGCTGCGCTCGCGGCACGTCGGGCAGCGCAACAGGTCGAGGGAGAGTTCGAGGGCAGGGGGAAGCGATACGGGCACGGGGCACTCCTGGCAAGGCTGACGGGAAGGGTCCGGGCCTGCCCGCGCGCGCAGGAGGTCGCTGCCTCAGGGAGGAACGGGCAGCGCCGGGCAGCTGGTGCGCGCGGCAGGCGCGACAAGGAGGGCGACGTCGTCCGACATCGCCCTCAACGCCTTCCGATCAGAGGAAGCAGTGCTGGGTGCTCGTGAATGCCACACCGCGAGTGTACGAGCCGCGCCGAAGCCGGTGACGACCACCGGAGTCGAGGGGCTCGGTGCCCCCGCCCGAGCGGGTGCCGGTCGGGTTCGTCGGGCGGGCCGTTCCCGGAAGCGAGCGTTCCGGCGACGGTCCGCCCGGTGCGTGGATACGATCGCCCGCATGGACGCCCTGTACCCCCGGTTGCTCGTCGCGGACTTCGACACCGCGGTGCGTTTCTGGACCGAAGCGCTCCGCGACCTGCTGGGCATCGAACCCGTCAAGGTGATCGCCGCGGCCGGATACGCCAATTGGGACCTGGGCGGCGAAGCCGTCCTCGTGCTGTACGCACGCGAGACCATCGCCCGGGCCATCGGCACCGAGGACCTGCCGTCGGCCGCGCCCGCTCAGGACGGCGCGATGCTCGTCCTGCGGGTCGACGACGTCGATTCCGCGGCGCGCTGCCTGGGCGGGCACGGCGCCGCGGTCCTCGCCGAACCCCAGGACCGTCCCGAGTGGGGCCCCGACCTGCGCACCGCGCACCTGAGGACGCCGGACGGCACGCTGGTGGAGCTCCAGTCCTACTAGCGCGCCGGCGCGCGGAGCCGGGGCGCGGGGCGAGGAGCGCGGGCGGTCTCAGCCCAGGGCTGCCAGGTGCTTGAGCGCGGTGTGCACCGCGTCGGGCCCGGCGGGCAGCAGCGGCAGCCGCACGTCCGGTGTGGGAATCCGGCCCTGGGCGTGCAACACCGCCTTGATCACGGTGGGGTTGGGCTCCGCGAAGACTGCCGTCGACAGCGGTGACAGGGCGTGGCCCCACGCTCGTGCCCGGTGGGCGTCCCCGCTGCGCCAGGCGGCGGCCAATTCCACGAACGGTGCCGGGGCCAGGTTCGCCGAGGCCAGGACGGCACCCGCCGCGCCGAGCGCCAACAGCGGTGAGGCGAAGGCGTCGTCCCCCGCCAACACCGCGCAGCCGGCCGGTAGATCACCGAGCAGCTCCACCGCCGCCCGGTCGACCGCGCCGGCCGCGTACTTCACCCCGGCGATCCCCGGTACCCGCACCAACTCTCGCAGGGTCTGCCCGTCGAGCGACCTGCCGGTGCGGTAGGGGATGTGGTAGACGACCAGTGGTACCGGGCTGCCGGACGCCAACTCGGCGAAGTGCGCCAGGACTCCGTCGGGCGAGGGCCGGGTGAAGTAGGGGACGGGCACCAGCGCGCCGGTGACCTCGGGCCACCGCGCCAGTTCGGCCAGGGCCGCCGCGCTGTCCAGCGTGGCGTTGCTCCCGGCTCCGACGAGGAGCGACGCCCGGCGTTCCCGGCAGACCCGGGCGCACACCTCGACGACCGTGGTCTTCTCCGCGGCCTTCAGCGTGGCGGGTTCGCCGGTCGTCCCGAGGGCGACCAGGCCAGCGGCACCCGCGTCGAGCAGCCCGCGCGCGAGCCGTTCCAGGGCCTCCTCGGCGATCCGCCCGTCGGCGGCGAACGGCGTGACGAGCGGTACGTGGATCCCCTCCAGGGGGGTGCGATCAACCATGACGACGAGCCTGGCGCCGGTCGATCGTTCAGGTCCAGTTCGCTTTACTGGTGGTGAGCGTAAGCTCAGCTGATGCTCGACGTGCGACGCCTGCGCCTGCTGCGAGAACTGGCCCTGCGCGGCACCATCGCCGCCGTGGCCGATGCGCTCGCGTTCACCCCCTCGGCTGTCTCCCAGCAGCTGAGCGCCCTCGAACGCGAGGCGGGCGTGCCGCTGTTGGAGCGCACCGGACGGCGCGTGGTGCTCACGCCGGCCGGACACCACCTGGTGGAGCACGCCGAAGCGGTACTCGAACGCCTGGAGCGGGCCGCCGCCGACCTCGCCGCCGCCCGGCAGGGCCCTTCGGGACCCCTGCGCATCGGCGTGTTCCCCACTGCTGCCCGCGCCCTCGTCCCCGCCGCGCTGGCCCGGCTCGCCGACGGGTATCCGGGGCTGGAGCCGAGGGTCTGCGAGGTCGACCCGGCGGCCGTCGGTGATGCACTGCGCGCCGGCGAACTGGACGTCGCACTCGTCCACGACTATGACTTCCTGCCGGCCCTGTCGGAACCGGGGCTGGCCACCGAACCGCTGTGCGCGGAGGCGATGTACCTGGCGACCGCCCTCGCGGGACCGCATGCCGGGGCGGCGTCGATCGACGACTGTGCGGACGCCCCGTGGATCACCGCGCTCCAGGGGACGATGTGCCACACGATGAGCGTCCGGGCCTGCCACGCCGCCGGGTTCGCGCCATGGATCCGCCACCAGGTCGACGACTTCGCCACCGTGCTGGCCCTCGTGGCGATCGGGCAGGGCGTCGCCCTGGTCCCGCAACTCGGCTCGGCGGAGCCACCCGAGGCTGTGCGCCTGACCCCGGTGCCGATCCGCCGCCGCACCAGGATCGCCTTCCGCCGCGGCGCGGGCGCCCACCCGGCGGTCGCCGCCCTGGCCACCGCCTTGCGGTCCTCCGTCCCCGATGCCCTGCGCTCGGCGGCCGCCCGACGGGCCTAGTTTCCAACCGGCTTACGGGGCAGGCACGTTGGCTGGACGGCCGGTCGGACCGGATCGCTTCGAGGAGTGCCGCCGCCGGCCGGGGAACGGCCGTCGGCGGCGCGGTGGGGCGGGGTGGAGTCCGGCGGTCAGCCGGTGACGGTGATGGCGGACGTCGGGTCGGTGGTGTCGGTGACCTTGTAGGTGGCGTTGAACTTCGAGGTGGTCGCGGTCGTCGGGCAGCCGAAGCCGCCCACCACCTTCACCGGCACCGACGCGTCGGTGAACTT
>LIQL01000279.1:0-185 GCA_001418405.1 Streptomyces diastatochromogenes | reverse complement strand
GGTGACGGTGGCGCTGACGCCCGGCATGCTGGTGGTGCAGGAGCTGTAGGTGGGTGCGGAGACCGCGCTGCTGACCGGCCCGGCGGCGTTGGTGTTCGCGGGCGCGGCCGGGACCGTGCCGCTGGCGCCGGAGGCGGAACAGGTCACCGTCACGGAACCGGCGGAGAACGTCGCGGTGCCGGTGA
>LIQL01000278.1 GCA_001418405.1 Streptomyces diastatochromogenes | reverse complement strand
ACCGGGAGCCGCCGACCGGGTCGCCGCGGCGGCCGGTCGGCGGCTCCCGGTGCTGCTCGGCACGGGTCATCCGCACCGGCTGTGGGAGTTCTACGCCGTCCTCGCAGACGCCCTCTCGTCGGTGGGCTGCCCCGTCCTCACCCCCGCGCATGGCCATCGTGTCGACATAGCGACCCGGTTCGGGGTACGCACCCGGGTTCTCGATTACGTACGGGGAGTCGCGCTGATGCGCGAACCCGGCGTGCGGGGCGCACCTGCCGAGGGGGGCGTGCACACCCACTCGCCGCTGCCGGTGCGGACCGCACTGGAGGCCGCGGCGACCTCCGGGGGGTCGCTTCCGGGGTTGGTCATCGGGGACCACGGTTGGGTCTGCGGAGCAGGTCAGCTGGGCATCGAGGCGATTGGGCTGGCGGACGCCGACGACCCCGCGCCGTTCGTCGGAGAGGCGGAGGGGCGGCTGTCCGCGGTGGTGCCGCTCGACGATGCCGTCCGGTCCGTGGACTATCGACCACTGACGCGCTATGTCCTCAATCGAGCAAGTCTGTCCTGATAGGCGGCCGTTCGCTGCTCCTCTTCCCCACTCGCATCACCCGCCCCTAATCTGGGGAGTGAACGCATGGCGACGAAGAGTCACCGGAGGGGAAGCCGGTGCCCGTCTTATGCGGAAGGTGCAGGTGTGTGATGGCTGCGGACCAGAGGCCGTTGAACGAGGTTGTGTTCCTGACAGTGGCGGAGGTCGCCACGGTGATGCGAGTGTCGAAGATGACCGTGTACCGCCTGGTGCACAGCGGTCATCTGCCCGCGATCCGCGTGGGGCGGTCCTTCCGGGTGCCGGAGCAGGCCGTCCACGACTACCTCCGGGAATCGTATGTGGGGGTGGAGTCGGCCTGACCGCTCGTTCGACGACCCTCGGATTACGCGGTACGGCCGGCGCCGGGTACCCTGGCCCGATGTAGGTAGTGTGGGCTCGGACGCCCCGCACCGAGTGATTCGAAGTGAGCGAGGGTAGTCGTGGGCTCTGTTATCAAGAAGCGGCGCAAGCGGATGGCGAAGAAGAAGCACCGCAAGCTGCTCAAGCGCACCCGCGTCCAGCGTCGCAACAAGAAGTAAGCGACGCTGATCGCGATTTCGCGGCCCCTCATCGCCCTCGGGCGGTGAGGGGCCGCGGTGCTTTCGTGCGGCGTTTTTGTGGGCCGTATGGACGGAGGTGGTACGCAAATGTCGCTCCGGGCACTGCGCGGTCATCACCGTGCAACACCGACCCGATAGCGTGAGCGGCACAGCTCGTCGCAGGCGGAAGCCGCGGCCGGTAAGGAGGGCTGATCTTGGGCAACGTCGTGCTCGTCACGGGCGCCGCACGGCAGCTGGGGGGCCGGTTCGTCCGCCGGATCCAGCGCGATCCCGACGTCGACCGGGTGATCGGGGTCGATGCCGTGGCGCCGGAGCACCACCTCGGCGGGGCCGAATTCCTCAAGGCCGACATCCGGCATCCGGCGATCGCCCGGGTCCTGGCCGAGACGGGCGTGGACACCGTCGTCCACATGGACATCAACGGCACGCCCCTGGGCAGCCGCGGTGGCCGGGCCTCCGTCAAGGAGACCAACGTCATCGGCACCATGCAGCTGCTCGGCGCCTGCCAGAAGGCGCCGCACGTCCAGCGCGTGGTGATCAAGTCCAGCACCAGCGTGTACGGCTCCGCGCCCCGGGATCCGGCCGTCTTCACCGAGAACACCCCGCCCAAGTCGCTGCCCAGCGGTGGCTTCGCCAAGGACACCGTCGAGGTCGAGGGGTACGTCCGCGGCTTCGCCCGGCGCCGGCCCGACGTGGCGGTCTGCGTGCTGCGGTTCGCCAACATCCTCGGACCGTGCGCGGACTCCCCGCTCGCCGAGTACTTCTCGCTGCCCGTCCTGCCCACCGTCCTCGGCTACGACCCGCGGCTGCAGTTCGTCCACGAGGACGACGCCATCGATGTGCTGCGGATCGCCGCTGCCGCGCCCCGCCGCGGCACCCTCAACAGCGGCACGTTCAACATCGCGGGGGACGGGGTCCTGCTGCTCTCGCAGGTCTCCCGGCGCCTGGGGCGGCCCACCCTCCCGCTCTTCCTGCCCACCGTGACGTGGGCCGGCACCGCCGTACGGTCCCTCGGCATCACGGACTTCTCCCCGGAGCAGATCCGGATGCTGACCCACGGCCGGGTCGTGGAGACCACGCAGATGCGCGAGACACTGGGATTCCACCCCAGCTACACGACGGCGGAGACCTTCGAGGAATTCGCCCGCAGCCGCGGACCCGGGCTCCTGCCGCCCGCGTCCCTCGCCCGCACCGTCGACCGGCTCGCCGGCGTGCTGTCCGCACGTCGCGGCGCGAGCCAGTGAGGAGTTCAGCCACCATGGCGGACGCCAAGGTCATCCCGTTCGGCGAGGAGCCCCGGGCGCGCCGCAAGGCCCGGCGGGCCGGGCACGGCGGGCGGGGCACGGCGCTGGCGCCCGTGCCGGAGGCCCGCACCGACCCGGAGCCGCCGCCGGCCCCGCGCCCGACCGGCGGGCGGACCCTGGACGAGCGGATCGCGGGCGGGCTGGCCTTCCTGCGCCGCCGGATCACCGGCGACTACGAGGTCGACGACTTCGGCTACGACGAGGAGCTGACCGACCAGGTCCTGATGTCGCTGCTGCGGCCGCTGTACGACAAGTACTTCCGGGTCGAGGTGAAGGGGATGGAGAACATCCCCGCCGAGGGCGGTGCGCTGATCGTCGCCAACCACTCCGGGACGCTGCCGCTGGACGGTCTGATGCTCCAGGTCGCGGTGCACGACAACCACCCCGCGCAGCGCCACCTGCGGCTGCTGGCGGCCGACTTGGTGTTCGTGCTGCCGGTGATGAACGAGTTGGCCCGCAAGGCCGGGCACACCCTGGCCTGTGCGGAGGACGCCCAGCGGCTGCTGGAGCGCGGGGAGATCGTCGGGGTGATGCCGGAGGGCTTCAAGGGCATCGGGAAGCCGTTCGCCGACCGCTACAAGCTCCAGCGCTTCGGGCGGGGCGGCTTCGTCTCCACGGCGCTGAAGGCCGGGGTGCCGATCGTGCCGTGCTCGATCGTGGGCGCCGAGGAGATCTACCCGATGATCGGGAACGCCAAGACCCTGGCGCGGGTGCTGGGGCTGCCGTACTTCCCGATCACGCCGACCTTCCCGTGGCTGGGGCCGCTCGGCGCGGTGCCGCTGCCGACGAAGTGGACGATCCAGTTCGGCGAGCCCATCGCGACCGACGGCTATCCGGCCGAGGCGGCGGACGACCCGATGCTGATGTTCAACCTGACCGACCAGGTCCGGGAGACCATCCAGCACACCCTCTACAAGCTGCTCGTGCAGCGGCGCTCGGTGTTCTTCTGAGGGAGGACCGGAAGAACACCGAGCGCCGCTGAACCGCTGCGCCGTCCGCCGCGGGACGGTGCCCGGCGGCGGGTCGCGCTACTTGGGCAGGCTGTCGCCGTCGATGCCCAGGTCGGGCAGGAGCCCGGGCAGCAGCGGTGGCAGTGTGACGTCGGGCTGGCCGGCGCCCTCCTTGCCGTGGCTGCCGTCGTGCGGCGAGGCACTGCCCTTGCCGGGCGGACCGAGCAGGCCGCCCGTATTGCCGCCGAGCAGGCCGTCCTGCTCCGGGGACGGCGAGGCCGAGGGGCGCGGGGCCTGCTCGGCGGTGCCGTGGGAGCCGGACGCGGACCCGCTGCCGGCCGGGGACGGGCGGCGGCCGCGGTCGGTGCCGCTCCCGTCGGCCGGCGTGTCGCGGTGGCGGGTGTGGGACTCCGGGCCCTGCGGGAGCAGCGAGCGGAGCGGGCCGACCTCATCGTCTATGGCGTCGAAGACCGAACTCACCTCGTCGCGCACGTCGGTGAGCTGCACCGGGAGCCGGTCGCGCAGCTGCGTCCAGGTGTTGCGGTGCGACTTGGTGAAGGAGTTCAGCGTCTGGATGGGGCCGAGCGAACCGTCGCGTTCATAGGCCGCGTGCAGCAGGCGGTGCCCCTCGCCCGCGTCGTGGCGGACGCCGGCCAGGGCCCGGCGGACCTCGGCGAGCTGCTCGTGGTCGAGCTGGGCGGCTCGACCACGCTCCATCAGGCGGCGGGCCTCCAGCATCCGGGTGGACGCCTGGTCGAGGTAGAGCCGGCCGCGGTCGGAGTCGTCGCCCGCCATGGTGAGCTGGAGGTCCTCCATGCCCCGCTTGAGGCCGTAGAGGGAGTCGCCGGGGAGGGCGTCGGTGCTGGCCATGGCGACGCCGCTGAACGCGCCGGCGGCGACGCCGACCGTCAGACCGCCGGCTGCCAGGCCCTTGGAGAGCCGGGAGCGCGGGCGCAGCCGGCCGAGTGATTTCGTGGCGCGGTGCGCGCCTCCCGCTTCGCGTTGCTCGGGCACCCGGGCGTCGCCGGACGGGGCGCCTTCGGCGAAGGCGGCCTCCATCGCGGCGATGAGCTGGGCGCGCTGGACTGTCTTGACCTCGGCGGCCATCTCCGGCTTCGGGAGTTCCCCGAGGCCGTCAGCGACCGCCAATAGCCCTGCGTCTGCCGGCGTCTGTGCCGGACTGTCGACCTGGTCCTCGGTCGCCGCGCCCTTGAGCTCCTGCTCCTCCAGGGCTTGGGCGAAGGCGTTGGCCCGCCGGTGCACCGAGACATTCGTGATCACGGGCGGCACCTCCTCTCGTCATCCCGCTCGACTCCCCGGACTGGCATTGACTATCCAGACGGGCCGGATGGTTGCACGCCGTTGTCCGCGGCCACTCGAACGAGTGAGAGGCAGCGGGCATGGCGTGACCGCGTGGAGCCTGCATCCCGCACAACGAGCGGCGCGGCACTCGGGTTACGCACTCACGATGATCTGACCGTCAGGGCATGCCTGGTCACCAACGGTGAGCGGTGGGCGGGGTGTTGGGGGTTGCGGAGGGGTCGGGCGTCAGCGGGCGTCGTCGGGGAGGAGCCGCGCCAGGGTGCGGACGGCCCGGTACTGGAGGGTCTTGATGGCGCCCTCGTTCTTGCCCATGACGCGGGCGGTCTCGGCGACCGAGAGGCCCTGGAGGAAGCGAAGGGTGACGCATTCCTGCTGTTGGGGGTTGAGCTTGCGGACCGCCTCCAACAGGGCGGCGTTGGAGAGGGATTCGAGGACCGAGTCCTCGGGGCTGCGCTCGACCTCGTTGGCGTCGAGCATCTCTCCGGTGGTGACTTCCAGGCGGAAGCGGGAGGACTTGAAGTGGTCGGCGACGAGGTTGCGGGCGATCGTCACCAGCCAGGCGCCGAAGTCCCGCCCCTGCCAGGTGAACGTGCCGATGCGGCGCAGGGCGCGGAGGAAGGTCTCACTGGTGAGGTCCTCGGCCGTGGCGCGGCCGCCCACGCGGTAGTAGATGTAGCGGTAGACGGTGTCGGCGTACTGGTCGTAGAGCCGGCCGAAGGCGTCTGCCTCGCCGGCTTGGGCGCGTTCGACGAGGTCCATCATGCGGCGGCTGTCGCTGTCCGCGGGGCGCCGTGCGGTGGTGGTGCCGGTGCCGGCGCGGCGGGTTCTCCCGGCGGTGGCGGCCTTGCCGACCGCAGCGCTCCCGTCAGCCAGCGCGTAGCAGGGGCCGGTGGGGACGGCTGTGGCGAATGCGGGGACGGCGTACGCGGTGGGGACAAAACTGCGCAGGTGGTCGACGAGTGTCGTACGCAGCGTAGCCAGGCCCGAGGCGTCAACCCCGACGTGTGGGTACACGGGACTCCCAGAGGCAGAGCTTCCATCACGTGCAGTGCGGGACCGTTCACTCGTCGTAGGGACGTGTGGGTTCCGGAATGCGTCTGAGGAGAATAACGCTTCGTACAGGCAGCGCTACACCCAGTTGCTCAAATCATCGATTACTTACGTTCCGTGTTCGGTTGGTGGCGGATCAAGTATCGAATATTGAGCAACTATTGATCGGAAGGGAGCGCAATCTGCCTGGTTGGAGGGCGTGTTGTGGCTAACCGCCAGGAAAGGGACTGACGGGGCCACGGCGGGGGTAGGGAGTGCGGATGGTCCGCCGCCGGGGCCGTCGATCAAGGACGGTCAGCGGCGGCGGCGCTGGAGGGCCGCGGCGGCCGCCGCGCCGCCCGCGAGCGCGCCCACCCCGGCGGCCGCTGGGATGCCGATCCGGACCGCTTTGCGCCCGGTGCGGTAGTCGCGCACCCGCCAGCCGTGCTCCCTGGCGTGCTTGTGCAGCCGGGTGTCGGGGTTGATCGCGTAGGGGTGGCCGACGAGCGAGAGCATCGGGATGTCGTTGGCCGAGTCGCTGTAGGCGGCGCAGTGCGAGAGGTCCAGGCCCTCGGCGCCGGCCAGGGCGCGCACCGCCTCGGCCTTAGCAGGGCCGTGCAGCGGTTCGCCGACCAACTTGCCGGTGTAGACGCCGCCGACGGACTCGGCGACCGTGCCGAGGGCGCCGGTCAGGCCCAGGCGGCGGGCGATGATCGTGGCGGTCTCGACGGGTGCGGCGGTCACCAGCCAGACCTTCTGGCCGGCGTCGAGGTGGGCCTGGGCCAGTGCGCGGGTGCCGGGCCAGACGCGCTCGGCCATGTACTCGTCGTAGATCTCCTCGCCGATCGTCATGAGCTCGGCGACGCGGTGGCCCTGGACGATGGAGAGCGCGCTGTTGCGGACGTCCGCCATGTGCTCGGGGTTCTCCGAGCCGGCGAGGCGGAAGTAGACCTGCTGCCAGGCGAAGCGGGCCAGGTCGCGCTTGTGGAAGAAGTGGCGCTTGTACAGGCCGCGGCCGAAGTGGAAGAGGGCGGCGCCCTGCATGACGGTGTTGTCGAGGTCGAAGAAGGCGGCCGCGCTGGTGTCCCCGGCGACCGGGAATTCCGGTTCGGCCGGGGCCTCGGCGGGTGGCGCCTCCTGGGACGACTTCCGGGCGGCCTCGGCCGCGGCCTCGCCGGCGAGCACGCTGCGTGCCGTGGCGGGGCGTCGGCGGCGGGTGAACCACCCCGTGGGGAAGAGCGCCCCGGCGGGGCTCCGGTCGGGGCGGTGAGCGGGCGACGGGCGGGCCATGCGGCTAGCGTAGCCAGTTTGTTCGGTGCTTCCGGTTACGGGCGCGTGTCTGGAAGCAGCGGGGCCGCCGACGGTTGCGTTAAGGCCATCCGAAGGGCCGCCCGGCGCGGGCGCCGCCCGGGGGACGGTGGCGCTCAGGCGCCCAGTGCGGTGCGCAGGCGCCGGGGGTCGACGCGCCAGAAGTCGTGCTGGGCACCGTCCACGAGGACGACCGGAATCTGTTCCCAGTACTTGCGGTGCAGCTCGGCGTCCTCGGTGATGTCCTTCTTCTCCCAGGACGCTCCGGTCTCGGCGCACACCTCCTCGATCACCGCCTGTGCGTCGTCGCACAGGTGGCAGCCCGGCTTCCCGATCAGGGTGACCATCCGGTCGGCGGGGCTCTTGCGGGGGGTGCGGCTGAACAAGGGGGCCATGGGGTCATTGTGCCGGTTCGGGGCGGCGCTCCCCGTGGATGGTTTCGCTTACCATCAATGGGCGATTTGTTGGTTTCCGGGGGTATAGCGGTGAGGAGTGAGGGCGCGTGCTCCCGTCGGTGCTGCCGCGAATCGCCGGTGGCGTGCGTGAACGGCGTGGTGTGGGAGTTGGTTCCGCGGACACCCGTAAAAGCTGCGTGAGCCCCATCACTTTGGCCGGACAAAGCGGACACCATCTTTGTGCACGCGTTCACAAAGACATAGCCTGCAAGAGACAGGGCGGTCGGGTTTCCGACGGTCGTCCGCAGCCCCGCTCTACCCGCAGGAGCACCGTGGCAACTGGCCGAACTCACCGACCGGCGACCCGAAGCCGAGGCATCCCCGAGGCCACCGTCGCCCGGCTACCGCTGTATCTGCGTGCACTGACCGCGCTCTCCGAGCGTTCGGTCCCCACGGTGTCCTCCGAGGAGCTCGCGGCCGCTGCGGGAGTCAACTCCGCGAAACTGCGCAAGGACTTCTCCTACCTCGGCTCCTACGGGACCCGGGGCGTCGGCTACGACGTGGAGTACCTCGTCTACCAGATCTCGCGGGAGCTCGGCCTCACCCAGGACTGGCCCGTGGTCATCGTCGGTATCGGTAACCTCGGCGCCGCGCTCGCCAACTACGGCGGCTTCGCCTCCCGCGGCTTCCGGGTCGCCGCGCTGATCGACGCGGATCCGGCCATGGCCGGCAAGCCGGTCGCGGGCATCGCGGTCCAGCACACCGACGAGCTGGAGCAGATCATCCAGGACAACGGCGTCTCGATCGGCGTGATCGCCACGCCGGCCGGCGCCGCCCAGCAGGTCTGCGACCGCCTGGTCGCCGCCGGCGTCACCTCGATCCTGAACTTCGCGCCGACCGTGCTGACCGTCCCCGACGGGGTCGACGTCCGCAAGGTCGACCTCTCCATAGAGCTGCAGATCCTCGCCTTCCACGAGCAGCGCAAGGCGGGCGAGGAGACCGGCCAGGGCGGTTCGGAGGCGGCGGAGGGCCTGGAGGGCACGCCGGCACCGCCGGCCCGTGCCGCGGCCGCCGCGACCGACCGCAAGGGACCTGACGGGGACGTCCCCGCCGTGATGCCGGCATGAGTCTCCTCGTCGTCGGGCTGAGCCACCGCAGTGCGCCGGTGAGCGTGCTGGAGCGGGCCGCGCTGGCCCCCGGGAGCCGCGGCAAGCTGCTCCAGGACGTGGTGTCGGCGGAGCCGGCCACCGAGTCCGCGGTGCTCTCCACCTGCAACCGCATCGAGCTCTACGCCGACGTGGACAAGTTCCACGCCGGTGTCGCCGAGCTGTCCACCCTCCTGGCCCGCCACTGCGGCGTCGGCCTGGAGGAGCTGACCCCCTACCTCTACGTCCACTACGAGGACCGTGCCGTCCACCACCTGTTCTCGGTGGCCTGCGGCCTGGACTCCATGGTGGTCGGCGAGGGCCAGATCCTCGGGCAGATCAAGGACGCGCTGGCCGTCGCCCAGGAGCAGCACACCGCCGGGCGGCTGCTCAACGACCTCTTCCAGCAGGCCCTGCGGGTCGGCAAGCGGGCGCACAGCGAGACCGGCATCGACAAGGCCGGCCAGTCGCTGGTCACCTTCGGCCTGGAGCAGTTGGCCGGCGGTGCGGACGTCGCCGGTTGGGCGCGCGGCAAGCGGGCGCTGGTGATCGGCGCCGGCTCGATGTCCTCGCTGGCCGCCACCACCCTCGTCCGCAGCGGCGTCGGCGAGCTCGTCGTCGCCAACCGGACGGTGGCGCGCGCCCAGCGCCTGGTGCAGATCCTCACCGAGCCGGGCGGGCCGGGCGCCGCGACCGGGCTGACCGCCCGCGCCCTCGCCATGGACGCCGTCGAGGCGGAGCTGGTCCGCGCCGAGATCGTCATCTCCTGCACCGGGGCGTCCGGGCTGGTGCTGACCGGTGAGCAGATCGCCGCCGCGCTGGCCGGCCGCGACGGCCGGATGTGGCTGCTCGACCTGGCCATGCCGCGCGACGTCGACGCCGCGGCGCACCGGATCGACGGGGCCCGCCTGGTCGACATCGAGTCGCTGGCCGAGGCGTCCGCGGACGCGCCGATGGCCGCCGACGTGGACAAGGTCCGTGCCCTCGTCGCCGACGAGGTCGCCGCCTTCGGCGCCGCCCAGCGGGCCGCGCACATCACCCCCACCGTGGTCGCCCTGCGCACCATGGCCGCGGACGTCGTCAGCAGCGAGATCACGCGACTCGACGGCCGCCTCCCCGACCTCGACGACAAGCAGCGGGCGGAGATCACCCAGACCGTCCGCCGGGTCGTCGACAAGCTCCTGCACGCGCCCACCGTGCGGGTCAAACAGCTCGCCAGCGAGCCCGGCGGTGCCGGGTACGCGGACGCCCTGCGGGAGCTCTTCGACCTCGACCCCCAGACGGTCGCGGCCGTCAGCAGGGCCGACACCCGAGCAGACCAGCACGACGCCGCACGGGAGCGGGCATGACCGACAGCACGATGAGCCCCCTGCGCCTGGGCACCCGGCGCAGCAAGCTCGCCATGGCCCAGTCCGGGCAGGTGGCCGAGGCGGTGCGCGACCTGACCGGCCGCCCCGTCGACCTGGTGGAGATCACCACCTACGGCGACACCTCCCGCGAACATCTGGCACAGATCGGCGGCAGCGGCGTCTTCGTCTCGGCGCTGCGCGACGCGCTGCTGGCCGGCGAGATCGACTTCGCCGTCCACTCGCTGAAGGACCTGCCGACCGCGCAGCCCGCGGAGCTGGCCCTGGCGGCCATACCCGTGCGGGTGGACCCCCGGGACGCGTTGATCGCGCGGGACGGGCTCACCTTCGAGGAACTTCCCGACGGCGCCCGCGTGGGCACCGGTTCGCCCCGGCGGATGGCGCAGCTCAACGCGTGGGCCACGACGCTGGGCAAGCGCATCGAGACCGTCCCGGTCCGCGGGAACGTCGACACCCGGATCGGCTTCGTCGAGAAGGGCGAGTTGGACGCGGTGGTGCTGGCCGCCGCCGGCCTCACCCGGATCGGCCGGATCGACGAGGCGACGCAGTTGCTGTCGCCCGACGTGGTTTTGCCCGCCCCCGGCCAGGGGGCACTGGCGATCGAGTGTGTCGCGGCCAACGCGCACCTCGTCGCCGCGCTCGCCGAGCTCGACGACCCGGTCACCCGGGCCGCCGTGACCGCCGAGCGCTCCCTGCTCGCCGCCCTGGAGGCCGGCTGTTCCGCCCCCGTGGGGGCACTCGCCGACCTTTCCCCAAGCTCTCGACTTCGTTCGAGCAGGGGAGGCCCCAAGGCCGACGAGCAGGCTGTCACCGAAATGCACCTGCGCGGAGTCGTCGGCACGCTCGACGGCAGCACGTTGGTGCAGCTGTCCACCACCGGGCACGTACCTGCCTCTCTTGCCGACGAGTCGGTCCCGCTTCGCATGGGCCGGGAACTCGCCGTCGAGATGCTCGCAAAGGGTGCGGCCGGTCTTATGGGGGAGCGAGCACTTTGAACCCCACCGCCCCAAACCACTCCGCCTCCGGTCAGGTCACCTTCCTGGGTGCCGGGCCGGGAGACCCGGGTCTGCTGACGTTGCGCGCCGTCGAGGCGCTGGCCTCCGCGGACGTCCTCATCGCCGACCCGCAGGTCCTGGACGTCGTGCGTGTGCACGCACGCGCACAGGTGGACACTCCGTTGCAGGCGTCAGCTGACGCGGCGTCAATCCCCGGCAGTCCCCCGGGCGTTTCCGCCCTTCGGGACACCGCCAATCTTGTCATGGCGGCCGCGCGCGCCGGCAAGCGGGTCGTCCGTGCGGTGACCGGAGACCCCGGCCTCGACGGCTACGTCGCAGAGGAGATGCTGGCGTGCGCCGCCGAGGGCATCGTCTTCGAGGTCGTACCCGGCATCGCCGCCGCGGTCGGCGTGCCCGCGTACGCCGGCGTGCCGCTGCGCGACGCCCAGGGCACCGACGTCCGCTTCGTCGACGCCCGCAGCGCCGACGACCGCTGCTGGACCGAGCTGGGTGCCAGCGACGCCACCGCGGTGGTCTCCACCACCTTGGACTCGGTGGCCGCGGCCGCCGGGGAACTGGTGGCCGGGGGCCGCAAGCCGGACACCCCGATGACCGTCACGGTCGCCGGCACCACCACCCGGCAGCGCACCTGGACCGCCACCCTCGGGAGCGTCGCCCAGGTGCTCAAGGCCGCCAAGGTGCTGCCGTCGCCGGACGGCGGGCAGCCGGTCATAGCCGTGGTCGGCGAGCGCAGTGCCGCAGCCCAGCGCGACCAGCTCTCGTGGTTCGAGAACAAGCCGCTGTTCGGCTGGCGGGTGCTGGTCCCGCGGACCAAGGAGCAGGCCGCGTCGCTCTCCGACCAGCTCGTCTCGTACGGCGCGGTGCCGCACGAGGTCCCGACCATCGCCGTGGAGCCGCCGCGCACCCCGCAGCAGATGGAGCGCGCGGTCAAGGGCCTGGTCACCGGCCGCTACGAGTGGATCGCCTTCACCTCGGTCAACGCCGTCAAGGCGGTCCGGGAGAAGTTCGAGGAGTACGGGCTGGACGCGCGGGCGTTCGCCGGGATCAAGGTCGCGGCGGTCGGCGAGCAGACCGCCAGGGCGCTGGTCGCCTTCGGCGTGAAGCCGGACCTGGTGCCCAGTGGCGAGCAGTCCGCGGCCGGGCTGCTGGAGGACTGGCCGCCCTACGACCCGGTCTTCGACCCGATCGACCGCGTCTTCCTGCCGCGCGCCGACATCGCCACCGAGACGCTGGTGGCGGGGCTGATCGAGCTGGGGTGGGAGGTCGACGATGTCACCGCCTACCGGACCGTGCGCGCCTCGCCGCCGCCGGCCGAGACCCGTGAGGCGATCAAGGGCGGCGGCTTCGACGCCGTGCTGTTCACCTCGTCCTCGACCGTGCGCAACCTCGTCGGCATCGCCGGCAAGCCGCACAACGTCACCGTGATCGCCTGCATCGGTCCGGCCACCGCCAAGACGGCCGAGGAGCACGGGCTGCGGGTGGACGTGATGTCGCCCGAGCCGTCGGTGCACAAGCTGGCCGAGGCGCTCGCGGAGTTCGGGGCGGCGCGGCGCGACGCGGCGCTGGAGGCCGGCGACCCGGTCACCCGCCCCAGCGAGCGCCGGCCGGGCTCGCGCCGACGGGCCCGTAGCTGAGCGTCGGTAGGCACCGTGGTGGAAGGGCGTCCCCGTTTCGGGGGCGCCCTTCCGCGCGTCCGCGGTCGGCGGCCCCGTCGCGGCCCGTCCGCCCGACGTTGCGTCGGCAAAGGCGGGTGCGGGGCGGGCGTAGCGTGGAGGGCATGACGAAGTACGGAAGCTTCCCGGGGGCGCGGCCGCGGCGGCTGCGCACCACCCCCGCCATGAGGCGGATGGTCGCGGAGTACCGCCTGCATCCGGCCGAACTCATCCTCCCGGCGTTCGTGCGCGAGGGCGTCGCCGCGCCGGTGCCGATCTCCGCGATGCCGGGGGTCGTCCAGCATACCCGCGACACCCTGCGCAAGGCCGCCGTCGAGGCGGTCGAGGCCGGGGTCGGCGGCATCATGCTGTTCGGCGTGCCGGAGGACGCCAACAAGGACGCGGTCGGCACGGCGGGCACGGACCCGGACGGCATCTTGCAGCTCGCCATCCGGGACGTGAAGGCCGAGGTCGGCGACGACCTGGTGATCATGTCGGACCTGTGCCTGGACGAGTACACCGACCACGGCCACTGCGGGGTGCTGGACGCCGACGGGCGGGTCGACAACGACGCGACGCTGGACCGGTACGCGGAGATGGCGCAGGTGCAGGCCGACGCGGGCGTCCACGTGGTGGGGCCCAGCGGCATGATGGACGGTCAGGTCGGGGTGGTCCGGGACGCGCTGGACCAGACGGGCCACGAGGACGTCTCGATCCTGGCCTACACGGCGAAGTACTCGTCGGCGTTCTACGGGCCGTTCCGCGAGGCGGTGGGCTCGTCGTTGCAGGGCGACCGCAAGACCTACCAGCAGGACCCGGCCAACCTCCGCGAGTCGCTGCGCGAGTTGGCGCTCGACCTGGCGGAGGGCGCCGACATGGTGATGGTCAAGCCGGCGCTGCCCTACCTGGACGTTCTGGCGAAGATCGCGGACGAGGTCGACGTGCCGGTCGCGGCGTACCAGATCTCCGGCGAGTACGCGATGGTGGAGGCGGCCGCCGAGAAGGGCTGGATCGACCGGGACAAGGCGATTCTGGAGACCCTCACCGGGATCAAGCGGGCCGGCGCCAACATGATCCTCACCTACTGGGCGACCGAGGTCGCGCGGAAGCTGGGCTAGCCGCCCACGGAGCGAGGGCCCCGGGCACCGCGAGCGGATCGCGGTGCCCGGGGCCTCGTCATGCGTGTTCCGCGGTCGGCGGCGGGCCCGGTGGGCGGCGGGTCACCACATCAGGGCGTCGGCCGGGTTCGGCTGCCAGTAGGTGACGAACGCCGAACTGTCCACGTACACCCCGCCCGTCGGCAGCTTCGGACGGGCCCAGCCGCCCACGCTGCCGTCCATCGCGCGGTTGGAGAACAGGACGCCGAGCCGGTGGGCCCGGTACCCGTGGGTGCCCTCCGGGGACTCCGTGCCGATGGCGGCGTACGCGCTCTCGCCCGGCTCCAGGGTGACGACGGCCTGCGGCACGCTGTCGCGGAGCACGGCGGTGGCCGCCTGGGCGTCGTCGAAGCGGAGGTAGGGGGCGTTGTAGGCGTAACAGGGCTTGCTGCCCGTGTTGGTGGCGGTCAGGAGCAGGTGGTTGAGCGGGCGCTGCACCTTCTGGACGGTCACCTTGGTGGTGGCGGCGGTGCAGGTGACGGGCTTCGCGGTCGAGGTGCCGGCGGCGGCCGCCGGGACGGCGCCGAGCGCGGTGAGGGCGAGGGCGGCGGTCAGGGCCGCGGCGGCGGCCCGGAGGCGGGGGGCGCCGTGGCGGGGACGGATCTGCATGGGGTGGTTCTGCCTTCCTCGATGGGCCGCGGGCGGTGCCGCGGCGTGGATGTGGGGTCGTCGGTGCCGGTGGGGCGTCACTGGAGTGCGTCGGCCGGGTCGGACTGCCAGTACGTGACGCGCAGCGCGTCGTCGATGTGCACCTTGTTGGTCTGGAGCGCGGCGTCGACCATCGCGTCGGTGCCGGGGAAGCCGATCCGCAGGCTCCGCGCCGAGTAGCCCGCGCCGCCGCTGCCGTCGCCGGCGGAGAGGACGACGCCCGCGTAGCCCTTCGCGCCGGGCCGGAGCGAGACGACGGCCTGGGGCTTGGTGTTCTCGATGACCGGCGGTACGGACTGGGCGTTCTCGAACCGGGCGATCGGGTACGCCGGCAGGTCGCACAGGGTGGAGCCGGTGTTGGTGACCGTGAGGAGCATGTGGTTGAGGGGGCGCTGCACGGGGGCGGCGGTGACCCGGGTGTTGGCGGCGGTGCAGGGCACGCGGCGGTCCGGGGCGTCGGGGTCGGCGGTCGTGCCGTGCTTCTCGGGGGCGGTCGCCGCGGAGCCCTTGCCGGCGGAGCCCGTCGCGCCGGTGGGGCCGCTGCCGGGCCCGGCCGCCGGATTCGGGGTCGCCTCCGTGGTGGACGACGCGTCGCGGGCGGGGGCGGCGCCCGCGTCCCGCACGCCCGAGGCGCCGGTGTTGCAGGCCGTGAGCGAGAACGCGGCGAGTGCGAGCGTGGTCGCGGCGAACAGCCGGGTGCGGGGGCGGCGGAGGCGCGGGGTGGGCATGGCTGGATCTCGCTATCTGTGCGGCGGGGGCTGAACCATGGGTGGCCCGGGTGGTCCGGGAGACGCGCGGCGCACTCCCCGTACGAGGGGGGCGGCGTGTTTGGATGGCCCCAGCGTGCGGTCCGTTCCGTCCCGGTCGCCAGCGCCGCCCGGCAATCCGGGACGCTGGAACGCCCGTACCGGCGCTGAGCTGCGCGAACGGGAACTGCCTGGAACGGCGGACTGGAACGGCGGCAGGGAACGGC
>LIQL01000277.1 GCA_001418405.1 Streptomyces diastatochromogenes | reverse complement strand
CAGGTGCCCGCGGGGGCCGGGGCCCGGGGCGGCCGGGGCCGACGGCGTCACCGGTGCCACAGGTAGCGTCCGAGGGCCCGTCGCAGCGGTCGGGGGGTGAGCGTGAGCAGCGTCGTCGCGGCCTTGTAGGGCACACCGGGCACGCACCGCCGGGTGCCGGCCGCGACGGCCTTGAGCGCGGCGGCGGCGACCTGGTCCGCCTCCAGCCAGAAGAACCCGGGCACCCAGGCCGGGGCGAGGCCGTTCGCGGCGAAGTAGTCGGTCTTGGTCAGCCCCGGCAGCACCACGGTGACGTGGACGCCGGAGCCGCGGTTCTCGATGGCCAGGTCCTCCGAGAAGTGGGTGAGGAACGCCTTGGTCGCGGCGTAGGTGGCGAGCGACGGCGACGGCAACTCGCCGGTCAGGGACGACACGTTGAGGACGCCGCCGTGCCCCGCGGCCCGCATCCGGGACAGCACGGACCTGGACAGGCGCACCACGGCCTGGTTGTTCAGCTGGACCGTGGCCTCTTCGAGGTCCACCGGGAGGTTGGCGAAGACGCCGGACCCGCCGGAACCGGCGTTGTTGACCAGGAGCTCGATCGGGCGGTCCGGATCGGTGAGGCGGGCGGTCACCCGCGCCGTCTGCTTGGCGTCGGTGAGGTCGGCCGGCAGCGCTTCCACCTCGATGCCGTGGGCGTGCCGCAGCTCCTCGGCGAGGTCCCGCAGGAGCGGTTCCCGGCGCGCGACGAGCACCAGGGAGACGCCCCGGGCCGCCAGTTGCCGTGCCATGGCCGTGCCGATGCCACTGGAGGCGCCGGTGATCAGCGCGGATCGGTAGGGATAGGGTCGGTCAGCCAAGGGAGGTCTCCCCACGCGCGAGACTTCGGTCCTGACGCGGCGCCCGTCGTGCGGGCCGGAGCACTGCACACAGTGCGTCGGTCGAACGACGAACGTACCTCGCCGGACGGCACCCACGGCAGGGCGTACGGAAGCACGGCACGCCCCGGGGCGTGCGCCTCGATGCCTGCACCCGGCGCCTGCCACGGGGTTCAGGACCCGCGGCCGGTGGTACCGGGCGGCGCCGCAGCCGCCGGGAGGCGACACGCCCTAGGGTTGCCCCATGTACGCGACAGAGGTGTCCCGTTACGTCAGCGCCCCGCCCGCCGCCGTCTACCGGGCGCTGCTCGACGCCCGGGCGGTCGCCAACTGGCGGGTCCCGGACGGCATGACCGGCCGGGTGCACGAGTTCGACGTGCGGGTCGGCGGCGCCTTCCGGGTCTCGCTCACCTACGACGACGGGCGGCCGGGCGTCGGGAAGTCCGCGGACCGCACCGACACCTACCACGGCCGCTTCGTGGAACTCGTGCCCTTCGAGAAGGTCGTCGAGGTGGTGCGGTTCGACACCGACGACCCGCGCTTCGCCGGCACCATGACGCTCACCACCACGCTCGTGCCCGCCGGCGCGGGCACCACCGTCGTCCTCGTCCACGCGGGCGTCCCGGACGCCGTCCCGGCGGACGCCAACGAGGCCGGTGCGCGCACGGCGTTGGCGAACCTCGCGCGCTGGGTCGAGGCCGCGGGGTGAGCCGCCGGCGCGTCAGTCGCCGCGCCAGATGTTGTCGAAGGCGGCCTGCTCGATGGCCCGGCGTTGGCGCAGGGCCTCCAACTGCAGCAGCGCGTCGTGGACCGCGGCGAGCACGGTGTCCACGCCGTCGTCGTCCACGCTCGGTGAGGTGGTGTCGCCGCTCCCGCCCGCGCCGCGGAGCCCCAGGACCGCCCCCAGGAAGGCCAGGACGGGCTCGTCCGACGCCCAGCGGTCGGCCGCGGCGCGCCGGTCCGGGGAATCCGCCAGCACGACGTTCCCGGCCCGGAAGCGCATCCCGCGGCGCGGCTGCCGAGTGACCAGGCCGTCCGTTTCGAGGGCCGCCAGGTAGGCGGCGGACAGGCCGCGTCCCCGGCGCCACAGCCAGTCGTCGACCGACTCGTACGGCGACTCGCGGATCAGCGACGCCGCGGCCCGGGCCAGCAGCGGATCGGTGTGGGTGGGGCGGTAGCCGGGCACGATGCGGTCGTCGTCCAACCTGACGGCCTCGGCGGCGAGGAGGTCGATCACCTCGGCCCCGGCCAGCGCGAGCGACAGGTCGCCCTGCTCCACCGGGCGGCCGGGCGCCACGTCCAGCGCGGTGATCATCAGGTCCCGTGATGTGGTCATGGCTCTGGTCCGCCTCGTTCGGGAGGGTCCGCCGGGAACGCCGTCCCCGGCGCGCCCGGCGCACTCGGACGTCGGGCGCGCCGGCCCTCAGCCTCCAGCAGACCAGTTCCGGGCGGATCGTGCGCGCCGGGGAGCGACCTCGGCGCGCGGCGCCGGGCCCTTCGGGCTGTACTGGGGGAAGGGCACGCCGAACGCGTGCGCACGGGGGACGGGGGAACGTCGCACAGTGTGGAGGCACCGTGGAACTGGCCTTCCTGAATGCGGTGTACGCGAGCGGGGGACCGTACGTCTGCGCCTACCTCGACACCTCACGGGACACCGCCCAGCCGGACCGGGAGATGGCCCACCGCCGACGCCGGGTCCGGGTGACACTCGCGGAACAGGGCGCCGACGACGCCACCGTGGACGCGGTCGTCGCCGTCGCGGGCCGTGACCGGGAGATCGCCGGCCGGCACGGACAGGCGATCGTCGCCAGTCAGGGGCGGGTGGTCCTGACCGAGGAGCTGCCCGAGCCGCCGGCGCGCGACGAGGCGGCCTACACCGCGCTGCCCGACCTGTTGCCGCTGGCGGTGCAGCACGCGCCGGACATCCGCTACGTCGCCGCCACCGTGCACGGCCGGCCGCGCCCGGAAGCCGCGCTGCCGGGCGAGTTGGAGCTGGCGTTCCAGGCCGGGACGTGGCCGAGCAGTGCGGTCGCGCCCGGCGTCTGCCACCGGGAGCGCGGCCCCGCCGGGCGCTGGCACGACGGCGCCGGGCCGGCCGCCGACCGGATCGTCGACCTGGCCCGGCGGACCGGCGCCGAGACGATCGTGCTCGGCGGAATCACCTGGGCCCGCGAGGCGCTGGCCGACCACCTGTCGGTGCGCTGGCGCAAGCGCCTGGTCACCGGCAGCGGGAACGGCCACCCGGTCCCCGAGGGCCGGGCCCTGATGGAGGACGACCTCGCCGCGGCGTTCCAGGGCCAACTGCGCCTCGCCGACCGGGCCCGCCTCGACATGTTCCGGGCCCGCCGGAACAGTCGGCACGGCGCCGTCGAGGGCCTGTCGGACGTCGTGACCGCACTGCGTCGGGCCCAGGTGGGCACCGTGCTGCTCAACGTCCCGCTGGGCTTCCCGGAGCGGCTTCCGGTGCCGGACGAGGCCGCGTCACCCGACCCGGCCGACGCGGACCTGGAGCCCTACGGCGCGCTCGGCTTCCGCGGTGGACCGGCCCGGGCCGCGCTGCTCGGGGCCGCGGTCCGCACCGGCGCGGAACTCGTCGTGGTGCCGCAGCGGCAGCTGCCGTTGGCGGACGGCCTGGGCGCGCTGCTGCGGTACGCCGGACCGGAGCGCACCGCCTACTTCACCCGGCTGCTCCGCCGCTGAGGCGGCGGTGCGGCCGGGTGGTCGGCCCGTGCGTCAGTGCAGGATCTTCTCCTTGGCGCGGGCGAACTCCTCGTCGCTGATGTCGCCGCGGGCGCGGATCTCGGAGAGCTTGGCGAGCTGGTCCACCGCGCTGGTGCCGGCGCCGGCCCCGGCGGTGTCGCGGATGTACCGCTCGACGTCCTCGCGCTGGGCCCGGACGTGCTGCTGTTCGCGGCGGCCCATGCCCCGGCCGCGGGCGACGACGTACACGAAGACGCCGAGGAAGGGCAGCACCAGGACGAAGACCAGCCAACCGGCCTTGGCCCAGCCGTTCATCGTGTCGTCGCGGAAGACGTCCAGCACGACCCGGAACAGCAGGATGACCCACATGATCCACAGGAAGACCCACATCGCGGTCCAGAAGGCGCCGAGCACCGGGTAGTCGTAGGCGAGGTTCACGTGACCAGCCATGGCTCTCTCCTCCTCGGGGCGGTCGTCACCTCCCAGCCTGGCAAGGCCGGCCCGGCACTGCCACACGAGTTCCGCGGCCTTGCGGCGGGGCCGCCCGGGTGCTCACCCGAGTGGCCCGGGCGGACCGGTGCGGGACGCCGCCCGGTCGTAGAACTGGCAGTCAGGCGCCTGCCGCGACCGCCGGTGGACCGGCCGGTCCGGGCCCGCCGCGCGGTCGTCGGACGGCGGGCGTGACGAGCAGCGGGAGAACGCGATGCGAACGACCGACGGGACCACGGCAACGGCCCGCGTGCTGCGGACACCCCGGGTCGCGGCGGTGGCCGGGATGGTCTCCGCGGTGCTGCTGGGCGTCGCCGTCCTCCTCGTGCGCCTGGCGGTCCCCGAGCACTCCGAGGACGCCGCCGACTGGATCCGCGACACCTCCCAGCGGGGCTTCCTGCACACCGCACTGATGCTGTTGCCGTTCGCCGGGATCTTCTTCCTGTGGTTCATGGGCGCGGTGCGGGACTTCGTCGGCGCCGCCGAGGACCGGTTCTTCTCGACGCTGTTCCTCGGCAGCGGACTGCTCTTCGTGGCGATGCTGTTCGTGCTCGCGGCGACGACCGGCAGCCTGCTGGCCGTGACGGACGCGTCGCCCTCGGCGTCGGCGGGGGAGCGGGTGCTCTGGCAGTACGGTCGCCACCTCGTCCTGGAGCTGCTGACCAGCTACGCGACGCGGATGGCCGCCGTGTTCGTGGTGTCGACCACCACCATCGGGCACCGGCTCGGCATCTTCCCCCGCTGGCTGGTGTGGCTGGGCTACCTCGTCGCGCTGGTGCTGCTCTTCGCCGTCGGCGGCGAGGGCCACGTCGAACTCGTCTTCCCGCTGTGGATGCTGGCCGTCAGCAGCCACGTCTTCGTGATCACTCTGCGCCGCCACCGGAGCGGCGGCCGGCCGGGCCCCACCGGGGCGGACGCGGCCTGAGCTTCGCACCGTCCGGCCCCGGCCACCGCTTTCGCGCGCCCGTCGGCGCGGGCGGACAGTGGAGGTACACGCCCCACGGAAGCGGGATGATCATGGAACGGTACCCAGCCATCGCGGACCACGGCGTCGTCGGCGACCTCCAGACCGCGGCGTTGGTCTCGTCCGAAGGGGTCGTCGACTGGTTCCCGGCGCCCCGGTTCGACTCGCCCAGCGTCTTCGCCGCCCTCCTCGACCACGAGCGCGGGGGCCACTTCCGCTTCGCCCCCGAAGGCCGGGGCAGCACCTGCAAACAGCTCTACTACCCGGACACCGCGGTGCTCGTGACCCGCTTCATGTCCCCCGACGGTGTCGGCGAGGTCTTCGACTGCATGCCCCCGGACCGCACCGGCACGCCGTCCGCCCGGCACGTGCTGCTCCGCGGCGCCCGGGCGGTCCGCGGCACGGTCCGCTTCGACCTGGAATGCCGGCCGCGCTTCGACTACGCGCGGGCCGCCCACACCTGCGACCTGCACGACGGCACCGCCACCTTCCGGGCGCCCGGCGTCACCGCGCACCTGCAGAGCACCTTCCCGCTGGACCGCGACGGCGACGACGCGGTGGGCACCGTCACGCTGCGCACCGGACAGGTGGCCGGGGCCGTCCTCACCGTCGACGCCGCACCCGACGCACCCGCCCCGCCGCCGCTGACCCCGGACGCCGTGGCGGAGCGCTTCTGGGAGGTCGTGGACTTCTGGCAGCGCTGGGTGCGCACCTCCCACTACCGGGGGCGGTGGCCGGGGGCCGTGCACCGCTCGGCGATCACCCTCAAACTGCTCACCTACGCCCCCACCGGCGCACCGGTCGCCGCCGCCACCATGGGACTGCCGGAACAGGTCGGCGGCGAACGCAACTGGGACTACCGCTACACCTGGGTCCGCGACGGGTCGCTGTCCGTCCGGGCCCTGCTCGACCTGGGATTCGCCGAGGAGGCGGCGCAGTTCACCCGCTGGCTGGGAAACCGCCTCCAGCCCGCGGCGGACGACCGGCACGAACCGCTCCAGATCATGTACCGGGTGGACGGCGACCCCGACCTCCCGGAGGAGGTGCTGTCCCATCTGGAGGGCTACCGCGGTTCGGCCCCGGTGCGCGTCGGCAACGCCGCCACCGACCAGTTGCAGCTGGACATCTACGGCGAGGCGCTCTACGCCCTGTCGGAGGGGCGCGAGATCGCCATGCGGGCCGGCTACCACGGCTGGAAGAACCTCGCCCGCACCCTGGACTGGCTCGCCGACTCCTGGGACCGGCCCGACGAGGGCATCTGGGAGACCCGCGGCGGACGCAAGGAGTTCACCTTCAGCCGGATGATGTCGTGGGTGGCCTTCGACCGGGGCCTGCGCCTGGCCGCCGCGTACAGCCGGCCCGCCGACACCGTCCGGTGGACCGCGGCCCGCGACGCCATCCTCGAACAGGTCATGCAGCGCGGCTGGGACGCCGAGCAGCGGGCGCTCGTCCAGCACTACGACGGCGCGGTGCTCGACGCGTCGCTGCTGCTCCTGCCGCGCGTGGGCTTCCTGGCGCCCCAGACGGAGAGTTGGCTCTCCACCCTGGACGCGATCGAGCGCACCCTGGTGTCGGACAGCCTCGTCTACCGCTACGACCCGCTCGCCTCGCCCGACGGCCTGCGCGGCTCCGAAGGCACCTTCAGCCTGTGCACCTTCCTCTACGTCGACGCCCTGGCCCGGGCCGGCCGGCTCCGACCGGCCCGCTACGCCTTCGAGAAGATGCAGACCTACGCCAACCACGTCGGCCTGTTCGCGGAGGAAATCGGCCCCGGCGGCGAGCAGTTGGGCAACTTCCCGCAGGCGTTCACCCACCTGTCGCTCATCATGGCCGCCACCACCCTGGACGACGCCCTCGACCGGCAGCGGGACGACGAGCCGTGGCGGGACGGCCCGCCCGGCCGCCTCAGTCCCTGATCCCGCCGATGGTCAGCGGCAGGTGCCGGGGGCCGCGCAGCACCGCGTTCTGCCGGTACGGCGGCGGGTCCTCGACCAACTGCGGGGCGTCGAGCCGGCGGACGAGCTCGGTCAGCGCGAGCTGCGCCTCCAACCGGGCGAGCGGCGCACCGAAGCAGCTGTGCAGACCGTGGCCAAAACCGAGGTGCTGGTTGTCGGGGCGGTCGGGGACGAACCGGTCCGGGTCGGTGAAGCGCTGCGGGTCCCGGTTGCCGGACGCCACCATCAGGTAGACGGCCGCCCCCTTGGGGATGACCGTGCCGGCGACCTCGATCTCGGCCAGTGTCGTGCGCTGCGGCAGCATCTGCACGGGCGGCTCGAACCGCAGCAACTCCTCGACCAGCGGCCCCGCCAGAGCGGGCTCGGTGCGCAACCGTTGGAGCACGTCCGGGTGGCGCAGCAGGGTGAGCATCCCGTTGGTGATGAGGTTGACCGTGGTCTCGTGGCCGGCGATCAGCAGCAGCACCGAGGTGGTGATCATCTCCACCGGGGACATCTGCCCGTCCGGGCCGTGCTCGGTGGCCAGGGCGGACAGCATGTCGTCCCGGGGAGAGCGCCGGCGCTCCTCGATCAGCCCGGCCAGATACATGGCGAGGTCGCGCCGGGCCTGCTGCACGTCCTGCATCTTGGCCGCGCGCTCCTCGGGCGTGCCGACCGGGTCGAGGCCGGCGGCGATCGTGTCGGCCCACTCGTGGAAGTGCGTCTCGTCCTCGCGCGGCACGCCCAGGATCCGGCAGATCACGGTGACCGGGAACGGATAGGACACGTCGTCGACGAGGTCGATGGCGTCCCGTCCGCGCAGGCCGTCGATGAGCCCGGTGACGATCCCGGCCAGCTCGCCGTGCATCTCGAACACCCGGCGCGGGGTGTGCGGCGGCCCGAACGGGCGCATGGCCAGCCGGCGCAGCCGGTCGTGCTCCGGGGGGTCGAGCCGGAGGAACGACGGCGGCAGGTTGGGGTCCTGCTCCTGGCCGGTGGCCTCGGCCGCCTCGGGCGTCAGGTTCCGGGCGTCG
Organism: Streptomyces diastatochromogenes; assembly: GCA_001418405.1. Lineage (GTDB taxonomy): Bacteria > Actinomycetota > Actinomycetes > Streptomycetales > Streptomycetaceae > Streptomyces > Streptomyces albulus_C. The sequence goes on along the minus strand of LIQL01000277.1, from coordinate 5,205 downwards.
GAGCTGATCCGCGGGTCGTGCAGCAGCCCCTTGACCGCCCAGTACGTGCTGACCAGATAGGGCCCCGCCTCGTCGCGCACCACCGGCGTCCTGCGCAGCTCGGCGTAGAGCGGGTACGGGTCGGGGCGGTTGGCGTAGTCGAGGACCTGGCGCAGGAGGGCGACCGACGTCATGGGTGTGTCCTTCCAAGGTGCTGCGGCCGGGGACGACCGGTCGGCGTACTCGGGTCAGGCGCGTCGGGGGGTGAACGAGACGCGCCGGTCGGTCGGGGAGTACCCGCTGAGGGTGACGGTGGGGCCGTGGCTGGGCTGCGAGGGGTCCGGGAAGTCGGCCGCCACCGGCTGCCGGCCCTCGGGTCGCCGGTCGACGGTGGTGAACTCCGGCGGGAACGACGCGGCCCGCTCGATCTGCCGCTCGTAGAAGTCCAGCCACTTCGCCTGGTCGAAGGTGACCGCGGCGATGACCCGCCCCTGGAAGCCGTAGGCCGCGGTGAAGCGCTGCTCGGCGAGCGACCCTTGGGTGACCATGATCTGGTCGGCCATCGGCGGCACGCCGACGGACTTGATGTTGACGCCGAACTGCGCCGACCAGAACGACGGCATCCACAGGTGCGGCCGCCGCTCGGCACTGGCACTGACCATGTTGTGGGCCGCGACCTCGGCCTGCGCCACCGCGTTGCCCCAGTGCTCCAACGACAGGAACTGGTAGCCGAAGAGCGGATGCGGCGAACGGGCCACGTCACCGGCGACGAAGACGTCGTCCGTGACGATGCCCCGGACGTCGAACGCGCGGCACCCCGCGTCGCAGGCGATGCCGCGCGGGCCGGCGCCCAGCCCGGAGTCCGCGAGCCATTCGGTGTTGCGGGTGGCGCCCAGCGCGACGACCACCACGTCGCACGCGACCGCGGTGCCGTCCGAGAAGTGCGCCGTGCGCACCCGGCCGGCGGAGTCCCCTTCCAGCCCGGTGACCTGCACCCCGCACCGCAGGTCGACGCCGTGCGCGCGCTGGAGTTCCGCGGCCACCTCGCCGACCACCCCGCCGAGCGCGCCCACCAGCGGCGCCGCGCCGCGTTCGGCCACGGTGACCGGCACGTCCCGTTCGCGGCAGGCGGAGGCGATCTCCGAGCCGGTGAAGCCGGCCCCGATCACCAGCACCCGCCGCGGCCCGGCCGCCAGCCGGTGGTGCAGCTGCACGGCGTCGTCCTGCGTGCGCAGCACGAACACCCCGTCGAGTTCGGCCTCCAGCTCCTGGGGCCACGGACGGGCCCGCACCCCGGTGGTGATCAGCAGCCGGTCGTAGTCGAGCACGTCGCCGTCGGCCAACCGCACCCGCTTGGCCGCCAGGTCCAGCCCGGTGGCCGCGGACCCGAGCCGCCACTGCGCGTCGACCGGACGCACCCGGGGCAACCGCGTGTGGTCCGCCGGCACCTTGCCCAACAGGACCTGCTTGGACAGCGGCGGCCGGTCGTACGGCTCGTGGGGCTCGTCGCCGACCAGGGTGAGCGTGCCCGCGAAGCCCTCCGCGCGCAGCGCCTCGGCGGCCCGCAGACCGGCCAGCGACGCACCGACGACGACGATCCGCCCCTCGCGCCGGAACGCCTCCAGGTACCCGTCAATCGTCACGGGACCCACCCGCCTCCGCCGCGCCGTCCAGGTCCGCGTAGTCGAGGGTGATGGCCTTCACGGGGCAGGCGTCCGCGGCTCTGCGCACGTGCTCCCGCTGGGAGTCGTCGGCCTGCGGGTCGTACATCAGCGCCTCGTCCCCGTGCATGGTGAACACGTCCGGCGCGAGGAAGGCGCACTGGGCGTACCCCTGGCACCGGTTGAGATCGACCACAAGCCTCATGAACTCTCCGCTCTCCGCGACGTGATCGGCGCACGGCGGCCGTGCGCGCGGGTGCACCACCGGATCGAGGCCGGTCCCGGTCCAGGATGGGGAGCCCGCCGGCGCGTCGCACGCCCGCCCGGCCGTCGGGGTGAGTCACCGGCCGGTACGGGACACCAGGGCGTCCCCGGGACCGCCGGCGCCCTCGGCAGGTACGGCTTCGGGGTGCGGGTGGTGCCGCCGGCCGCGGGCTGAGGGGCTACGGAGCGGGCTGCGGACCCTCGGACCCCGCGGGCTCCTCCGCGCCGTTCGCCGGCAGCGGCTGTTCCGCCCAGATGACCTTGCCCTGCGGGGTGTAGCGGGTGCCCCACCGCTCGGTGAGCTGGGCCACCAGGAACAGGCCGCGCCCGCCCTCGTCGGTCGTCGCCGCGTACCGCAGGTGGGGCGAGGTGTTGCTGCCGTCGGCCACCTCGCAGACCAGGCTGCGGTCGCGGAGCAACCGGGCCCGTACCGGTGGTGAGCCGTACCGGAGCGCGTTGGTGACCAGCTCGCTGATCACGACCTCGGTCGCGAAGGCGAGGTCGTCCAGGCCCCACTCGGCGAGCTTGGCGGAGATGCTGGAGCGCATCCCGGCGACGGCCGCGGGGTCGAACGGCACGTCCCAGGAGGCGACGCGGTCCGGGCCGAGCACCCGGGTGCGGGCGATCAGCAGCGCCACGTCGTCGCGCGGGCGTTCCGGGAGCAGGCGGTCCAGGACCGCCCGGCAGTTCTCCTCCGGGGACCGGCCCGGCCGGGACAGCGCCCCGCGCAGCATCTCCATGCCGACGTCGAAGTCCCGGGTGCGCTCCTCGACCAGCCCGTCGGTGTACAGCACGATCTGGGTGCCCTCGGGCAGGTGCAGTTCCGTGGTCTCGAACGGCACGTCGCCCAGTCCCAGGGGCGGGCAGGCCGGCAGCTCCGGGAACTCCACGGTGCCGTCGGGGTGGACCAGCGCCGGCGGCGGGTGGCCGGCCCGGGCCATGCCGCAGCGCCGGGAGACCGGGTCGTAGATCGCGTACAGGCAGGTGGCGCCGGTGACGTTGGTGTCGCTGCCGGTCTCGGCCTCCTCCTGGTCGATCTGGTCGACGAGGTCGTTGAGGTGGCCCAGCAACTCGTCGGGCGTGAGGTCGAGGGTGGAGAAGGTGTGCACCGCGGTGCGCAGCCGGCCCATGGTGGCCGCGGCGTGCAGGCCGTGGCCGACGACGTCGCCGACGACCAGCGCGACCCGGCTGCCGGAGAGCGGGATGACGTCGAACCAGTCGCCGCTCACCCCCGACTGGGCGGGCAGGTAGCGGTGGGCCACGTCCATGGCGCTCTGCTCGGGCAGGCTGCGCGGCAGCAGACTGCGTTGCAGGGTCACCGCCAGGGCGTGTTCGCGCGTGTACCGGCGGGCGTTGTCGATGCTCAGTGCGGCGCGCGCGACCAGCTCCTCGGCCAGCGACCGGTCCTCCTCGTCGAACGGTTCCGAGCCCTGGGCGCGCCAGAAGTTGGCCACGCCCAGGATGTTGCCGCGGGCCCGCAGCGGCGTGCTGATAAGCGAGTGGATGCCGCACGCCAGGACCCGCCGGGCCCGGTCGGGGTCCTGGAGCTGCCAGGTGGGGGTGGTCGACAGGTCCGGAACGACCTGGGAGCGGCCGCTGGCCATCCCGCGGGCCTGGGGCGTGCCGTCCACGAACGTGATGGGGGTGCCGGCGGGCAGGAACGGGTGGTCGGCGCGGACGCCGTGCGCGGCGGTGCGGCGCATCTGCTGGGCGCCGCTGCCGGTCGGCTCGTCGCCGTGCAGGACCGGGGCCGCCAGGTCGACGGTGACGTAGTCGGCGAACCGCGGGACGGCGACGTCGGCGAGTTCCTCGGCGGTCCGGGCCACGTCGAGGGTGGTGCCGACGCTCACCCCGGCCTCGTAGAGCAGCCGCAGGCGCTCGTGGGCGACCTCGGCGCGTCCGGACAGCAGCCGCAGCTCCGTGGAGTCGCGGATGGTGGTGACCGTGCCCATGCCGGCGGCGTGCCGGTCCGTGGGCCGCTGGTTCACCGCGAGGAGCCGGCCGCCCGTCTGGTGGATCTCGTCGGTGGCGGACCGGCCCGACGCCAGGAGGCCGGCCAGTCCCGGGGCGAGGCCGGGCAGCTGGGACACCGCCCGGCCCTCGGCGTCGTCGGGCAGCGCCAGCAGCCGCCTGGCCTCGTCGTTGGCCAGCAGCAGCCGGCCTTCGGCACTGGTGATGACCACGCCCTCCCGCACGGCGTGCAGCACCGCCTCGTGGTGCTCGTACATGCGGCTCATCTCGACGGACCCCAGGCCGCGGGTCTGGCGCCGCAGCCTGGTGGTGATCACCGCCGTGGCGGCCGTGGCGAGGGCCAGCGCCGCACCGCTGATGATGAAGATCACCGGGAGGTGGCCGGCGATCGCGCGGCTCACGCTCGCCACCTTCATCCCCGCGGCGACCAGGCCCACCACGGTGCCGTGGGAGTCGTCGACGGGCACGATGGCCTGCACTTCGTGGCCGAGCGGCCCGGACACGCTCTCGACGTGCACCTGGCCGGCCAGCGAGGGGCCGATGGTGCCGACGAACGGCTTGCCGATCTCCTGCGGGATCGGGTGCGTGTAACGGATGCCGTGGGTGTTCATCACGACGATGAAGTCGACGCCGGCGCGTTTGCGGGCCGCCTCGGTGAGGGGTTGCAGGATCTTCGACGGGTCCGGGGAGCGGAGTGCGCCCTGCACGCCCGGGGAGTGGGCGAACGTCTCCGCGACCGCCACCGAGCGGCTGCGCGCCTCCTCCTCGGCGTCGTGCCGGGACGTCAGCAGCAGCGCCGCCAGCGCGCCCAGGACGAGCAGGAGGCCGACGGTGAGTTGGAGCAGGAAGACCTGCCCCGCGAGACTCTGCGGGCGTCGTTCGGTCAGTGACCGTACTGTTGCGCGCCGGTATCGGCCGGACCCTGCGGCCATGTTGCTATTTCTAACACTCCCCGGGCGGGCTCGCCGCCCTGCCGCCCCTCGTGTACGCCGTCGGCGCCATTCAGCCACCCGGGCACGCACCCTGACCGGTCGGCCACCCCCGGTGACCGCGGGGCGGCGGCCGACCGCTCACCGCGGGCTTCCCGGGTGGGGGCGGACGCGCGCCGCCGGCACGGTGCCGTCGCGGTGGCGGGCGGACCGGCCGCGGCGGCTGGCGACGGCGCGGTGCGTCCGGATGTCGCACTCGGCCGGGCCGGCACTGGCCGGGCCGACCGGGACCCGTACCGCGAGGATCGCCGTGTGCACGTGCTGCCGCCCCCGTCCTTCGTGCGTCGCCGTCCCCACGGTAGGCGGCGCGTGCGGTGCGCGGGTAGGGGAGGGACGGGGGT
>LIQL01000276.1 GCA_001418405.1 Streptomyces diastatochromogenes | reverse complement strand
GGGTGGTTCCGGAGCGGCCGCGCAGACCGGTGTCCCGCGCGCCCCGGGGGGTCTGGGGCGGGCGGACATCCGATCGGTGAGGATTCCCGGAATCCCCGTGCCAGGGGTCCGGTGGTGTGCGCGAGGGCACGGCCAGGTCGAAGCCAGGAAAGCGCCGACCGGGCACCACCCGCAGTCCCCTGTGGGTGGGTGTTTCTCTCATCTGCAGAAACCGTACGGCACCCGGAGCGCGCCCCGTAAGCCGCATCACGCGCCCGCCATTGCCCCCGCACATCTTCTTCACGCACCCCGCGGTCGGCTCCGTTCCGCCCCGCCGTGACCGTATCCCGCCCTTGCGCCGGCGGCGCCGACGCACGGGGCGCGGCCCGGGACGCGGTCCGCACCGCGCCCCGGGCCGCGCCCGGAAGGTCCTGCTCGGATGCGTCCCCAGGACGCGGACGCTCAGAGCGTGCCGAAGGCCGTCTCCAGGATGTCCAGGCCCTCGTTCAGCAGGTCCTCGCCGATCACCAGCGGCGGCAGGAAGCGCAGCACGTTGCCGAACGTACCGGTCGTCAGGACCAGCAGGCCCTCCTGGTGGCACGCCTTGGCGAGCGCCGAGGTGGCCTCCGGGTTGGGGTCCTTGGAACCCGACTTGACCAGCTCGATCGCGATCATCGCGCCGCGGCCGCGGACCTCGCCGATGACGTCGAACTTCTCCTGCATCGCGGTCAGGCGGCCCTTCATGACCTCCTCGATGCGCTTGGCCTTGGCGTTCAGGTCCAGCTCGCGCATGGTCTCGATCGAGCCGAGCGCGGCGGCGCAGGCCACCGGGTTGCCGCCGTAGGTGCCGCCCAGGCCGCCCGCGTGCGCGGCGTCCATCATCTCGGCGCGGCCGGTGACGGCCGCCAGCGGCAGACCGCCCGCGATGCCCTTGGCGGTCGTGATGAGGTCCGGCACGATGCCCTCGTCCTCACACGCGAACCACTGGCCGGTGCGGCAGAAACCGGACTGGATCTCGTCGGCGACGAAGACGATGCCGTTTTCCTTCGCGAAGTTCGCGATGGCCGGGAGGAAGCCCTTGGCCGGCTCGATGAAGCCGCCCTCACCGAGCACCGGCTCGATGATGATCGCCGCGACGTTCTCGGCGCCGATCTGCTTGGTGATCTGCGTGATCGCCTGGTCGGCGGCCTCCTGCGCGCAGTTCTCCGGACCGGTCAGCCAGCGGTAGGGGTAGGCCAGCGGCACGCGGTAGACCTCGGGCGCGAACGGACCGAAGCCGTGCTTGTACGGCATGTTCTTCGCGGTCAGCGCCATCGTCAGGTTGGTCCGGCCGTGGTAGCCGTGGTCGAACACGACGACCGCCTGGCGCTTGGTGTACGCCCGGGCGATCTTGACGGCGTTCTCGACCGCCTCCGCACCCGAGTTGAACAGCGCCGACTTCTTGGCGTGGTCGCCCGGCGTCAGCTCGGCCAGCTGCTCACAGACCTCGACGTACGTCTCGTACGGCGTGACCATGGCACAGGTGTGGGTGAAGTCGGCGAGCTGGGCGACGGCCCGGCGCACCACGGCCTCCGCGCTGTTGCCGACCGAGGTCACCGCGATGCCGGAGCCGAAGTCGATCAGGGAGTTGCCGTCCACGTCCTCCAGGACACCGCCGCCCGCGCGCTTGACGAAGACGGGCAGCACCGCGCCGACACCGGCGGCCACGGTCTCCTGCTTGCGGGCCCACAGCTCCTGCGACTTGGGGCCGGGGATCGCGGTGACGACGCGACGCTCCTGGGGGAGGGCGGGGCCTCCGGACAGTTCGGTCATGGCAGTCTCCTGGGGGTGGAACACGGACGTACAGAGGTCTTGTTCTCGCAGGTTAGGGGCGGTGGGCCGGGTCTGGCATGTTCCGTTCGGGAGAAGTGCGCGTGTTGCGTTGTCCGCACCGGACATAGCCACGGGGCGCGGCCAGTAAATTGAGCGGCGGCGCACCCGGCATGGGCACGCCCACGCGGGCAGGACAACGACAGGCCGGCGAACCAACGCGGCAGGCCACGTCTCAAGGGGGACAAGGGGCACCGGATGGACACCGAGGGCACGCAGGACGCACGCAACATCCGCTCCGACCAGCTCCCCAGGCCGGCGCACCCCCCGGAGCCGCCGCCGCGCCCGGCAGCGCCCCCGGTGTACGCCGCCGCGGCCGCGAGGGGCGGTGTGATGCCGCCCCGGGGCGGCGCTCGGACCGGCGACGGATCGCCATCCCCGCTCATGGCGTGGCTGAGCACCCCGCGGGTGCCCGCCGGACCGGGCGTCTGGGCCTTCGGGCACCGGCCCAAGCCGAAGGTCGAGCCGCACGAGACCGCCGTGCCGCAACTGATCGCCGGCGCGGTCATCTCGACCCTGTGCGCCTGGCTGATCTGGTCCCTGCTGATGAACGACTACCTCGGCCCGTACTGGAAATGGCCGCGGGAGGTGATGCTGCCCGATTCGTGGAAGACGGGGAACGCCAACGTCGTCTCGTCCTTCGTGTACATGGCGATCGTCCTCGGCGTGGTGATCGTCGTCTTCGCCAGGATCGGACGGTGGCCGGAGCTGTTCCGGCGACTGATCACCCCGGTGGTGGACCGGGTATGGCGCAGGCTTCCCGGATGGCTCGCGCCGAAGGACCCGAGCGCGCTGCCCGGCGGACACCTGATGGCCCGGACCGGCGCCACTCTGGTCGTCGTCTGGCTGCTCTGGCAGTGGTGCACCGACAAGACCACCGACTCCTCCCTCCTGATGCTCCAACTGGAGAACCTGACACCGGTATCGGGCCAGCAGGCATCGTTCTTCTACTACGCCACGAGCTACGAACTCCTCGACCTGGGGGCGCTGCTGCTCCTCTTCAGCAGGTTCGCCTGCCTGGGAGAACTGCGCCGTCGCTACTTCTCCTCGGGCAAGCGCGGCCCGCAGCACACCGGGAAGGCGGCTGCTTCCGGCGCCCGGGCCATGGAGGTCGATCAAGCCGAGTGGACGGAGCTGCGCGACGCCGGCGCCGTCACGGCGGCAGATCGCCTGGCGCAGGAAGCACGTTCGGGAGTCATGAACGACGTCGACCACGCGCGGATCACCCGCGCTTGGCGGTCCGTCCAAGCGCAGCCGAGCCGTCTGCCCGCCTTCGTCGACGGTGTGCACAAGCACGGGGCGGCGGCGTTCGCGCACCCGTCCGGCGCCCGTGACCTGCACACCCGGACCGCACGGCACGATCTCGTCACCTCGCAGGTGCGCATCGGCACGGCATCCGAGGACGTGCGCAACCCCTACGACCGCCGCGGCGCGGGGATCGCACTCGCGCCGGACGTGCTCGGCACGTCGCTGCTGGCGGTCGGTCCCGCCGGGTCCGGGAAGACCACCCGACTGGTGCGCCCGTTGGTGGAGGCGATGTGCCTCCAGGCGCTGTCGGGGCGCGCCACCGTGGTCTGCGTCGGACCGGCCGGATCCGGGTCGGTGCCCGACGAGGCCTTCGACACCGTCGTCAGGGCCGGGCACCGGGAAGCCTCGCACGGCCTCGACCTGTACGGCGGGACCAGCGACCCCGATGAGGCCGCCACGGTGCTGGCCGAGGCGCTGGTGGGAGACCTGGTGGCCACGACGTCCAGCGACGGGCACCGGGCCGCGGCGGTGCTGGGACAACTGCTAGGGCCGTTCCGCGCGGCGCACGGGCGGTTCCCGCGGATTCCGGAGCTGCGGGAACTGCTGGACGGCTCACCGCAGGCGTTGCGGGCACTGCGGACCGCCCTGGAGGGGAACGGCGACGGCAGCGCCCTGCGGGAACTGGACGCGCGGGAACGGCAGGCGGAGCGCCCGGGCGATCCCGGGGTGCTGCTCGCCGACCGGATCGCCCTGCTGGACCGGCCGGCCTTCGCCGGGCTGTTCGACCCCTCGGACGCCTCGCGGCAGGTCTCGCTGCGTGCCCTGGACCGTCCGCTGCGGATCCGGATCGACCTCCCCGAGCGGGGACACGCCGATGCCTCGCGGATCCTGGCCCGACTGGTCCTCGCGCAGTTCACCGAATGCGCGGTGACCCGAACGGACCGCTCCCTCTTCGCCTGTCTCGTACTTGACGATGCCTCACACGTGATCACGCAGGAGGCGCTGCGGGGGCTCCAGCGACTGCGGACCGCGAACGCGGGTGTCGCACTGACGGTGCGGGCCCTGGACGACGTGCCGGAATCGCTGCGCGGTGCGTTGCTGGGGGCGGTCGGCTGTCGCATGGCCTTCGCCGGTGTGACCACCTGGGACGGTGCGCGCTTCGCGGAGATGTGGGGCAAGGCGTGGGTGGAGACCCGGGACGTCACGGACCGTCAGATCGTCTCCGAAGAACCGTTCACCAAGGTCATGCACTCCATCCGGCGCCTGGTGACCGGGAAGAACGTCACCGCCAAGGCGGTCACGGTGCGGACGGTGGAACGCGAACGCTGGTCGGCGTCGGACCTCGCCAATTCGGTGCCACCGGGCCACGCCGTCCTCTCCGTGACCACGGTCGAGGGTGAGCACGCGCCTCCGGTGTTGATCGACCTCCGGCCCTGACCCGCCGTTCGGGGCCCTCCGTGCGTGCCCCCTGTCCCGTCCGCAGCACCGTCGCGGTCATGATCCGTCCGGGTGGTGGTGACGGGTCCGGGCAGGGGGCGTGCGCTTCTCGGGGGCGGGGTCGGAGGGTGTGCGGGAGCGTCCCGTGTCGAATGCGCCGCCGTGGAGTGTTCCCGAAACCGTCCGTTGAGGCAGAATCGGCAGCAGCCGTTCATACGGGACGGCGTACATGCCAGCCGTTCATACGGACGGTGCAGACGATCGGCGGGAGTCGGCAGGGGACCGGCGGGTGACTCGGCCGCCGGTCGCGGTCGTGCCGTCCGCCGGAGCCATCGAAGGTCTCATGCCGCACACCCTCGCCTCCCTGGTCAACCACACCGCGCTCAAGCTGACCGTGCTCGCGGGCGAGGACCGGCTGGACGCCCCGGTGCGCTGGGCGCACGCCAGCGAGCTGATCGACCCGGTGCCCTACATGGAGGGCGGCGAGCTGCTGCTGATCACCGCCCTCAAGCTCGACGCGGAGGACCCGGAGACCGCGGACCGGTACGTGCGGCGGGTCGCCGAGGCCGGCGTCGTCGGGCTGGGCTTCGCGGTCGGGGTGAACTACGAGGGGGTGCCCGAGGCGCTGGTCGAGGCGGCGCGCCGGCACCACCTCCCGCTGCTCGGGGTGCCGCGCCGGACGCCGTTCATCGCGATCAGCAAGGCGGTGTCGGCGTCCGTGGCGGCCGACCAGTACCGCGCGGTGACCGCCGGTTTCGAGGCCCAGCGCGAGCTGACCCGGGCGGCGCTCGGCGCCGAGGGGCCGGCCGAACTGCTGGTCCGGCTCGCGTCGCACCTGGACGGCTGGGCGGCGCTCTACGACGCCTCGGGCGCGGTGGTGGCGGCCGCCCCGGAGTGGGCGGCGCGGCGGGCGGCCCGGCTCGCGGAGGACGTGGCGCGGCTGCGGGAGCGGCCGGCGCCGGCCAGTTCGGTGGTCAGCGACACCGACGGCGACGACCGGGTGGAGCTCCAGACGCTGGGCACCGGGCGGCGGGCCCGCGGGGTGCTCGCCGTGGGGACCGGTGCGCCGCTCGGCACCGCCGAGCGGTACGCGGTGCACTCCGCGGTCGCCCTGCTGACGTTGACCACCGAACGCTCCCGGGCGCTCCAGGACGCGGAGCAGCGGCTGGGCGCCGCGGTGCTGAAGATGCTGCTGGCGGGCGAACCGGACCACGCCCGGGCCGTGGCGGGCCGGCTCTACGGAGGGCTGCTGGACGCCCCGTTCCGCATGGTGGTGGCCGAGCCGGTGCCCTCCGACGACCAGCCGTCCCCCGCCAAGCTCCCGTCCGCCCCCGAACCGGGGGGATCCCCGTCGTCGGGCGCCGGCGCCGTGCCCGTCCTGGACGCGCTCGCCGACGCCATGGAGTCGGCCGCCGCCCGGAGTGGCGAAGCGGTCCTCGCGGTACCGGACGCCGGCCGGCTGATCGTGCTGGTCACGGATGGCGGGGCGGCCGCGGACGCCTGCACCGCGTTCGCCGCCGCGGCCGAGGCGCGGCTCGGTGGGGCGCCCCGTCCGCGCGGCCGCAACGGCCGGAGCGGCGCCGCCCGGGAGACCGAGGGGCTGGCCGTGGGCCTCTCCGCGCCCACCGGCCCGATGGCCGCCGCCAACGCCTACCGCCAGGCCGAACAGGCGCTGTCCGTGGCCCGCCGCCGCGGCCGGGCCCTGGTGGAGCACGAGGACGTGGCGGCCGGCTCGGTGCTGCCGCTGCTCGCGGACGACGCGGTGCGGGCGTTCGCCGACGGGCTGCTGCGGGCGCTGCGCGAACACGACGCGACCGGCCGCGGCGACCTGGTGGCGTCCCTGCGGGCCTGGCTGGCCCGGCACGGCCAGTGGGACGCGGCCGCCGCCGACCTGGGCGTCCACCGCCACACCCTGCGCTACCGGATGCGGCGGGTGGAGGAGATCCTCGGCCGCTCGCTGGACGATCCGGACGTCCGGATGGAGCTGTGGCTGGCGTTGAAGGCCACGTCGTCCCAGGCGGGGGATTAGGCGCCACGCCCGGGCGGGGCTTCGGGTCGGGTGGCTCCGGCCCGTGCGGGACGCGCGCCGCCCCGGCGGGGAGCGCCCCGTCGACCGCGGTCACCGGCCCCGGTGGACCACCCGCGCACGGCGTCCGGGCCCCTCGTGGCCCTCCCGCGGACCGGCTCCGGGCTCCCGTGGACTCCACCGCGGAGAGGCGAACCCGTGGATTACGCCGCTTCGGACAAGCGCCAGGAGGCCGCCGCGCCCCTACGGTGGGCTGCAGAGTCCTACGCCAAGCCGCTCCCAGAGCCGCGCGTGCACCACCCACCATCATGAAGGGCCGGGATCCACTGTGCCGAACACTGCTGCAGCCCCCACCGCCTTCTGGCTCGCCGGCCGTGAAGCCACCGGCGAGACCACCTTCGACGTCACCTCCCCCTGGGACGGACGTCTCGTCGGCACGGTGAGCGTTCCCACCGAGGCCCAGGTCGAGGAGGCCGTCGCCGCCTCCGTCGCGGTCCAGGACGAGCTGGCCGTGACCCCCGCCCACGTGCGGGCCGCCGCCCTGGACCACGTGGTGCGCGGGCTGGTGGAGCGCACCGAGGAGATCGCCCAGCTGATCTCCGCCGAGAACGGCAAGCCCATCAAGTGGGCCCGCGGCGAGGTCGGCCGCGCCGTCTCCGTGTTCCGCTTCGCGGCCGAGGAGGCCCGCCGCTTCAACGGCGGCGAGGCGCAGCGCCTGGACACCGACGCGGGCGGCGCCGGCCGCCTCGCGCTGACCCGCCGCTTCCCGCGCGGCACGGTCCTGGGCATCGCGCCGTTCAACTTCCCGCTGAACCTCTGCGCCCACAAGATCGCCCCGGCCATCGCCGCCGGCGTCCCGATCATCCTCAAGCCGGCCCCGGCCACCCCGCTCTCCGGCCTCATCATCGGTGAGCTGCTCGCCGGCACCGACCTGCCCGCCGGTTCCTGGTCGATCCTCCCGGTCCCCAACGACCGCATGGAGGCCCTGGTCCAGGACGAGCGGCTGCCGGTCATCTCCTTCACCGGCTCCGACACGGTCGGCTACGCCATCCTCGACTCCGTGCCGCGCAAGCACTGCACCCTGGAGCTCGGCGGCAACGGCGCGGCCGTCGTCCTGCCCGACTGGTCCTCCGAGGAGGACCTGGACTGGGCGGCGCAGCGCATCGCCACCTTCTCCAACTACCAGGGCGGCCAGTCCTGCATCTCGGTGCAGCGGGTCATCGCCGACGCCTCGGTCTACGACCGGCTGGTCGCCAAGGTCGTGGAGCGGGTCGAGGCCCAGGTCACCGGCGACCCGACCGACCCGGAGACCGAGGTCGGCCCGCTGGTCAGCGAGGCCGCGGCGCAGCGCGTGGAGTCCTGGGTGAACGACGCCGTCGAGCGCGGCGCCAAGCTCCTCACCGGCGGCAAGCGCGACGGCGCCTCCTACGCGCCGACCGTGCTGGAGGACGTGCCGGCCGGCGCGACCCTCGCCACCGAAGAGGTCTTCGGTCCGGTGCTCACCCTCAAGAAGGTCGACGGCGTCGACGCGGCGTTCGCAGCCGTCAACGACTCCAAGTTCGGCCTCCAGGCCGGCGTGTTCACCCACGACGCCCGGACCGCCTTCCGCGCGCACCGCGCGCTGGAGGTCGGCGGCGTGGTGATCGGCGACGTGCCGTCCTACCGCGCCGACCAGATGCCCTACGGCGGCGTCAAGCAGTCCGGCGTCGGCCGCGAGGGCGTCCGCTACGCGATGGACGACTACACCTACGAGCGGGTCCTGGTCCTCACCGGACTGGACCTGTAGGCCGCAGGGAATTCCCGTGGCCGGGCGGGCCGCGTTCGTCGGCCCGCCCCGCACCCTCCGATCCGGCCTGGCTTGGTGGACAGCGACGGCCATCCCTTGGGCCGTACCGCCCGCCAGGTCCGGGCCGGCGCACCCCCCGGCGCCGGCCCCCGTGCGCGGCGCGCTCCGGCACCCTGTTTCCGGAGCGCGCCGCGTCCCCCCCCCGCAGTCCGGCACTGGCCCCGCCAGGCCGGACCTCCGACGCTACGGCCCCGCTCCGCCCCGGTTCCTCCTGACCGAGGCGGATGCGGGGCCTTGCCGTTGGGGGGAAGACCGCCGGCACACGTACAGCCAGCGCGGTACGCCGCCCCCCCCGCAGGGCCGGTACGGGGGTTCGGTCCGCCCCGTCGGCCGGGCGGTCGGAGCCGCGCGCGAAACGCCTTCGCGGCCGTCCGTTCGGCCTCGCGCCGGGACTCGTCGGCGGGCGCCGCTCCGCTGGTGCAACCGGTGCGGATCGGGTACTTGTCACAAGTAGCACTGCCCGGCGGCCGACCGGTCCGTCGGCGGCACTCCCGATCCGCGGCGAGGTGAGTTCCCGATGACCGCTCCGTCCATCCGCAACGTTTCCGAGCGCGAAGCCCGCCAGGTCGCCGAGGCGGCCCGTGAGCAGGACTGGCACAAGCCCAGCTTCGCCAAGGAGCTGTTCCTGGGGCGCTTCCGGCTCGATCTCATCCATCCGCACCCGACCCCGTCCGTGGACGACGTCCGGCGCGGCGAGAAGTTCCTCGCCACGCTGCGGGCGTTCTGCGAGACCCAGGTCGACGGCGCCCGCATCGAACGGGACGGCCGGATCCCGGACGAGACCGTGCGGGGCCTGAAGGAACTGGGCGCCCTGGGCATGAAGATCGACCCCAAGTACGGGGGCCTCGGCCTCACCCAGGTCTACTACAACCGCGCGCTCGCCCTGGCCGGCTCGGCCAGCCCGGCGATCGGCGCCCTGCTCTCCGCGCATCAGTCGATCGGCGTACCGCAGCCGTTGAAGCTCTTCGGCACCCAGGAGCAGAAGGAGACGTTCCTGCCGCGGCTGGCCCGCACGGACATCTCGGCGTTCCTGCTCACCGAGCCCGACGTCGGCTCCGACCCGGCCCGGCTGGCCACCGCCGCGGTCCCCGACGGCGACGACTACGTCCTGGACGGCGTGAAGCTGTGGACCACCAACGGCGTGGTCGCCGACCTGCTGGTGGTGATGGCCCGGGTGCCCGCCTCGGAAGGCCACAAGGGCGGCATCACCGCCTTCGTCGTCGAGGCCGACTCGCCCGGCATCACCGTTGAGAACCGCAACGCCTTCATGGGCCTGCGCGGTCTGGAGAACGGCGTCACCCGCTTCCACCAGGTGCGGGTGCCGGCCGCCAACCGCATCGGCCCCGAGGGCGCCGGCCTGAAGATCGCCCTGACCACGCTCAACACCGGCCGGCTCTCGCTGCCCGCGATGTGCGCCGGCACCGGCAAGTGGTGCCTGAAGATCGCCCGCGAGTGGTCCGGCGCCCGTGAGCAGTGGGGCCGCCCGATCGCCAAGCACGAGGCGGTCGGCGCCAAGATCTCCTTCATCGCGGCGACCACCTTCGCCCTGGAGGCGGTCGTCGACCTCGCCTCCCAGATGGCCGACGAGAACCGCAACGACATCCGCATCGAGGCCGCCCTCGCCAAGCTCTACGGCTCCGAGATGGGCTGGCAGATGGCCGACGAACTGGTCCAGATCCGCGGCGGCCGCGGCTTCGAGACCGCCGACTCCCTCGCGGCCCGGGGCGAACGCGCGGTCCCCACCGAGCAGATGCTGCGCGACATGCGGATCAACCGGATCTTCGAGGGCTCCACGGAGATCATGCACCTGCTGATCGCGCGCGAGGCGGTGGACGCCCACCTGTCCGTCGCCGGCGACCTGATCGACCCCGACAAGACCCTCGCCGACAAGGGCAAGGCCGCCGCCAAGGCCGGCGGATTCTACGCCCGCTGGCTGCCCAAGCTCGTCGCCGGCCCCGGTCAACTCCCCAACACCTACGCGGAGTTCGGCGAACTCGCGGGCCACCTGCGGTACGTCGAGCGGACCTCGCGCAAGCTCGCCCGGTCCACGTTCTACGCGATGTCCCGCTGGCAGGGGAAGATGGAGACCAAGCAGGGCTTCCTCGGCCGGATCGTCGACATCGGCGCGGAGCTGTTCGCCATGAGCGCGGCCTGCGTGCGGGCCGAGCACCTGCGGCTCACCGGCAACCACGGCCAGGAGGCGCACCAACTCGC
Organism: Streptomyces diastatochromogenes; assembly: GCA_001418405.1. Lineage (GTDB taxonomy): Bacteria > Actinomycetota > Actinomycetes > Streptomycetales > Streptomycetaceae > Streptomyces > Streptomyces albulus_C. The sequence continues at coordinate 5,800 of LIQL01000276.1, read as the reverse complement.
CGACGCCTTCTGCCGCCAGGCCCGGATCCGCGTCGAGGAACTGTTCCACCGGCTGTGGACCAACACCGACGAACTCGACCGCAAGGTCGTCTCCGGCGTCCTCGGCGGCCGCTACACCTGGCTGGAGGAGGGCGTCGTCGACCCCAGCGGGGACGGCCCCTGGATCGCCGACGCCACCCCCGGCCGCACCACCAAGGACAACGTCCGCCGCCCCTTCCAGTAGGGCGGGGCCAGCTCGTACGGGCGGCCCGCGGGTCGCCCGTACGAGGTGCCGGCGCCCTCGGTGGCCGGGGCACCGCGCCGACCGGCCACAATGGACCACATGACGGACACCCTCGCCCACCCGCACCTGCGCTTCGAGCCGGCCACCGGCGACCCGGCAAGCCCCCGGGAGATCGTGATCCTCGGCTCGACCGGCTCGATCGGCACCCAGGCCATCGACATCGTGCGGCGCAACCCCGGCCGGTTCCGGGTCACCGCGCTCGCCGCGTCCGGCGGCCGGATCGAGCTGCTCGCCGAGCAGGCGCACCAGCTGAGGGTCGCCGCGGTGGCGGTGGCGCGCGAGGAGACCGCACCCGCGCTGCGCGAGGCGCTGACCACCCGCTACGGCGCGGGGGAGCCGCTGCCGGAGATCCTCGCCGGCCCCGAGGCGGCCACCGAGCTCGCCGCCTCGCCCTGCCACACCGTCCTCAACGGCATCACCGGCTCCATCGGTCTGGCCCCCACCCTCGCCGCCCTGAAGGCCGGCCGGGTGCTGGCGCTGGCCAACAAGGAATCGCTGATCGTCGGCGGCCCCCTGGTCAAGGCCGTCGCCCGCCCCGGCCAGATCATCCCCGTCGACTCCGAGCACTCCGCGCTCTTCCAGGCGCTGACCGGCGGCACCCGCGCCGAGGTCCGCAAGCTGGTGGTCACCGCCTCCGGCGGCCCGTTCCGCGGCCGCACCCGACGGGAGCTCGCCGGCGTCACCCCCGAACAGGCGCTGGCCCACCCCACCTGGTCCATGGGCCCGGTCGTCACGATCAACTCGGCGACCCTGGTCAACAAGGGCCTGGAGGTCATCGAGGCGCACCTGCTCTTCGACGTCCCCTTCGACCGCATCGAGGTCGTCGTCCACCCGCAGTCCTACGTCCACTCGATGGTGGAATTCACCGACGGCTCCACGCTGGCCCAGGCCAGCCCGCCCGACATGCGGATGCCGATCGCGCTGGGCCTGGGCTGGCCCGAGCGGGTCCCCGACGCGGCGCCCGGCGTCGACTGGAAGAACGCGCAGACCTGGGAGTTCTTCCCGCTCGACCAGGACGCCTTCCCCTCCGTGCCACTGGCCTGCCGGGTCGGCGAACTGGGCGGTACCGCCCCCGCCGTCTTCAACGCCGCCAACGAGGAGTGCGTCGAGGCGTTCCTCACCGGCGGGCTGCCGTTCACAGGGATTGTGGATACGGTCGCGGCAGTGGTCGACGAAGGGCTGGCATCCGGAGTGGTGATGAAGCAGAGCCAGGACGGCGCCCGCCCCGGCAGCGCGCCCGGTGACGGAACCTCCCTGACCGTCTCGGACGTCCTGCAGGCCGAGACCTGGGCGCGCGCCCGCGCCCGCGAACTGGCCGCCGCGGCGGCACGCACCCCCTCGGAGGTTCGCGCATGACGACCTGGATGACCATCCTCGGCATAGTCGTCTTCGTCGTCGGCCTGCTGTTCTCCATCGCCTGGCACGAACTCGGCCACCTCAGCACGGCCAAGATGTTCGGCATCCGCGTGCCGCAGTACATGGTGGGCTTCGGGCCGACGATCTTCTCCCGCAAGAAGGGCGACACCGAGTACGGCATCAAGGCGGTCCCGCTCGGCGGCTACATCCGGATGATCGGCATGTTCCCGCCCGGCGACGACGGCAAGCTCCAGGCCCGCTCCACGTCACCGTTCCGCGGCATGATCGAGGACGCCCGCTCGGCGGCCTTCGAGGAACTCCAGCCCGGCGACGAGCACCGGCTGTTCTACACGCGCAAGCCCTGGAAGCGCGTGATCGTGATGTTCGCCGGCCCGTTCATGAACCTGGTCCTGGCCGTGGTGATCTTCATGAGCGTGCTGATGGGCTTCGGGATCAACACCCAGACCACGCAGGTCGGCTCGGTCTCGGACTGCGTCATCGCGGCCTCCGCCCAGTCCGACAAGTGCCCGAAGACCGCCAAGGACTCCCCGGCCAAGGCCGCGGGCCTACGCGCCGGCGACAAGATCGTCTCCTTCAACGGCCACGCCGTCCCCGACTGGGGCACCCTCCAGGACCAGATCCGCCGGACCACCGGCCCGGCGACCCTCGTCGTCGAGCGGCACGGCGCCCGGCAGACGCTGCACGCCGACCTCATCGAGAACAAGGTCGCCAAGACCGACGGCCACGGCGGCTACGTCCCCGGCCAGTACGTGAGCGCCGGCTTCCTCGGCTTCACCCCGGCCAGCGGCATCGTCCAGCAGTCCTTCGGCCAGTCCGTCGACCGCATGGGCACCATGGTCCAGCAGGGCGCCCAGTCGCTGATAAGCCTCCCCGGCAAGATCCCGGACCTGTGGAACGCGGCCTTCAACGGCGCCGAGCGCAAGCAGGACTCCCCGATGGGCGTGGTCGGCGCGGCCCGCGTCGGCGGCGAGGTCTTCTCCCTGCACATCCCGCCGGAGCAGCGGGTGGCCACCATGCTCTTCCTGGTCGCCGGCTTCAACCTCTCGCTGTTCCTGTTCAACATGCTGCCGCTGCTGCCGCTGGACGGCGGCCACATCGCCGGCGCCCTGTGGGAGTCGCTGCGGCGCGCCTTCGCCAAGGTCGTCCGGCGTCCCGACCCGGGCCCCTTCGACGTGGCCAAGCTGATGCCGATCGCCTACGTCGTCGCGGGGATCTTCGTCTGCTTCACCCTGCTGGTGCTGGTCGCCGACGTGGTGAATCCGGTGAAGCTGACGTAGGGCCGCACACCCCGGCCGGGCCCGCCGCGACCGTATGGGCGTGCCCGGCCACCCCCTTTCGTGGGGCATAAGGGTTCGATGTGCCTCCGGCAACCCCGGTGCCGTAGGCTCGATGACCGGAAGCCCGCCGAACCCGGGCCTTGATCCATACTTTGGGGTTGCTCGCCAGATGACTGCCATCGCACTGGGAATGCCGGACGTGCCGACCAAGCTTGCCGACCGCCGGGTCAGCCGCAAGATCCAGGTCGGTACGGTCGCCGTGGGCGGAGACGCACCGGTTTCGGTGCAGTCGATGACGACCACCCGGACCTCCGACATCGGCGCGACGCTCCAGCAGATCGCCGAGCTGACCGCCTCCGGCTGCCAGATCGTCCGGGTCGCCTGCCCCACCCAGGACGACGCCGACGCGCTCTCGGTGATCGCGAGGAAGTCGCAGATCCCTGTGATCGCCGACATCCACTTCCAGCCGAAGTACGTCTTCGCCGCCATCGACGCCGGCTGCGCCGCGGTCCGCGTCAACCCCGGCAACATCAAGCAGTTCGACGACAAGGTCAAGGAGATCGCCAAGGCGGCCTCCGACGCCGGCACCCCCATCCGGATCGGCGTCAACGCCGGCTCGCTGGACCGGCGCCTGCTCCAGAAGTACGGCAAGGCCACCCCCGAGGCCCTGGTCGAGTCGGCCCTGTGGGAGGCGTCCCTCTTCGAGGAGCACGGCTTCCGCGACATCAAGATCTCGGTCAAGCACAACGACCCGGTCGTGATGGTCAACGCCTACCGCCAGCTCGCCGCCCAGAGCGACTACCCCCTCCACCTCGGCGTCACCGAGGCCGGCCCGGCCTTCCAGGGCACCATCAAGTCCGCGGTCGCCTTCGGCGCGCTGCTCAGCGAGGGCATCGGCGACACCATCCGGGTCTCGCTCTCCGCCCCGCCGGTGGAGGAGGTCAAGGTCGGCATCCAGATCCTGGAGTCGCTGAACCTCCGCCCCCGCCGCCTGGAGATCGTCTCCTGCCCGTCCTGCGGCCGCGCCCAGGTCGACGTCTACAAGCTCGCCGACGAGGTCACCGCGGGCCTGGAGGGCATGGAGGTGCCGCTCCGCGTCGCCGTCATGGGCTGCGTCGTCAACGGCCCCGGCGAGGCCCGCGAGGCCGACCTCGGCGTCGCCTCCGGCAACGGCAAGGGCCAGATCTTCGTCAAGGGCGAGGTCATCAAGACCGTCCCCGAGTCGAAGATCGTCGAGACCCTCATCGAAGAGGCCCTGAAGATCGCCGCGCAGATGGAGGCCGACGGCGTCGCCTCCGGCGAGCCGGTCGTCACCGCCGCCGGCTGACCGCCGCCGCACTCCGCTCCTCCGAGCCCCGCCGCCCGCCCCGGGCCGCGGGGCTCGTGCCCGTCGCCCGGAGGAGCCCGGGTGCTTCCCGGCCGGTGGAGGTACAGTGCCAGGACCCGCTCCGCCTGGCCTCCCAGGCCCCGTAACGGTGAGGCTTTCCGACACGTGCTGACGACCACCGCCATCAAGGTCCTCGAACCGGGAGAGCTCGACGCGGCGCTCACGGTCCTGGACCGCGACCCGGTCGCCAACGCCTTCGTCGCCGCCCGGGTCCAGGTCGCCGGGCTCGACCCCTGGCGGCTCGGCGGCGAGATGTGGGGCTGGTACGTCGGCGGCCGGCTGGAGTCCCTCTGCTACGCCGGCGCGAACCTCGTCCCCGTCTGCGCCACCCCCGAAGCCGTCCGCGGCTTCGCCGAACGCGCCCGCCGCCAGGGCCGCCGCTGCTCCTCCATCGTCGGCCCCGCCGGCCCCACCGCCGCGCTCTGGTCGCTGCTCGAACCCCACTGGGGCCCGGCCCGCGAGATCCGCGCGCACCAGCCGCTGATGACCACCCGCGCCCCGTCCACCGACGTCGCCCCCGACCCGTACGTGCGGCGGATCCGCAAGGACGAAGTCGACCTGATCATGCCCGCGTGCGTGGCCATGTTCACCGAGGAGGTCGGCATCTCGCCGCTCGCCGGCGACGGCGGACTGCTCTACCAGGCGCGCGTCGCCGAACTCGTCGGCGCCGGCCGCTCGTTCGCCCGCATCGAGGACGGCAAGGTGGTCTTCAAGGCCGAGATCGGCGCCGCCACCCCGCTCGCCTGCCAGATCCAGGGCGTCTGGGTCGACCCCGCGCACCGCGGCAAGGGACTCTCCGAGGCCGGCATGGCCGCCGTCCTGCGCTACGCCCTCAACGACGTCGCCCCCGTCGTCAGCCTCTACGTCAACGACTTCAACACCGCCGCCCGCGCCGCCTACCGCAGGGTGGGCTTCACGGAAGTCGGCGCGTTCATGAGCGTACTTTTCTGAGCCGTCGCCTTGTACCCTCCGAGCATGGATGACGTCGCGGTCGGCCCCTTGGACCTCGCTGCCCGCGTGGACGACGCACTCGCCGTCCAAGCCCTCGCCTTCGGGCTCAGCGACGACGAGATCGCCGTCCGCCGCCACATCGTGCTGCGCCACCTGGGCTGCGTCGGCGCCCGCGCCCTCGGCGCCACCACCCCCGCCGGCCGGCTCGTCGGCTTCGTCTACGGCATGCCCAACGACCGCGCCCACTGGTGGTCCACCGTCGTCGAGCCGTACCTGCGCTGCCAGGGCCTGGACCACTGGCTCGACGACTCCTTCGTCATCACCGAGCTGCACGTCCACCCCGCCTACCAGAACCACGGCATCGGCCGCGCCCTGATCACCCGGATCACCGACGGGGTCACCGAACCCCGCAGCATCCTCTCCGCCATCGACGCCGAGAGCCCGGCCCGGGGCCTCTACCGCTCCCTCGGCTACCAGGACATCGCCCGCCGGGTCCTCTTCCCCAGCGCCCCCACCCCCTACGCC
>LIQL01000275.1 GCA_001418405.1 Streptomyces diastatochromogenes | reverse complement strand
CCGTAGCTCAGGGGATAGAGCAACGGCCTCCGGAGCCGTGTGCGCAGGTTCGAATCCTGCCGGGGGCACTTCACTTGAAGTGCCGGAAGACCTCGCCACCAGCATCAGCTGACGGCGGGGTCTTTTTGTTTCCGCGGACGTGGGCGGCGCGTGCCCGTCCACGGCGAGCGATGCGGCCCGTTCGCGCGGCGGAACTCGAAGCGTCCGGTCCGATCGGCGCCCGGGGGCGGGAAGGCCCCCGGAGCGTTCCGGGGGCCTGGGGCTCGCAGCTCGGACGAGCGGGCCGCACGGGGCGGTGACCGCCCCTCAACCTTCCTTGGGTGCTGTGCGGCGCGGCGTCGCGCGGTCCACGTGAACCACCACGGCGCCGTAGAAGCGGTGCACCGCGTCGTCGACGCTGCGGATGAAACCGGACTCGGCGTTGCCGCGGCTGTTTCCCATGCTCTTGAGCAAGGACAAGCGGAAGCCGGTGATGCGGGTGGCGCCGTCCTTCGGGAGCAGGTCCGCCGGTTCGGGCCGCAGTCGTTCCAGCGTGCCGCGGGGGCCTCCGGTCTCCGCCTCGACGAGGGTCTCGATGTGAAGGTCCGCCGGCGCGTCGGCCAGGCGTCGGACGAGCCGCTTCGCCCAGGACAGGGGGTAGCCCTGCTCGGGCGCGGCGACCTCGATGGAGGTGCGCAGTTTGCCCGTCCGCAGGTCCGCGCTGACCGCCAGGACGCCTGGTGCTCCCTCAATGCGGAGTTCCGCTTGCAGCTTCCCGTCGATGCAGAGCACATCGGCGAGGTGGCTCCGGCGCGCTTCCGGGCCCATCCCCCGCTTGGAGCGCTGGACCGGCAGGACCTTCTGCCCCAATTCGCCGCCCAGGCCGAGACATACCTGGCGGATCAGCCGCTCCCAACTCTCGACGACTTCCCGTGCGCGCGGATCTCCCTGGCACAGGGTCTCGTCGTCGATGCCGTTGCGTACGGGGACCCACGCCGGACCCATGTTCTGAAAGCCGTGGCAGCCGGAGTTCTCGTGCTGGAGGTAGTGCAACAATTCCTGGAGGAGCCAGGCGTGCGCCGCATTGCCGACACCCTCGTGCCGGATCAGCATGTGCGCCTGGTAGGCGACTTCCGCCCAGGAAAGGTGCCAGAGCGCCACCTTGTGCTTGCGCCGCCCGTCGATCTTGACGTCGACGAGTGGACTGCCTTCCAGCGCCACGTCGTTCGACAACGTGATCACCGCCTCGTATCCGCGACGCGCGGCGATGTCCATGTACGCCTGCACCTGATCGGCCTTGAGGGCATTTCCATTGGTCTTTGTCTCGACCAGCGCCGTCCACAGTTTGCCGGCCCGCTCCACACGTATTACTCCGTCGGGGCGGCGCGGTGCGTCCCCGTGCGGCAGCGTGACCTCTGTGAAGGTTTCCATTCGACCCGCCGGTGCACCGAACCCGGCGGTGAGCCTCCTGCCGAATTCCGGCACCTGCGCCATCACGGACAACAGCACGGAAGTGGCGCGCATTTCGCGGTCCCGGTCGCTCTTGAGCGCCGAGAGCGGAAAGAGCCGGGCCTCTCTCCATGCCTCGTTCTCTGCCAGGGTCTTCTTGACCACCTTGGGCAGGGTGACTTTCTTCTTGGCCGTTCGGGGCCGGCGGTTCGGCTTCGCCGTCGGCCCGTCGCCGTCCGGCTGCCGGGGAGGCGGCACGGCGTCCGCCAGTGCCGCGCGGTTCGGCGCGTCGGCCGTGGGCGGCGCCTTCGCGTCCGTCCCATCGTCGGTCGCCGCCTCGTCCGCTGCCTCCACCGCCGCCGCGTCGTCGTCGATGTCGACGCCGAAGTCCATGGCCAGACCCGCGAGACCCGCGTCGTAGCCCTGGCCGACGGCACGGAACTTCCATTCGCCCGCTCGCCGGTACAGCTCACCGAAGATGATCGCACTCACGGCGTCGACGTCCTCGATGAGGAAACGGAGGAGCGCCTCGCCCGCCCCGTCGACCAAGGAAAGCCGCACTTCTTCCAATTCGCCGAAGCGTGCTTCGCCGTACCGGCTGGCGGCTATCACGATCCGGTCGACACCGTCCGGAACCGCTGTCAGGTCGAAGCTGATCCGATCCTCGTTCCCGTCTGCCGTCGGGGTCTTCCCGAGCAGTTGCACGCTTCCGTCGGCGGCCACGGGATTGTTGTAGAAGTAGAAGTCGGCGTCGGTGCGTACTTTGCCGTTCGCGTCCAGCAAGAGGACCGAGACGTCCGCATCGCCTTCGCCGGTCGGGCTTCCCCAACCCAAACTGACGATCACCGACCCGACATTCTCGCTCAGGGTCGCCAAAGCGACGTTCGAGCCTTTGATCATCTCAACCACAATGCCCCCCACAGACATGAGTCAGGTGCGGGAGCACTGCGGTCCCGCCCCTGGCCTGCGACGCAGCGTCACGCGTCGCTCACGGGTCACTGTAGTGCCCGAGGGGAGGAGCGTAGGGGGTCAAACGGGATCTTTGGACGGCGCCCTGGGCAGCACGGTCCGGCTCCCCCCGCCGAGCGGCACGCGAGGGGGCGCCGCCTCAGGCGTCCAAGCGCACCGGCAACGAGTCCAGGCCGTAGACGATGGAGAGTTTGCGGAAGGCGAGGTCTTCGGGGCGGGTGGCGAGGCGCATGGTGGGGAAGCGGCGGACCAGGGCGGGGTAGGCGGCGCGGAGTTCCATGCGGGCGAGTTCGGCGCCGACGCAGCGGTGGATGCCGTAGCCGAAGGCGAGGTGGGAGGGGACCTTGGCGCGGTGGGGGTCGAACTGCTCCATCTCGGGGCCGAGTTCGCCGTCGCGGTCGGCGCCGCTGAGGGAGCACAGGACGACGTCGCCGGCGGCGATCTGCACGCCGCCGATCTCCAGTTCCTCGCGGGCGAAGCGGGGGAAGGCGACCTGGACGACGGTGAGGTAGCGCAGGAGTTCCTCGACGTAGCGGTCGACGACGTCGTCGCCGTCCTTGAGGGCGGCGAAGTGCTGGGGGTCCTGGAGGAGGACCAGGGCGCCGAGCGCGAGCATGCTGGCGGTGGTCTCGAAGCCGCCGGTCAGGACGCCGTCGGCGAGGCCGGCCAGTTCCTCGTCGGAGACCGAGTCGCCGTGTTCGCGGACGATCATGCCGAGCAGGCCGTCGCCCGGGTTCTCGCGCTGCTTCTTGACGACGTCGCGGAAGTAGGAGAGCGATTCCGATATGGCGCCGAAGGAGGCGTTGGCGCCGCTGAAGAGGTCGAAGCGGGCGGCGCTGAGGCGCTCGAAGTCGGCCCGGTCCTCGTAGGGGACGCCGAGGAGTTCGCAGATGACGAGGGAG
>LIQL01000274.1 GCA_001418405.1 Streptomyces diastatochromogenes | reverse complement strand
ACCGTCCCCCGCCCCCCGTAGCCCCGTTCCTTCTCCTTCAGTCGCGCTGCCCACCGCGCGTCCCGCTCACGCTGCGCCTGCTCCACCCTGCGGACCCACTCGCGCCTGGCGGCATCCCGGGCCGCGCCGTCGGCAGGCCGCCACGGACCGAGGTCGTGGCTGCGCCGCGGCAGCAGCGGGGCAACCATGACGCCGGCGTACGTGTGCTCCGCCCCCTGGTGCGCGCCGCGCTCGATGACGGCGTACTCCAGGGCGACCTCGGCGCCTTCCCGGGGCGCGCCGTACAGAACCGCCTCGAAGGGTTCGCTGCGAGGGTCGATGTCGTAGTGCCCGTCGCCCACCTGGTAGGTGGAGCTCGTGCCCAAAAGACGCACCCCTCGGTCGACGTCCCGACTCTTGGGCAGGAACGCGATCAGGGGCCGCCCCTCGGTGCTGCGGGCATCCGGGTACAACCAGTGGCAACCGTCCGGCGCGATCCGCACGCCCACCAGCAAGGCGGGCTGGGGCTCCTCGTACAGGCGGCGCGCCGCCCGGTAGGCGACGTGGCCGCACCCGTACACCGTGGTGCCGGGGACGAGGAACAGCAGGGCGGCGATCTGCTGCCCGATGGCGTCGTACGGTGCCCGGGCCGGGGCCATCAGGCCCTCGACGAGGCCGTCGGCGAGGATGACGACGGCGATGAGGCACAGAGCGAGTCCGAAGTAGAACTGTCGGAACCCGCGGTAGCCGTCCGTCTCGGGCGCCCGCTCCGGGAGTTCGAGACGGCGCCGGCCGGCCGCGGCGAGCGCCAACGCCCGCTGCTTGCGACGGGCCCGAAGACGCAGGCACGCACCGGCCAACACCCAGGCGGACACCACGAGGGCCAACAGGTATCCGCCTCCGACCAGTCGGTCGTCGGCCGCGGGCGACGCCAGGGACACCGCAGCATCCACCCCGACCACGACCGCGGCCGGCACGGCCGGGACCGGGAGATAGCGGTACCACAGCGGCAGCGCGGGCAGCAGAACCATCGCGGGATAACCCAGCCAGTCAGTGCCACCCGGCGTCGCCCCGCCACCGCTCCACGACGAGGCCGAGAACCCGGACGTCAGGACGCACGACACGGCGGCCATGACCATGAGCACCCAGCTACCCGCGACCGGGGCGAAGACCGCCGGGACGCGAGCCCGCAGCCACCGCTCGGCGTCGGCGACGGACCACGACACCACGCCACCCTCCGGCAGCGCCACCGTCGGCAGCCGCTTGACATAGTCATGCACGGCGCACTCCTTCCGCGGCACCACGGCCAGCCGCGGCTGCGCACTGCCTCGCCCACTTCGTTGCTCAGGCCATCGTTTCGAGTGGGGGACGCCCATCGCCAGCCCCCCGGTTCCGGGGCCGCGATCCGTGCAGCATCCGCGCAGGCGGCTCCCCCGCCCGAGTGCCCCGCCCAAGGCATCCCCGAGCACGCACACACTAAAAGCACCCGATGAAATCGCCGTGAATCAGCGAACGAGCCCGCCCGGCCGCGGGGCCTGTCACTTCCGATACTGCTGCGCCACTGCCGTGAAGGCGGCCTTGGGTTCCCATTCCATGTCGGGGTAGGTCTGCCCCCGGCGCCCTTCGAGGAGTTTGACGATGCCCAGGCCGGCCCGGTCCAAGTCGTCCCGGGGGTCGCCGTCCGGACGGTGCGGGTAGCCGGGCAAGGCGAACAAGAACACGAACGCGCTGTCCACGCCCTCGGTCGCGAAAATCTCCAACAGTTCACTCAGATATGCAGCCTGGCCGGCCTCGTCACGCTCGTATGTGCCGTTCAGCCGTACTGGGGCCTTGGTCTGCGGGTCGTACTCGACCACTTCCAGCACCCGCCCGCCGCGGTCTCCCGCGCCGCGGTAGGCCGCGGTGCCGAACCCGGTGATGGCGAGCGGCTTCGGACCCTGGGCCAGGGCGCGCACCGCGTCCCGGAACCGGTCGGCGACCTCGGCGGAGCGGATCAGCTCGAACGTCATCATGTCGAAGGGCGTCCAGTCGACCTGCTCGAACTGGATGGATGCGTAGGTGAGTTTGCCCTGGAAGCGCTCGCGGACCGTGGCCGCGGCGTCGCGGAGGAACACGTTGATGCGCACGCCGAGCTCGCGTATCGCTTCGGCCCTCCGCTCGGGTTGGCTCATCAGCTGCTCGACCCGCTCCTCAGGGCTCTCTCCGGGCAGGAACCCGCGGTTCATCACGCTCAGCTCGACCCCTGCGACGAACACGACGGTGGCGCCCTGCTGCCGGAGCCGTTCCGCTCGCTCGGCGCAGTCGCGGAAGAGCGTGAGGATCTGCTCCGGATCCAGCTCCAGCGGATAGGGCGAGAACCAGATCTCCAGGCCGAGTTCGGCGGCGGCATCCGCGGCCAGCTCCAGTCGGTCCGGGTCACCGCCGATGATCTGGACCGCGTTGCAGTGCAGGTCGTCGCGGATGATGGCGAGCTCGCGCCGGACCACCGCGGGGTCGAAGTGCTCGCGGGATGTCTGGCCGTGCACGACGAATCCGGTGTCGTAGGTCATTCCTCTTGCCCGCATGGTGACGTCCTCTCCGTCGGTCTCGGTCGGGTCGACACTGACAGAAAAAGTGCGTGCACGCAAACTTTCCTACGCGCAACTTTGCGCGCGCAGCCCTGTGTGGAACGCTGTTGCCGTGACGACACGACCACCCGGGCTGCGGGAGCGGAAGAAGCAGGCCACGCGCGAGGCGCTACGCGAGGCGGCCCTGCGCCTGGCCGTAGAGCGCGGACCGGACCAGGTACGGGTCGAGGACATCGCCGAGGCGGCCGGAGTCTCGCCGCGCACCTACAACAACTACTTCGCCAGCCGCGAGCAGGCGATCGTCGCCGCTGTCACCGCGGACCGGGAGGCGCGGATCGCGGCAGCGGTCGCAGCCAGGCCCGCAGGAGTGCGCCTGGCCGACGCCGTCACCGAAGCAGTGGTCGAGCAGTACACGAACACCGGCGAGCGCGAGCATGAGGCGCTGCTCCTGATCACCACCCGGACCACGCTGCGCGACGCGTTCCTCGACGCCACCGCCGACATCGAGCCCCCACTCACGGCGGTGATCGCCGAACGCCTGGGTGACACCGGAGCGCACACGGCCCGCGTTCTCGCGGCAAGCGTCGCCGCGGCCGTTCGCATCGCATTGGAAGACTGGCTCCGGCCGACCCGGAACGCAGAGGCCGCCGGGAGTTTCGGCGCCGGAGGACTGGTCGTGCCCTCCGGCTCGCTACCCGACCAGCTCCGCGCTGCACTGGCCCCGCTCGCGCCCGCGCTCGACGCCGCAGAGCGACCCACCCAGCCGTGAAGTCGATCCGACTGGGGCATCCGCCGAGCAAACAACAGCTCCGCAACACGCCGATGAACCCGACCGTCATCCTCATCGCCAGCCGGGTCAACGTAAATGACGCCGCGTCAGGTCACAATCCACGACTGGAGTACTGGGGCGAGAACCGAGATCCGCTCGTCGCCGGGACCGTGCTGGTTCCGGTGCCAGGCCGTAATTGAGCGTCGCCGCCTCGCGTCCGCCGCGTTCTCGGTCGGCATTCTTCCTCAGCCTGAGCCCTCACGAGACCGCAGGGCGGCACGGCTGGGTTTCCCAACAGAGTCCCTCACCGAACCTGTCGAGAGACATTTCCGCAACGCCCTGGATGCGAAGCAGTCACTGAACTTAACTGCTGCTCCACACCGAGAACCCTGCAGACCGGAACCACGCTCGGCGCTTCTCGCTGGTCCGCAGGGTTCTCCGGTGCCTGGGGGGCTGCCTGTGCACACTGCCGGCACGCCCGAAGACAGGCAAACGATCTCAGCACCACCCGGCGCACAACACTATGTGGCGGTTTCGCCAAGAGGTGGCTATCCGAAGGGATTACCGCGGTATGCGGACCCGACGGGTGCCATCAGCGCGAGGCGAGGGTCCTTCCGCGTGACGGGGCTGGCGTCAGGCGCAGGGGCGGATACTTGCTGCTGCTTCACTCCCGCCGGAAGGAAGCAGGGCGTGCTCACCGAGAAGACGAGCTGATTGGGCGGCGTGTACCTCTCCACAGAGACGAAGAGGTCGTCCTTACCCCCCTGGGCGTCCATCAGATCATGTTCGGCCCCGGCGTCAGCACCATCCCGAACTCCACCGCCGCGATCCCGCCATTGCTCACGGCCCGACCACAGCACACCCTCCGTGCACGCCGTCGCCTCAACGCAACCTAGTACTGCAACGGTGGTTGTGCTGATGGCTGGGCAGTTCTATGGGCTGTGTCCGCGGCGTGTGTAGTGACTGATGCGGGCTTGGTGTTGTCGCTTTCGGCGCCAGTGTGACCAGTGCAGGATGTGGTCGACGGGTGGGGGTTGGCGGTCGGTGAGGCGGGTGATCAGGCGTCGGATCTCGGCGAGGCTGAGGTGGATCAGCTGGGAGGATCCGTTTCTGCTTTCCCCGCGTCGAGTGCGCGGGCTCGCAGGACGGTCAGGCAGGCGTGGGCGGCCATGGCCAGGGTGATGTGACGGTGCCAGCCCGGGTAGCGGCGGACTTGGTAGTCGTCCAGGCCGCACTCCTGCTTCGCCGTCTGGAAGCATTCTTCGACGGCCCACCGACTTCCAGCGACATGGATCAACTCGTCCAGCGTGGTGCCGGCCGGGCAGTACGCAATGTAGTAGGAGGTCTGCTCGGGCCGGCTGACACTGCGACGGGCAACAACCCAATGGCGGCGGTCCTCGCGGTGCCAGGGACGGACTTCAACACGCGCCCAGTCGAACACGCGCGGTCCGTGGGCACCGCGGCCGCAGGAACGGCGTTTCCACTTCTGTCGCGCAAGGCCGGTGAACAGGTCATGGACGGGGTGGTCGAGGGCCCAGCGGGTGACGACGGTGTCGTGCCTGGTAGTGGCCATGACGTGGAAGACGTCGGCCTGCTCCAGTTCGGACCGCCAGCCCTTGCTGAAGCCGTAGGCGGCATCGGCGGTCACCCACCGGAACGGGATCTTGTCCGTGATCGCGCGGCGGACCATCTTCTTGGCCGTCACGACCTTGGTCTCGAACCCGACCGCGTCGTCGATACCGGCTCTGCGGCAGCGTTCGCGGTCATCCGTCCAGGAGGTGGGCAGATACAGTCGGCGGTCGATCAACGTCCGGCCAGCTGGGGTTGCGTAGGCGAGGAAGACACCGACCTGACAGTTCTCCGTCCGCCCTGCGGTCCCGGAGTACTGGCGTTGGACGCCTGCCGAACGGGTTCCCTTCTTCAGGAAGCCGGTGTCGTCCACGATGAGTACCGCGCCGGGGTCGCCGAGGTTCTCAACAACGTAGTCACGCAGATCCTCAAGGACCTCATCGGCGTCCCACTCGATCCGATTCAGCAGTCGATGGATACGGTCCGGAACAGCATGACCTGCCTGTTCGGCCAGAGTCCAGCCGTTCTTGCGCTCCAGGGGGGCGATCAGCCCCCGCATATAGGCAAGTGCCGACTCCCGCGGCTCCGACCTGGAAAACCTGTGCACGAACCGGTCGTGCACAGCGCCCAGTTCACCGGCCCACACTCTGATGTCAGCGAGGTCCCCACCCATACTCAGGCCAACGACCAGCCTGCCCAACCGTCACGACAAACACCGTTGCAGTACTAGCCGCCCAGGCCATGCGCCACCCGTCATGTGCCGTGCGTCATGTGCCATGTCCGATCCGTCCTCCGCTCGTTGTGGACGCAGTGGATCGGGGACCCGCCGTGGCTGGTTTCGGACGATCTGGGGGCCGGGCCGTCAGTCGTTCCTGACGGCGGAGGCGAGCCAACCCCCGCAGCAACACACAGATCCGCAATCCCTTTGCGAGGTCGCAAACCCCTTGTGGGTCCGGCAAGTTGACAGAGAAGGCCGAGGCGGTTGGCGGTGGCGCGATCCCAAGGAGACTTCGATCGTCTTCGTGGCGGCCGACACAGCGGTGTCGATGACCCCGGCCAGGCACCTTCCCCCCTCGGAGTGGCTACGGACCCCCGGGCAACTTCCAAGCGAGCAGCCTGGCTCCCTCGCCTTCCCTCCTCTCCCCACTCCGCCCTTGCTCCGCTCAGCTCGAACGCCGGTCTCGGCACGGCGGCGCCCTCAGCTGGGGAGTTGAGGGGCCGTCGATAACCACACAGTTGGACCAGTCGTCATGGTTTGCGGCTCGTACGAGGGAAAGTTCCAGCGAGTGGCACCTGGGCGCTCTCGGTGTCTCCTACGCTGCCCGATCGTTGGTGATTTTCAATCGAAAGGGCGGTCATGCGCGACGTGATTGAGGTCGGCGGGACGTCTGAGCGGCCTCCCGGGGGCGCGGTGGACCAGGCACCTTCGGGAGCCCGGTTCGTCGGTAGCGCTCCGACGTCCGTCGCCGTGTTCCTCGCCGAAACCTCGGGCGGCGGCGAGCGGCCCCCCACGAAGCTCGCCTCGTGGAAGGGGTTCGAGGCCGCGGCGAGGCTTGCGGACGGTGCCTCGGATGCGGAACAGACAACACGGCGGATCCTGGTGTCGAAGACCCTCTGGGCCGCGGTCCACGGTTGGTTCGCCAACGGGGGTGGCGAGTGCTACCTGGCGCCTGTCGTCGGCCCGGGCGGTCTCGCCGACACGCTCAAGCAGTTGGAGTCCCTCGACGAGATCGCCATCGTGCTCGCTCCGGACCTGTGGAGCGGGACGACGGACCAGGAGGCCAGTCAGGAGGCGGCCGGCCTGATCGCGGACCACTGCCAGCAGATGGCCGACCGGGTCGCGGTCCTGCACCTTCCCAACGAGGCCCCGCCGGGAAACGTCGCAGCCACCTTGGGAGTCGAAAGCGCCGAGGCACGTCGATACGCGACCGCCTACTACCCCTGGATCAACGTCCAGGACCCCGGCGACCCGAACGCCGCCCCGCTGACGGTGCCTGCGATCGGGCACGCGGCGGGTGTGTGGGCGCGCGTGGACCAGGATCGAGGCGTCCACAAGGCCCCGGCCAACGAGGGCCTCCGAGGCGTGCTCGGCCTGACGCATGAGCTCAGCGACGCCGAGCACAGGGCCCTCAACGACCAGGGCGTGAACGCGATCCGGAACTTTCCCGGCTCGGGCCCGCTCATCTGGGGTGCCCGCACCCTCGCAGCCGCGGACGAGACCGAGGTCGAGAACAGCTACCTCAATGTGCGGCGGGCGGTGAACTCCCTCAGGCGGTCCATTCGCCGCAGCACGACCTGGGCGGTCTTCGAGCCCAACGACGAACGCCTTCAGACGTCGGTGAGGGCCATGGTCACCAGTTTCCTCACGGGGCTGTGGCGGCGAGGGGTTCTGGTCGGGCGGTCTGCCGAGGAGGCGTTCTACGTGGTCTGCGACGAGACCAACAACCCACCGGAGAAAGGCTCCCAGGGCAAGCTGCTCGTGCAGATCGGCGTCGCCCTCGTCCGCCCAGCGGAGTTCATCACCTTCCAGGTCGACCAGATCACCGAACGGAGCTCCTGAGACGCCCCACGTTCGGCGGGTTTCGATGCCGGTCGCTCCAGGCAGCACGGAATGGGTAGGAAACCGGATGCTGTGGCCGTCGTAGGTCGGCACAGGGCCGGTCGTATGTCACGGGCCGTCCGCTTGAGCTGCGGGGCCGGGGCTGCTTGGGCCGGTCTTCTTCCAGGAACGAGGTAGAGAAATGCCGTACGTCGCCCAGGATCGACCGCGCATCGGCTGGATCGGCACCGGCCGCATGGGATTCCAACTCGCCGCCCGGCTGCTGGACGCGGGGCACGACGTAGCCGTCTACAACAGGACCCGTGCCAAGGCCGAGCCGCTGGTTGAACGGGGAGCCACGGTCGTCGACCAGCCGGTCGGTTTGGCGGACCGGGACGTCGTCTTCAGCATGGTCTCCGCCTCGCCTGACCTGGAGGCCGTCATCACGGGGCCGGGCGGTGTGCTGGCCTCGCCCGATGTCGCACCAGGGGTGCTGGTGGACAGCTCCACGGTGTCCACGCAGACGTCCGCGCTGATGCGGAAAGAAGCCGCCAGGCGTGGGACCGACTTCCTGGCCGCCCCGGTGAGTGGGAACCCGAAGGTGATCGCCGCGGGCAAGCTGACCGTTGCGGTCTCCGGCTCGCGCGAGGCGTTCGACCAGGTCGAGCCGTTGCTCGCCCTGCTGGGGCGCGGCGTGACCTATGTCGGCGAGGGCGAAGTCGCCCGGCTCGTCAAGATCGCACACAACGTCTTCCTCGGCGTCGTCACCCAGTCGCTCGCCGAGATCACCGTTCTCGCGGAGAAGGGCGGTGTCAGCCGTTCCGCCTTCCTGGAATTCCTCAACGAATCCGTGCTGGGTTCGCTCTACACCCGCTACAAGTCGCCCGCGTTGGTCAACCTGGACTTCACGCCGACGTTCACCATGCCGCTGTTGCGCAAGGACTTCGACCTGGGGCTTTCTGCCGCCCGCGAGCTGGAGGTCCCGATGCCGCTCGCCGCCGCCACCGCTCAGCTGATCGCGGGTGCCATCGGCGCGGGGCACGTCGAGGAGGACTTCGCCGCCCTGATCCTCGAACAGGCCAGGAACTCCGGCATCACCTTGGAGGCCCAGGACATCCCCGTGGACGACGGCCTGTCACCGCACGCCTGACCGGCCCTGACCCGGCCGGATCGGAGGGGACGACGAGCGGCTTCGACGAGAACGCGCGGACCGGACCGCCAGCCGGGTTGGGAACGGCTCATGGGGCTGCCTGCGGCGGCGAGGATCACCGTGGGATGCCGCTTGCGTGCCGGCACCGCCTCGATGGCGCGCAGCGCCTCTTCGGACTCGCTCAGGGCGACGGCGACACGCTCGTACACCGGCGACGTTCCCGCTACCTCGACCTCACCGAAGCGCCGGTACGTCTGAGCGAGTCTGCGGGCTCTGCCCACGGGTGCAGCGATTGGTGCGCTCGGTTTTGGCATCCCCACGACCCTACTGAGGTCGTGACCCGCCGAGGCGGCTCCTCCTGCGGCCGGGCCGCCGGCGACCGTGGCTGCGACCCGCCTGGACTCGTGCCAGCAACCGTCAACCCCGTTGACAGAGGTCGGTAGTTCGGATGGGGCAACAACTTGCCGTAGAGGACCTTGCCCGGTTGTTTCAGACGTAGCACGGTTTCGGGGAGGGCCAGTCAGGTGGAGCTGCCGCGGTCGGACCCGGGTGAGGCGGCGTCAACGTTGCGGATCAGGAGCGCGGCTTGGACGCGATTGTCGAGTTGGAGCTTGGCGAGCACGCGGCTGACGTGCATTTTGACCGTGGCTTCACTGGTGGACAGCGCGCGGGCGATGTCCGCGTTGGACATGCCCTGTCCTACGAGGTGCAGGACCTGCCGTTCGCGTGCGGTGAGTGAGTCCAGTCGTGCCCGCTCGTGGGAGGTCAGAGTCTGGTGCCGTCGAAGCAGCGTGTCGATGACGTGCCGGGTAACGGCCGGCGAGAGCGTGCTGTGGCCTTCGGCGACGATGTGCACTGCGCGGATGATCTCCAGCGGCGGGGTGTCCTTGAGGAGGAAGCCGGCCGCTCCGGCGCGTAGTGCCTCGGTCACGTATTCGTCGAGTTGGAAGGTCGTGAGGATCACGACGGCCGGCGGCCGGGCCATGGCGCGTAGGGCACGGGTGGCGGTGATGCCGTCCACGTTCGGCATCCGAATGTCCACGAGGGCGATGTCGCAGGTGTGGGCATGGGCCTGTTCGGTCGCTGCCTGGCCATCGGCGGCCTCGGCGACGACTTGGATGTCGGGGTCGCCCTCCAAGATGGTCCGCAGTCCATGACGTACGAGCGGCTCGTCATCGACGATCATCACTTTGATCACGAGACGGCTCCTGGGGGTGGGCGTTGCGTCCTGGGTCAGGTGGGCAGGCGCGGTGGGGGATGGTGGCGTGGACGCGGAACGCGCCGTTGGCCTGTGTGGTGGTCTCGAAGGTGCCGCCCAGTACGCGGAGCCGCTCTGCCAGTCCCACCAGGCCGTATCCGGCTGAGGGCAGCCCGTCGCCGGGGCTCGCGGTGGGCGGACCGTTGGCGATCACGATCTGCACGGCGTCGTGGTGGTCGCGCACGTCGGCTGTCACGGTGGCGCCGGGCGCGTGTTTGAGCGCGTTGGTGAGTGCCTCCTGGACCACGCGGTAGATGGCCACCTGGGTGGCCGAGGGCAGCGTGTCCACTGCGCCGTGCAGCCGCAGGGTGATGTCCATACCGAGATGACGGCAGTCGGCGACGAGCGCGTCGAGGTCGGCGGCGGTCGGGGTCGGTTGCAGGGGAGCTGTTGCCTCGCTCTCGTTGCCGGTGAGGACGCCGAGGATGTCACGTAGTTCGGTCAGCGCCTGGGTGCCCGCGCGGCGGATGCGTTCCGCCTCCTGGCGAACCCAGTCGGCGCCGCCGTCGGCACTCATCTGCAGGGCTCCGGCGATGAGGACGACGTGGCTGACGCGGTGCGCGACCACGTCATGCAGTTCTCTTGCGATGCGGGTGCGTTCCTCCCCCCGCGCACGCTCCTCAAGGAGGGCTTCGTGGCGCTCGTGGGTCACTGCCTGCTGTCGCATGGTGGCGATGAGTTGATGCCGGGTGGCCACATACAGGCCCATCAGCAGGGGCGTCGCCACGAAGGGCACCCCGTGGATGAGGTCCAGGCCGGTGCCACCCAGCTCGGAGGCGGCCGTCTGCGCGGCCAGGGCGACCAGTCCCAGCGTCAGGAGACGCAGCCATGACCGGTACATGCCGCCGACGGTGTAGAGCATGACCACGACGGCGCCGGGGGCGTAACAGAGCACGTGCGAGGCGAGGACCGCGCCCGTCACCGACCGCGGGAAGCGATGCCGCCACAGTACGAGCGCCCCTGTCGATCCCGCCGCGACAGCCGCCCAGTCCGGCTTGCCCGTCAACAGTCCGCTCGCCGGGAGCACCAGGGAATCCCCGATGCCGTACGCCGCTGCGGCCAATGCCACGGCGGCGTCCACGGCGGACGGGCGCCACCGACGTCGCCGCGTTTCACCACTCGGAAATCGGAACGAAGCCACAGGAGTAAAGGAAAACCGCCAAAACTTACCCATACATGGTATCTCCGCGGTGTTTCAGCGTTTCTTCTCCCGAACGGGAGCCCCATCGGGCCTTCGCTGCGCCCACGGGCATGGCGGACAGCAGACTTTCGTCGGTCAGGGGCCCTGACGAAAGGCTGTCGCGTTACCCCCTCCGTACGTGGTGCTGTTGCTTAACAGGTCCATAAGGTCCGCCCCGGCGGCGCAGCAGCGGAAGATCGCTCGACCCGGCGCAGTGCCGTCATCGACGGCGCGGGCGCGACGTGTCACCTGACGCTCGACCGGCCACCTCGGTGGACCTGGAGAAGGAGACCGGGGCCCTTGAAGGACCCGGCAGGAAGGGCTGTGATTGCCATGCTGCCCGTCATCGTCGCGACGCAGCACCCACGCGCCGTCACCTGGTCGCGACACTCCCTCGGAGTCCGGCCCGCACGGTCCGCCCGCCATCTCGCCCGGCAGTGGCTGACCCGTCACGCGTGCGCTGAACACGTCATCCAGGCCGCCGAACTCGTCGTCGCCGAGTTGGTCGCCAACGCCGCCCAGCACGGCGGCTGCCCCACCGCACTGAGTCTGGACATCGACCACCCCACCCCCCGTACCGAAGGAGTGCTGCTCATTTGCGTGCATGACCGAGGCCCGGAGGAGCCTCAATGCACGGTGGTGAAAACCCAGTCGGCACCCGGGCTTCACGAGTGCGGCCGTGGACTGGCGATCGTCGCCGCATTGAGCCAAGCCTGGGGAGTGGTCCGACACCAGGACCAGCACAAACACGTGTGGTGCGAACTACCCGTCCCACAGAGCCATGTCAGCGCCCCCGCCTGATCTGACCCCTGCCGCACAGGACGACGCCCCGTCCCCCGGCATGCGCAGTCGACACATACACAGAGTCGGTGTATCGGACCGTCACCGTGCCGGCGAAAGCGACTTTTACGTCCGTGTGAACGGGCAACTGCTTATCTGTGCACGAAACGGTGGTGATCGCCGGGGGAATCGCCGCCGGCCGAGCCCCGCCCTTCGCCATCAAGGATGCGCCCGGCACACGGCACACGAGTCACGCAGCGAGCTCTCCGCGACCGCACCGCACTTCCTTGAGAGTGCGCCGCATCGTGCTGGCGCGGTGCTGTACCGGCGGCCCAGCGGCCCGTTGAAGACGAGGAGACGGCCAGGATGCACGATCAGCAGTGGCCAGCCGGACACACCCCCAAGCTCCCCCACCACGTTGACGTCTTACGCGTTCCGGGCACTCCCGCCGCGCCTGTCCCCCGCGCGGCGAGCAGCCCCTCCCCTCGGATCCGTCGCCCCGCCGTGGCGTCCAAGACTCCCAGTCAGCGAGGTTGTTGATGTCCTTTCTCGATTCGCTCACCTCGGGCGTCGACAGCGCCGTCAACGGCGTTGTCGAGCCCCTGTCCACCCGCCTGTCCGAGATCGTCTTCGCGGAAGTCAGCCTCTTCGGGGTCTCCTTTCCCTGGATCGTCGCCTGGCTCGTCGTCGCGGGCGCGGTTTTCACCATCTGGTTCAGGGGCGTGCAGATACGTCGGGCCCGCCTGGCCCTCGACCTGGTACGCGGCAAGCACAGCCGGAGCGACGCCCCGGGTGAGGTCACCCACTTCCAGGCACTGACCGCAGCCGTCTCCGGCACGGTCGGACTGGGCAACATCGCCGGCGTCGCCGTCGCGGTGACCATCGGTGGCCCCGGCGCAACCTTCTGGATGGTCCTGTGCGGCCTACTGGGGATGGCCACGAAGTTCGTGGAGTGCACACTCGGAGTCAAGTACCGCGAGTGCCACGCGGACGGGACCGTCTCCGGCGGCCCGATGCACTACCTGCGCAAGGGCCTTGCCGAGCGCGGCATGGCGGGCCTGGGCAAGGTGTTGGCCGTCCTGGCCTCTGTGGCCCTGCTCTTCTTCGGCTTGTTCGGCGGCAACCTTTTCCAGGCCAACCAGAGCTTCGCTCAGCTGAGGTCGGTGACTGGTGGCGACGACGGTCTGTTCGGCTCCTCGACGGGTGCTCTGGCGTTCGGCCTGGTCTTGGCGGGGCTGACCGGGCTCGTGCTGTTCGGTGGCATCCGCTCGATCGCGAAGGTCACCAGCCGCCTCGTTCCCGTCATGGCCGGGATCTACATAGCGGCCTGCACCGTCGTCATCCTGGTCAACGTCCAGGCTCTGCCCAGCGCCGTGGGCACCATCGTCCACGGGGCGTTCGCCGCCGAAGGCGTGGCCGGCGGCGTCATCGGCGCACTGATCATCGGGTTCCAACGGGCCGCATTCTCCAACGAGGCAGGTCTCGGTTCCGCCCCCATCGCCCACTCGGCCGTCAAAACCCGCCACCCCGTCACCGAAGGGTTGGTCGCCCTCCTGGAGCCGTTCATCGACACCGTCGTGGTGTGCACCATGACCGCGTTGACCATCGTCATCGCCTCCACCCCCGGTTGGAACCAAGCCCGCGCGACGGCAGCCGAGACCGGAACGGCTCCCGAAGGCGTGACCATCACCTCGGATGCCTTCGCCACCGTACTGCCGTGGTTTCCCTACCTCTTGGCCGTCGCGGTACTCCTGTTCGCCTTCTCCACGATCATCACCTGGGGCTACTACGGCCTCAAGGCGTGGACGTTCCTCGTCGGCCGCAGCCGCACCACCGAGACCCTCTACAAACTGCTCTTCATCGTGTTCGTCGCCGTCGGTCCCGTGCTTTCCCTCAGCGCCTTGATCAGCATGGCCGACGCGGTGCTCTTCCTCTTGGCGGTCATCAACATCACCGGCCTCTACCTGCTGGCCCCCGTCGTGAAGAAGGAACTCAACTCCTTCCTCGTCCTGATCCGCACCGGCACAGCGCACCGACCCGCGGAGCCCTCCCCGGCCTCCGACATCTGACCCGGGAAGGTAGCGAGGCCCCGAGCGACCACGCGATTCCGCCCCCGCACGAGCCACCCGGAGCGGGACACCGCGGGCGCAAGGAAAACCATGAGAATTCTGTTCGCTCACAACGACAGCGTCTCGGCTCAGGCAGTCGCCAGCGAACTGCGTCGAAGTGCCATGGCCGTCGACTTCGCTCACCGCAGCGACGAGGCCGAACGGCTGAGCATCTGCAACGACTACGACGTCGTCATCATCGATCAGAACCTGCCGACGATTGGGGGCTACGAGCTGTGCCGCAGCATCGCCGGACGACAAGTACCGCCGCCGATACTGCTGCTGACTGCCAACCAGAGTGAGGCCAGGGTCCAAGGACTGCGCGCGGGCGCCGACGACTGCCTGTCCAAGCCGTTCGCCTCCATCGAACTCGTCGCACGCATACGAGCGCTCAGCCGACGCCGTCGAACTGCGGCCCCACTGATCCTGCGCCACGAAGGAATCACCCTGGACCAGGCGCGCCGTGAGGTTCGCATCCACGAGCGACTGGTCACCCTGACCCCCAAGGAGTTCGCCGTGCTGCGACTTCTCATGGAAGCCAAGGGCCAGCCCATACCCCACGAGGACCTGCTGGCCGATATCTGGGACACCCACATGAACTCACGCACCAACACCGTCCGTACCACCGTCAGCAGGCTGCGCCACAAGCTCGGCTGCCCCGAAGTGATCTGCGTGGACAACGGCAAGGGATACCGCCTGGGCCAAGGCATGGCCCCAACCTCCGTCACACCCCGCATCCAGGACCGACATAGCCGCGGTGAGCCTGTGCCGCCCCGTGCCGCACCAGAGGCGCCCGCCCCGGCCGAGCGACCACGGCCTCAGTCGTGAGAGCCGAACACGAGGAAAGGTCCTCGCGCGTACTCCTCGTCGAGCGAGCAGCGGCATTCAACAGTCGACCAGGTATCACGCCTGGTCTGACACACCCCGCCGCTTCCCACCGGACAGCGTTGACCACCCCGATCTTGAGGATGTCTGGATGGACGTCAACCGCGATGCTTCACAGTGGCCAAGGCTCCGGCCCCTGCCTCCGCCAACCTCAGCGGCCGGCACTCCCCAGGGCAGTGCCGGCGCACACACGGCGGTGGCCTCGAAGGTCCGGTGGAAAGCCCCGTCCGGGAAGGCGACCCCACCCGACATCGCCGCAGCGCAGCACACGACGACATCGCCGGTTGCGGGTGAGGGAGTTGGCGCCTCTCACACCGGTGCCGACATCCCCAGTCCCCAGCCCCCGGGCCGTCCGGCCCGTCGGCGCACTCCGCGGGTGGATCCGACCCTCCGCGAGAACCGAGCCGCCGCTCTGCCTGGCTGGGTCGCCCTGATGATGCTGCTGGCAGGTACCGCCACCATGGTCGCGATCCTCGGGGCGACCGGCCGGATCCCGTACTGGGACGCGTTGCCGGACATCCGAAGCCCCGCCGTCAGGGCAGGCAGTCCGGACGCACCTACCGCGGGCATGCTCACGGTGTTCGTCGTCGCCGGCCTGCTTGTGCTCCTCAGCGTCACCGGCCTGCTCGTCAACTCCAGCGGGCAGGCACGCGTTCTCACCAGGTGGGGCCGCTATCGGGGCACCGTGCGACGTACCGGGCTGCTCTGGGTCAACCCGCTGCTGCGCCGTCGTCGGGTCGACGTCGGACTGCGGCACTGGCGCAGCGAGAACGTCCACGTCGTGGACCGTACCGGCTTGCCCATCGTGGTGAAGTTGCTGCTCGTCTGGCGGGTCAAGGACACCGCTCGCGCCCACTTCACCGTTGCCGACCACGAGGGCTATCTGCGCGAACAGGTCCAGGCTGCCGTCACCCGAACCGCCAGTGCCCTGCCGTGTGACAGCAACGGCGTGCCCGGTCCGGCGCTGCGCGACGGCGACTGGTTCGGCGACGAACTGACCTGTTGGCTGGCGCCCCAGGTCACCCCGGTCGGCCTGGAGGTGTTCTCGGTCCAGCCACTGGCTCTCGACTACGCACCCGAGGTGGCCGAGAGCATGCGCCGCCGGCAACTCGCCGATCTGGAAGCGAGTTTGCGCACCGTCGTCCTCGACGACGCCATCGAGACCGCCAGCCTCGCCGTGCAGCGACTTGAGCACACCACCGCGCAGGAGCTGGACAGCACCGCCCGCAACGCGCTGATGGAGCACCTGCTGGTCGCCTTCCTGGCACCGACCGCCGATGTCCGGACCGGTGCGCCCTTCAACACCCGGACGAGGTCGAGTCCCTCGATTACCCGTCCGACCAAAGCGGCCACGAGTTCCGTGCCCGCTCCAGCAGATCGGCCTGAGAACAACGAGGAGAGGTAATCCGCATGACCACACCCACCCACTCGACGTTGATTCGCTTCGAGGAGGCTCGTCGGGGAAGTAGCCAGCAGGCAGCCTCGGTGATAGCCGACTGTCGATGCGCTCACTGCCTCACTCCGAATGCCACGCCTCGCCGGCTGCCCCAGGCCGGCAACAACGGTCTACGGCCCGCCGTGCGGCGGACGGTCCTAGCCGCCACGTTCCTCGCGGGAGTTGGCGTCGTCAGCATGGGCCCTGGCGCGGCAGTCGCCAACGCCCAGTCCGCACCCAGCAAGTCGGGTTGGGACGGTACGAGATACTGGTTCAAGAACAACAGCGGCGAGTGGCGATGGACCAGCCACTACAGCATCTACCAAGCCCGCACCGGAAGCGCCAGCAAACAGGCACCGCCGAAGAAGGCCGGCAGCACCCCCGGGATCCGGCAAGGATGGGACGGATCACGATACTGGTTCAAGAACGCCAAGGGCCAGTGGCGATGGACCAGTCACCACAGCATCTACCAAGCCCGCACCAAGGGGCACGGCAACGACACGGGCACAGGACGCGGCACTGCCCCTGCCCCGCCGCGTGCAACGGGGAACAGCCGCCACGAGACTGCCATTGGGTATGCGCTGGCCCAGGTCGGCAAACCATATGTCTGGGGAGGCAACGGGCCGAACAGCTTCGACTGCTCCGGGCTGGTGCAGCAGGCGTACCGGCGGGCCGGCATCCAGTTGCCCCGCGTGGCCGCCGACCAGTACGCCGCCACAACCCGGATCACCTCGGGCCAGCTGCGCCGCGGTGACCTGATCTTCTGGTCCGACAGCGGTCGGGCGTCGGGCATCAACCACGTGGCGATCTACCTGGGTGGCGGCACGTACGTCGAGGCCCCGAAGCCTGGCGCGCACGTCCGGACGGCCCCGCTGCGCAGCGGCTACCGCCCCACGCACTTCGGCCGCCCGTAGTCACTGCTGAGGCTCGCTTCGCCGTCGACGGCCTGCCCGGTGGTGCTGTCCCGCGGCGGTGGAGGAGGCGGGACTTACTCGGCAGGCGCGTCCGCATCGGCAGACGCTGCGGTTGCCGGCAGCCGCACGGTTCGAAGAGGGCGTTCCGCCACCTCTCGCCCGGGCGAAAGACTTCTCGGCATTCGACCAATCCGCGCGCCCGACGGTTCCGAATCCCGGGCATGAGTACGCGACGGAAGGTCCTTTCGCACGCGGCCCTTGGCGCCTTGAGCGGCCTCGTGGCCGGGTACGCGGCGCTTGCCGTCGCGGAGTTGGCCTCGGTCGCGGTACGTCCCGGAGTCGGCCCGGTCGCCGCGGTGGGCGGTGCGGCCATCGACCGGACGCCCGCGGGCGTGAAGGACTGGGCGATCCGGAACTTCGGCACCAACGACAAACTGATCCTGCAGCTCGGCATCGTGAGCGTGCTCGCGCTCTTCGCGATGGCGCTGGGGATGCTGGCGCCACGGTCGCGGAAAACGGCCTCGGCCGGCGTTCTCGTCTTCGGCGTCGTGGGCGCCCTGGCCGCAACGGGACGCCCCGACTCGACCGGAGTGACCGATGCGGTCCCCTCCGTCGTGGGGGCTCTTGTGGCGGCGGTGGTGCTGTATCTGCTGGCGGGGCGGCTGATCGTGTCAGGCCGACCACGGTCGTCGTCGCCGTCGGCCTCCGGGGTGGATCGCAGGGGCTTCGTCGTCGGCGCGTTCGGGGTGGCGGCTGCGTCCACCGGCATGGGCTTCCTCGGGCTGCGGCTCAATGCGGTCGGCGCCAGGCAGGCGGCGGCGTCCCGGGCCACGGTGAAACTCCCGGCGCCCGCTTCTCCGGCCCCCAAACTGCCGCGTGGGGTGGACCTCAAGCTGCCGGGGCTGAGCCCTTTCACCACCGCCAACCGCGACTTCTACCGCGTGGACACCGCGCTGACCGTTCCCCGCGTGGATGTCGACGGTTGGAAGCTGCGCCTGCACGGCAAGGGCGTCAGCCGGCCGCTGACCCTCAGCTTCCAGGACCTCCTGGACAGGCCGCTGCTCGAACGCGACATCACCATGACGTGCGTGTCCAACGAGGTCGGCGGCCCCTATGTCGGGACCGCCCGTTGGCTCGGCGTCCGGCTCGCCGACCTGCTGCACGAGGCCGGTGTGCGCCCGCCGTCCCGGGGCGGCCCGGCCGACCAACTCGTCGCGCGCTCCGTCGACGGCATGACGATCGGCACCCCGGTCGAGACGGTCCTGGACGGACGGGACGCACTGCTGGCGGTGGGGATGAACGGCGAGCCACTGCCCTTCGAGCACGGCTTCCCCGTCCGGATGCTCGTCCCCGGCCTGTTCGGCTACGTCTCGGCCTGCAAGTGGATCCAGGACATCGAGCTCACGACGTTCGACGCGTACGACGCGTACTGGGTCAAGCGTGACTGGGCGGCCGAGGCGCCGATCAAGACCGAGTCCCGCATCGACACCCCCAAACCGTTCGCGTCCCTCAAGGTCGGGTCGGTGGCCGTGGCGGGCGTGGCCTGGGCCCAACACAAAGGCGTCGACCGCGTCGAGATCCGCGTCGACGGCGGTGACTGGCGCCAGGCCGAACTGGCCGCCGAGGGCCCGGTGGACACCTGGCGGCAGTGGTGGTGGCAGTGGGACGCGAAGCCCGGCACCCACACGCTCGAAGTCCGTGCCACCGACCGCACCGGCTACACCCAGACCGACGCACGGGCCCGCCCCATCCCGGACGGCGCCTCCGGCTGGCACTCGGTGGTGGTCACCGTGACCTAACCACCGCCCACAACCAACAGAACGACCTCACAACAACATTGGGAGAACCCTGTGAACACCCTGCGTATCCGCCGTACCGTCCTCGCCGTGACCGCCGCCGCCGTGCTGCCGGTCGCACTGGCCGCCTGCTCCGGCGACAACGGCACCGGGAGCAAGGACAAGGCGTCCGACACGTCCTCTGCCGCGGCCAAGCCGACCAAGGGCAGCGACACCGGCGGCGGCATGAACACCATGGCCAAGCCCTTCGGCCCGGCCTGCTCGGCCGTCCCGAAGGACGGCAAGGGCAGCTTCGACGGCATGGCCAAGGACCCGGTCGCCACCGCCGCTTCCCACAACCCGGCCCTGTCCACCCTGGTCACCGCCGTCACGAAGGCCGGCCTGGTCGACACCCTCAACAGCGCCAAGAACATCACCGTCTTCGCGCCGACCAACGACGCCTTCAACAAGATCCCCAAGGCCCAGCTCGACAAGGTCCTGGCTGACAAGGCGATGCTGACCAAGATCCTCACCGGCCACGTCGTCGGTGAGAAGATCGCCCCGGCCAAGCTCGCTGACGGCTCGTACGAGACGCTGGCGAAGAACAAGCTCACCACGTCCGGCTCCGGCGAGGACTACACGGTCGACGGCTCCGCCAAGGTGGTCTGCGGCAACGTGCAGACCGCCAACGCCACCGTCTACATCATCGACACCGTCCTGCTGCCCAAGAGCTGACCGAAGCCTGAGCACGGGTGCCCCGGCGCATGCCGGGGCACCCAGGGGACGGCGGCCACAGCAGGGGTGGGAGACAGCAACGTGTGGTTCACGGGGGTCGATGACGCCCCCGCCGTAGATGCCACAGGCCAGACGACGGGCACCGACACCCTGCTGACACAGGACAGTTGACGCAGCATCAGATAAGCCCCCGTTCACGCTCGTCCTTCCCATTGACGGCGAGCCCCGTGAGATCGGCACGGTGAAGATCGGCCGCACCTCAGGCCGCTGTGGGTGCGGCCTGTGCTGGTGGCTGCGGAGCGGTGGGGTTCAGGCGTGGGTGGCCTGGGCCTCGGCGTACTGCTCGTCGGCAACCGGCTCCAGCCAGGTGGTGCCGTCACCGTTGGGGTCGCCGACGACGATGGCGAGGTGGGCCATGAGGTTGGTGTCGGTGGCGCCGTGCCAGTGCTCCTCGCCTGCGGGGCACTTGAGGGTCTCACCAGCGGTGATGCGGGTCACCTGGCCGTCGCGGGTGCCGACCAGGCCGACGCCGTCGGTGACGTAGAGGAGCTGCCCGTTGGCGTGGGAGTGCCAGTGGGTGCGGGCGCCGGGGGTGAAGCGCACCAGGCCGACAGCCAGGCGCGCGGGCTCCGCGGGGGCTTCGATGAGGTTGAGGTAGACATCGCCGGTGAAGCGCTCGGCCGGGGCCTTCGTGGTGGGGGTGTCGGTGACGTGTTCCATGACTTTTCCTCGGTGGTTGTGGATGCGGGGCTCAGGCGTCGTCGTGGTTCAGGCCGGAACCCAGTGCTCGCGAGGCGTCGACCTGTGCCAGGAGTGTCTTGGCCTTGGTCTCGACGGCCTGGAGGCAGTCGTCGCCGGCGACGAACCGCAGCGGGGGCGCTTGCAGGTCGGCGACCTTGAGCAGGGCGTCGGCGAGCTTGGCGGGGTCGCCGCTCTGCGCACCGTTCATGGATTCCCAGACCTTCTTGGTCGCGGCGGTGCGCTCGGCGTAGTCGTCGATGGAGCCCTCGGCGTAGGTGGTGGAGGCGTCCACGAGGAGTTCGGTGCGGAAGAAGCCCGGCTCGACGATGGTGGTGTGGATGTTGAAGGGTGCGACGTCGTGGTGCAGGGATTCCATGAAGCCCTCGACTCCGAACTTGGCGGCCGAATAGGCGACGCAGAAGTCGACGCCGACCACTCCGGCGAGGGAGGAGAGGGTGAGGACGTGCCCGGAGCGCTGGGCCCGCATGACGGGCAGCACGGCGCGGGTGACGTTCATCGGGCCGAACAGATTCGTCTCGATCTGGTCGCGGATCTGCGCGTCCGAGAGCTCCTCGAAGAACCCGGCGTAGAAGTTGGCGGCGTTGTTGATCAGGACGTCGATCCGGCCGAAGTGGTCGACGGCAGCCTGGGCGGCCGTCGCCGCGGCGTCCGGGTCGGTGATGTCCAGGGCGACGGCGAGGAGGTTGGCCTGCTCACCGCCGAGGGCGTCGAGGACGCGCTCGCGGTGGCGGCCGGTGGCCACGACCCGGTGCCCGGCGGCCAGTGCCTGGCGGGCGATGTCGGTGCCGAGTCCGCGCCCGGCGCCGGTGATGAAGAACACCTTGCTCATCAGACGGATCCTCCGTAGGGGTGGTGGGATCACGCGGCGTTGCGGGCGTCGACGATCTTCTTGAGCTGCGTGATCGCGGTGATGGCGTTGGGCCAGCCCGCGTAGAACGCCAGATGGGTGATCGCCTCGGACAGCTCCTCCACCGTGAGCCCGTTGTCCAGGGCGACACCGAGGTGGTAACCGAGCTGCTCGTTGCGGTAGAGGGCGGACAGCACACTCACTGTGACCAGACTGCGATCCCGCGGAGACAGCCCCGGACGCTCCCAGACATCACCGAACAGGACGTCGTCGATGAGCGCGACGAGCTTGGGCGCGATCTCGGCAAGTTCCTGCGGGGCGGACTGCTCAGGCATACGAACAACTCCTTGATCAACACGGGCGGACCGGTCACCTCCACCGTGGGGTGCGGGCGGCCCTCCGGCAGCACCACGGCTCGTCTCCCGGGTCGTTTCCGGCAGCCTCAGCCGCTGACGCCTTCGAGGAAACCGCAGCTCAAAGGGGTGCGGAAGGGACTGTTGTCACAGGTACTGACAGGCACCCCCACATCTGCGCTGTCCGGCTTAGCGTGGAAGGCGTGAGCATCGAGAGCGACATCCGCGAGTTCCTGGCCTCCCGCCGCGCCAAGATCACCCCCCAGCAGGCCGGGCTGCCCGCCTACGGCACCAACCGCCGGGTAAAGGGCCTGCGCCGCGAGGAAGTCGCCATGCTCGCGGGCGTCAGCGTCGACTACTACGTCCGCCTGGAACGCGGCCGCATCGCCGGGGCCTCGGAAGAAGTCCTCGACGCCGTCGCCAACGCCCTCCATCTCGACGAGGCCGAACGCGCCCACCTCTACGACCTGGCCCGCGCCGCCGCCAAACGCCCAGCCCACCGCAGGCGCGCCCGCGGCCCACTCCCCGACAGCATCCTGCGCGTCCTGCGCTCCATGACCGACTCCCCGGCCTTCATCCGCAACGGCCGCCTCGACATCCTCGCCACCAACTCCCTCGGCCGCGCCCTGTACTCGCCCCTGTTCCGCGCCCCCACCGCCCAACAGGCCAACATCGCCCGCTTCCAGTTCCTCGACCCGCTCGGCCGCGACTTCTTCCCCGACTGGGAGCAGTCCCTGAACACCACCGTGTCCCTACTGCGCACCGAGGCCGGGCGCGCCCCGCACGACAACGACCTGACGCAGCTGATCGGTGAACTCGTCACCCGCAGCGAGGAATTCCGCACCGCCTGGGCCAAACACAACGTGCGCCTGCACCACACCGGCCGCAAGTCCTTCCGTCACCCCGCCGTCGGCGTGCTCACCCTCGACTTCGACGCCCTGGACCTGTCCGCCCAGCCCGGTCTCACCCTCACCGCCTACAGCGCCGCTCCCGGCACCCCCGACCATGACGCCCTGCAACTCCTCGCCGCCTGGGCCGCCACCGAGATCGCCTCGCCCCCAACAGCCCCACTCCCACCCACCGGCACAACCGATGACCACGACGGCAGCCATCGGCCGTGAGCCTCATGGACGTGCGCGAGAAACGACGGCACTGCATGAGCTTGGTGCCTGAGCTTGGTGCCTGAACAGAAAGTGCTCCGCCCAGGGATCTCGGCCACGGGATAAGGCCACGGAGACGGCCACGTAGTACGGCGGTTCATGGGCCGCGACGGGCGCGACGGCGGCCTCCGAATGAGCGCTCATGGGGCCACCGTAGAGCGGGATGCGCCCGACGATCCAGCGTCCTTCCTGAACGGGATGAGTGAGGGACCGGCCTCTTGAGCAATGCCATCCGAGCTCTCAGCTCTCCCTGACATTCCGGAATCGGCCACGAGTCCACCGGCTCGCAGAACGGCGCACGGGACGGGGAACACCAAGGCCCACGGAGGCGACGCAGCGGCCCGCTCCGCCGCAGGGTGGAGCCGACTGCGGCCGGGAACAGGTTCCGTGGCGAGGCGCGTCAAGACTTCGCCAAGCAGTTGCGTGATCTCGCAACTATGCCGTTATGCTTCTGGAGGTTTGAAGAAGGCACCTCGTTCGGTGAGGCGTCTGCACGGACACAGGCCACTGACCCGACGACGTCGAGAGACGCCCAGGTTCAGGACAGGTCTCCCCGGCCTAAGGGGTGACCCCAAGTGGCTTCCCCCACAAGCGGAATACGCCGTGCAGTGCCAAAGCTCTGACGAGTTGGGGTGAACCGGTCATCGGGACCGGTCTGCTCCTTGCCGCGTCGTCCAGCGCCCACGTGCGCTCCGGCCGGGAGGAGGCGAGAGACATGGACTGCAGTTGCAGTAGTCCGGGCCACAGTAGGCCCGTCATCCGGATTCGCATGTCCTTCTCGACCTCCGGTACGCGGTAACCACCTCTCCCGCGCGCACGCGCCGCCACGCCCCAGGCACCCGTACGGCCTTCGCCGTCCCGGGTGTCCGGGCTGCGCGCTCGCAACGGGACGGCTCCCGCGCGCCCTCAACACCGCTCCCCAACGGGGGAATTGGGAGGCCCGCCATGACCAGCCTGATCAACGACAAGACCGTTCCCGCGCCGCGCAGCGCAGTCCTCGACGACGCGCACGTGGGCGACATCCGCGGTGCGCTCGGCACCATCAAGCACGACGACACCGGCGAACGCCGGGGCCTGTCCGCCAAACTCAAGACGTTGCTGGCGATAGTCGGCCCCGGCCTGATCGTGATGGTCGGCGACAACGACGCCGGCGCCTTCGCCACGTACGGCCAGGCCGGACAGAACTACGGCACGCAGCTGCTGTGGACCCTGCTCCTGCTCGTCCCCGTCCTGTACGTCAACCAGGAGATGGTGCTGCGTCTCGGCGCGGTGACCGGAGTGGGGCACGCGCGCCTGATCCTGGAGCGGTTCGGGAAGTTCTGGGGCGCGTTCAGTGTCATCGACCTGTTCCTGCTCAACGCGCTGACGCTGGTCACGGAGTTCATCGGCATCACCATGGCCGCCGACTACCTGGGGCTGCCGAAGACGGCCTCGGTGATCCTGGCCGCAGCCGTCATCATCGCTTCCGC
Organism: Streptomyces diastatochromogenes; assembly: GCA_001418405.1. Lineage (GTDB taxonomy): Bacteria > Actinomycetota > Actinomycetes > Streptomycetales > Streptomycetaceae > Streptomyces > Streptomyces albulus_C. The sequence goes on along the minus strand of LIQL01000274.1, from coordinate 2,726 downwards.
CTTCACCGGCTCCTTCCGCCGCTTCGAGCGGATCGCCGTCGCCCTGTGCGCCGCCTCGCTCCTCCTGGTCCCGCTGTACTTCATGCTCCACCCCAAGACGTCGCAGATGGCCCACGACTTCGTGACCCCGGTCATCCCGGGCGGCAGCGGCGAGTTGGCCACCGTCATGTTGCTGATCATCGGGATCGTGGGCACCACCGTGGCGCCCTGGCAGCTGTTCTTCCAGCAGTCCTACGTCATCGACAAGCGCATCACCCCGCGCTTCATGAAGTACGAGAAGGTCGACCTGTGGATCGGCATCGCCGTCGTCGTCATCGGCGCCGCCGCCCTGATGGGCCTGGTCGCCGCCGCGTTCGCCGGGACGAAGGGCTTCGGCGACTTCACCGACACCGCGGGCCTGATCAACGGCATCGCGGCCAAGGCCGGCAAGGTCGCCGGGGTCCTCTTCGCGATCGCCCTGCTGGACGCGTCGATCATCGGCGCGTTCGCGGTGTCGCTGTCCACCGCGTACGCGATCGGTGACGTGTTCGGGATGAAGCACTCCCTGCACCGGGGGATCAAGGGCGCCAAGGGCTTCTACGCCGTCTACGCCGGCCTCGTCGCCGCTGCGGCCACCATCGTGCTGATCCCCGGCTCCCCGCTCGGCCTGCTCACCCAGGGCGTGCAGACCCTCGCCGGGGTCCTGCTGCCCTCCGCCTCCGTCTTCCTGCTGCTGCTCTGCAACGACAAGCAGGTCCTCGGACCGTGGGTGAACGGGCCCAAGACCAACGCCTTCACCGCGGCGGTCGTCGGCGTCCTGGTGTCACTGTCGATCATCCTCACCGCCTCGGTGCTCTTCCCCGACATCAGCGCGGCCGCCATCCTCGACATCATGGCCGGCTGCGGCGTCGCCGGAGTGCTGGCCGCCGGCTACGCCTTCACCCGCCGACGCACCGCCACCAAGGAAGACCCCATCGACCGCACCGGCCGCGACTCGTGGCGGATGCCGCCGCTGGAGACGCTGACCCGGCCGGTCATGTCCACCGGCCGCAAGATCGGTATGGGAGCCCTGCGCACCTACCTGCTGGTCGCGGCGGTCCTGGTCGTCATCAAGATCGTCCAGGTTGCCCTCGGCAGCTGACCCACGCACGTCGACAACCGACCACTCCCGTGCCGGGGTGGCGGCGGCACCTCCCCGCCCGCCGCCACCCCACCGACCCCTCACGGAGATGGGAGGGCACCCATGCGCCTTCTCCCGCACCTCACCAAGCTCACCGCACCGGCCCGGCGGCACCACCACGCCACCGACCAACGTCCTGGCCCGAGCCCCACCGGCCACATCTGCCCGCGTGTGCAGTTGGCCCTGCATGACGGCACCGAGCGGGAGTACCTGCTCGACGGCCCCAGTACCTGCCCACTCCCCCGCGATCCGCGCGCCAGGTACGAGCCGCGCGTGCACCTGGCCTACCTCCTCGCCCAGCAGGGCCACGACGCCCACTGGCTCGCCCGCTTCGCCGACCTGCCGCTGCCCGCGGCCGACCGCCTCACCGAAGCCGCCTCCTCGGCCACCCGAGCCGGACACGCTCCGTAGCTCCCGCGGGCACTGAAGCCCGCACACCACCGCATCGTTCACCCGCCCCCGGCCATGCCTGTCCTACGCCGACAGCGCGCCGCCCCACGGAGGTGACTCCCGCATGTCCGTCTTCACCGCTGTCCACATCCACCGCCCCGCCCTCCGGCGCGGGAACACCCGCCGCGTCGTACGCGACTTGCTCTCCGCAGTGCTGCGGCGCATCGCCGACAGCCCTCTCGACAGCACCGTTGTCCGCACACTGCCCCGTCCGGCGTCCGCGACCGGGGCGACCGGCCGGGAGCGGCCCACTGGGCTGCACGCCCACTGGCACACCGTCACGGGCCCCGATGGCCGGCCCCGCCTCGAAGCCACCTGGCACTAGCGGCTCCGCGAACGCCGCACCGGTAGGAACCCGCGCCTGCTTCCCTGCCCAGAGAGGTCATGGCGCCCCTCCCCCCATCCGGCCCGCTCCTGCGGGCAGGTGAGCGCTGCCCGCCATGCCGCACCAGCACCCCGAGCCGGCGCCGCCTGCGGTGCCCGACGCCCCACGCACGACTGTCCTCAACACACCGAGCCGACAGGAAACGACATGACCTTGAGCCACCGCACAGCCGACCGCGTCCACCACGACCGAGCGACCCCGCCCGCACCACGAGCGCGGGACACGACGTGGCCCGTCCCGCAACCACCGCACACCCCCGAGGCCACGGAGCCGCCCCAGGCTCCCGTGTACCGCGTGGACGGCCTCGTCGTCGACTGCGCGATCCGACGCGCCTCCATCGAGGGCCATCAGCTCCCCCTCACCTGCATGGAGTTCGAGTTGATCGCCCATCTCGCCGCCTATCCTGACCGCATCCACACGCGGCGCCGGCTGATGGAACTGGTGTGGCAGCAGGCACCCATGGGCGACCTGCGCACCGTAGACGTCCACATCGCCCGCCTGCGCCGCAAGCTCGGCCCCGACCACCGGGCGCTGATCCGCACCGTGCATCGCATCGGTTACGCGTTGGACCCGCAGCAGCTGCCCGGAAGCCGCTCCGGGAACACCGCCTGACCCCCTACCCCTCCCACCGCTTCCCGACCGGACGTGACCCACGAGGTACCCATGCGATTCCTGCCCCGTACGCATGCGAAGAAGAACGGACCGCCCACCCTCCCGGCCCCGACGCCCGCC
>LIQL01000273.1 GCA_001418405.1 Streptomyces diastatochromogenes | reverse complement strand
GCCGGTGGCCGGCCGTCCTCGAGTTCCAGGGGGCCGTGGCCGTGTTCCAGGGCGTCCAGGGCGCCGCGGATCCGCAGTCGCAGGTCGTCGGCGAGGAGCGGCGCCGCCTCGTCCCAGTGGAGCAGGCGCCAGGACAGCAGTTCCTCCTGCTGCAACCGGATGGCGGCGAACTGGTCCGTGTCCAGCACTCCGCCGTCGAAGACGTAGCACACCAGGGGTGGCCGGGCGGTGCTGCGGACCCAGTCGACGGCGAGCAGCCGGCCGAGTTCCACGTCGAGGCCGATCTCCTCGACGGTTTCGCGACGGGCGGCCTGGCGCGGCGACTCTCCGGTGTCCGACTCGATGGTGCCGCCGGGCAGGAGCCAGGTGTCGCGGTAGTTGGGCTCCACGAGCAGGAGGCGGCCTTCCGCGTCGCGGAAGAGTGCTGCCGCGCCCGCGAGGACGCGGGGGAGGCCGGCGATGTAGGTGGCGTAGTCGTCGTCCGTGGTCGTCACGGCGGCGAGCCTAGGGGGTGATCGGCCTGGAGGCGAAGCGAGGGCCAGAGGTGGGAGGGGGTGCGGACACGCGGGTGATCTTGGTCCGCTCTGTTCGCCGGGGCGCCGGGCGGATAAGGTCTCAACGGCGCGACTGCCAGTTCGAAAGCAAGGGGAAACACGGTGGCGGACGCAGCAAGGACAAACACAGCACACGTGCTGATCGCCGCGGACAAGTTCAAGGGCTCGCTCACGGCCGTCGAGGTCGCCGAGCACGTCACGGCCGGGCTGCGGCGCGTGGTCCCCGAGCTGGACGTGGCGGCGGTGCCGGTCGCGGACGGCGGCGACGGGACGACCGCGGCGGCCCTCGCGGCCGGTTTCACCCGGCACGAGGCGCGGGTCACCGGGCCCACCGGCGAGCCGGTGACGGCCACCTTCGCGCTGCGCGAGGACGGTACGGCGGTGGTGGAGATGGCCGAGGCATCCGGTCTCCAGCACCTCCCGAAGGGCGTCTTCGCGCCGCTCACGGCCACCACGTACGGCACCGGTGAGCTGCTGCTCGCCGCGCTGGACGCGGGGGCGACCTCGATCGTCTTCGGGGTGGGCGGCAGCGCCACGACGGACGGCGGCGCGGGCATGCTGTCGGCGCTGGGCGCCCGGTTCCTGGACGCCGACGGGGCGCCGGTCGGTCCGGGCGGCGGCGGGCTGCGCGAGCTCGCCACGGCCGACCTGTCGGGGCTCGACCCGCGGCTGGCCCGCACGGAGATCGTGCTCGCCAGTGACGTCGACAATCCGCTGACCGGCCCCAAGGGCGCGCCGGCGGTCTACGGTCCCCAGAAGGGCGCGAGCCCGGAGGACGTCGCCGCCCTGGACGGCGCGCTGGCGCACTTCGCCGAGGTGCTGGAGCGCGTCGTCGGTTCCAAGGCCGCCGAGCACGCGCTGGCGCCCGGTGCCGGTGCCGCCGGCGGCATCGGCTACGGCGCGCTGGTCGGGCTGGACGCCGCGTTCCGGCCGGGCATCGACGTGATGCTGGACGTGCTGGGCTTCGCGCCGGCGCTGGCCCGGGCCACGTTCGTGATCACCGGTGAGGGGTCGCTGGACGAGCAGACCCTGCACGGCAAGGCGCCGGCCGGGGTCGCCGCGGCGGCGCGCGCGGCGGGCATCGACGTGGTCGCGGTCTGCGGGCGGCTCCAGCTGTCCCAGGAGGCGCTGTCCGGGGCCGGCATCCAGCGCGCCTACGCCCTGACGGACCTGGAGTCGGACCCGGCGCGCTCGATGGCCGAGGCGGGTCCGCTGCTGGAGCGGTCCGCGGAGCTGCTGGCGCGGGACTTCCTGGTCTGAGCCGGCTCCCGCGGCGGGCCTCGTCAGCCACCGACGAGGCCCGGTGCCGGGGCCGGACGGGGCCCCGCCCCGTAGGGCAGGCCCCACCTGCCGCGCGCCACACGAACGGCGCCCCATGCGAAGAGGCCCCGAGCGGAACGTTCCGCTCGGGGCCTCTTCGCGTCCTCGGTGGGTGCCGCCGGGGCGGCCCGCCGTCAGGGCTGGTGCGCGGCGTGCGATTCGGCGCGCGACTCGCGGCGGTTGTCGCGGAAGGTGTTGACCCTCCGGGCCGTCGCGAAGACCGGGATCATGGCGCCCAGAACGATCTGCAGGGAGCAGCCGGTCTGCAGGAGCAGCTGACCGCCGGGGGCGTCCAGGGCCCAGGCGGCGAGCATGCCCATGCTGAGCACGATCCAGCTGAGCATGGCGACCGCGAGCCGGCCGCGCGGCTTGGGGTACTCGACCCGGCTCACCATCAGCCAGGCCACCCCGATGATCGCCAGCAGGGTCGGCAGGAACGGCAGCTCCAGCAGGACGATGGCGACGACGGTCAGGGCGCCGAACGGGCTCGGCATCCCCTGGAAGATGCCGTCACGGATCGTGACGCAGGAGAAGCGGGCGAGGCGCAGCACGACCGCCAGGAGGACGACGACCGCCGCGACGACCGACACCTTCTGGTGCGCGTCCTGGGCGACCATGCCCCAGGTCACGACGAAGTAGGCGGGCGCCAACCCGAAGCTGATCAGGTCCGAGAGGTTGTCGAGTTCGGCCCCCATCGCCGAGGCCCGCAGCTTGCGCGCCACCAGCCCGTCGAAGAGGTCGAAGATCGATGCCAGGAGCATCAGGATCACGGCCATCGCCGCGCTGTGCCGCGCCATCCCGCCGTCCTCGGTGCCCGTCAGGTGCGGGATGAGGACGCCGGTGGTGGTGAAGTACACGGCCATGAAGCCGCAGATGGCGTTGCCGAGCGTGAGGGTGTCCGCTATTGACAACCGCGTCGACAGCGGCATGTCATCGTCGTCCCCGTCGTTCTCCGGCGCCCAGCCCGCCTGGGTCTCGGGATCAATCACGGTCAAGGCGAGTCACCCCCGCGGTCGTGGTCTGGCCGACCTCGACGGCCGGCTCGACGCCCTCCGGAAGGTAGACGTCCACCCGCGAGCCGAAGCGGATCAGGCCGATGCGCTCGCCCTGCTCGACCTTGGTGCCCTGGGGCACGTAAGGCACGATGCGGCGGGCGACCGCGCCGGCGATCTGCACCATCTCGATGTCACCGAGCTCGGTGTCGAAGTGCCAGACGACCCGCTCGTTGTTCTCGCTCTCCTTGTTGAACGCGGGAACGAATCCGCCGGGGATGTGCTCCACGGACGTCACCGTGCCGGCCAGCGGCGCACGGTTGACGTGGACGTTCAGCGGGCTCATGAAGATCGCGACGCGGGTGCGCCCGTCCTTCCACGGCATGATGCTCTGCACCACGCCGTCGGCCGGAGAGATGACGCGCCCCTGCGCGATCTCTCGCTCCGGGTCGCGGAAGAACCACAGCATGCCCGCCGCGAGTGCGGTGGTGGGCACGGCGACGGCGGCCCAGCGTCCCGAGCGACGGGAACGGGCCAGGCTGACCGCTGCCGTTGCCACGGTCGGGAGGAGCCACGGCGATGCTCCGCGCGCGAGGCGGACGCGACCGCGTTGTGCAGAGGATTGGCTGTGGGGCATGGATGACCTTCGTAGCGGAGGATGCCGCGTATGGATACGGGGGACGGCGGCTTTCCTGGGATGCTATCGGTTGCGAGCGGCAACTGGCCAAGAGCCAGAGCCAATCCGTGGCCGAAGAACGATGACACGGTGTGATCTTTATCTAGCGGAAAACGACCCAAATGGGACGTTCAGCCCTGGATTCGGTACTCCTCAAGTAGCCGTCGCCCGATGATCATTTTCTGGATCTCGGCCGTGCCCTCGCCGATCAGGAGCATCGGGGCCTCCCGGTAGAGGCGCTCGATCTCGTACTCCTTGGAGAAGCCGTAGCCGCCGTGGATGCGGAAGGAGTCCTCGACCACCTCCTTGCAGTACTCGGAGGCGAGGTACTTGGCCATGCCCGCCTCAAGGTCGTTTCGTTGCCCCGAGTCCTTTTTGCGTGCGGCATTAACCATCATGGCATGCGCGGCCTCCACCTTTGTCGCCATTTCAGCGAGTTTGAACTGAATTGCCTGGTGCTGGGCAATCGGCTTGCCGAAGGTGTGTCGCTGCTGCGCGTACGACACGCCGAGCTCGAAGGCGCGCTGGGCGACTCCGCAGCCACGCGCAGCCACATTGACCCGGCCCACCTCGACGCCGTCCATCATGTGATAGAAGCCACGCCCGGTCTCGCCGCCGAGGACCCGGTCCGCCGGAATGCGTAGCCCGTCCATGATCAGCTCAGTGGTGTCGACGCCCTTGTAGCCCATCTTCTCGATCTTGCCCGGAATGGTCAGGCCCGGTCGGACCTCACCGAAGCCCGCCTCCTTCTCCACCAGGAAGGTCGTCATCGACTTGTGCGGGGCGGTGCCTTCGGGGTGCCCCTCGTCCGTTCGGCACAACACCGCCACGAGGGTGGAGGAGCCGCCGTTCGTGAGCCACATCTTTTGGCCGTTGAGGACGAAGTCGTCACCGTCCCGGACACCCTTGGAGGAAATGGCCGACACATCGGAACCGAGCGCCGGCTCCGACATCGAGAAGGCGCCCCGGATCTCACCCGCCGCCATCTTCGGAAGGAAATGGTCCTTCTGCTCCTGCGTGCCGTGCTGCTTGAGCATGTACGCCACGATGAAGTGGGTGTTGATGATGCCGGAGACGCTCATCCAGCCGCGGGCGATCTCCTCGACCGTCAGCGCGTAGGTGAGCAACGACTCACCCAGACCGCCGTACTCCTCGGGGATCATCAGGCCGAACACGCCGAGTTCCTTCAGGCCCTCGACGATCTGCGTCGGGTACGCGTCGCGGTGCTCCAGTTCCGTGGCGACCGGAATGATCTCCTTGTCCACGAAGTCGCGGACGGTGGAGAGGATTTCCTGCTGGACGTCGTTCAGACCCTCGGTCCGTGCCAGGCGTGCCATCCGGTCACTTCTCCTTCCGGGCCGCGGGGGCCTTGAGCTCGGGGCGGCCGGGCTGCTCGCCGCCGCGCTCCTCGATGTAGGTGGCGGTGGGCACCATCACCTTGCGCCGGAAGACGCAGACCAGGGTGCCGTCCTGCTTGTAGCCCTTGGTCTCGACGTGCACGATGCCGCGGTCGGACTTGGACTTCGACGGCGTCTTGTCCAGCACCGTGGTCTCGCCGTAAAGCGTGTCGCCGTGGAACGTGGGCGCCACGTGCTTCAGTGATTCGATCTCCAGATTGGCGATCGCCTTTCCGGAGACGTCCGGCACCGACATGCCCAGCAGCAGGGAGTAGATGTAATTGCCGACGACGACGTTCTTCCCGAAGTCGGTGGTCCGCTCCGCGTAATTGCTGTCCATGTGCAGCGGATGGTGGTTCATGGTCAGCAGGCAGAACAGGTGGTCGTCGTATTCGGTCACCGTTTTACCCGGCCAGTGCTTGTAGACGTCGCCGACGGTGAACTCTTCATAGGTGCGGCCGAACTGCATCGCGCTCATGCCTCCGGGGCTTCGAAAGTGGACTTGCGGACCATGCCGGCGGCCCGGCCCTTTCCGGCGATGACCAGTGCCATTTTGCGACTCGCCTCGTCGATCATTTCGTCGCCGAGCATCGCCGAACCCTTCTTCCCGCCCGCCTCGGACGTGCACCACTCGTACGCGTCCAGGATCAGTTCGGCGTGGTCGTAGTCCTCCTGGGACGGCGAGAAGACCTCGTTGGCCGCCTCGACCTGGCCCGGGTGCAGCACCCACTTGCCGTCGAAGCCCAGCGCGGCCGCCCGGCCGGCCACCTCGCGGAACCCGTCGACGTTCTTGATCTGGAGGTAAGGGCCGTCGATGGCCTGGAGGTTGTGGGTGCGGGCCGCCATCAGGATGCGCATCAGGATGTAGTGGTAGGCGTCCGCCGGGTAGCCGGGCGGCTGCTCGCCGACCACCAGGGACTTCATGTTGAGGGACGCCATGAAGTCCGCCGGGCCGAAGATGATGGTCTCCAGGCGCGGCGACGCGCCGGCGATCGCGTCGACGTTGACGAGGCCCTTGGCGTTCTCGATCTGCGCCTCGATGCCGATCCGGCCGACTTCGAGGCCCATGGTCTTCTCGATCTGCGTCAGCAGCAGGTCCAACGCGGTCACCTGCGCGGCGTCCTGCACCTTCGGCAGCATGATGCAGTCGAGGTTCGCGCCGGCGCCCTCGACGACCGTGACGACGTCCCGGTAGGTCCACTCGGTGGTCCAGTCGTTGACCCGCACCACCCGTGTCTTGCCGGTCCAGTCACCCTCGTTGAGGAACGTGACGATGGTGTGCCGGGCCTGCGGCTTGGCCAGCGGCGCGCAGGCGTCCTCCAGGTCCAAGAAGACCTGGTCGGCGGCGAGGCCCTGGGCCTTCTCCAGGAAGCGGGGGTTGCTGCCGGGCACCGCCAGACACGAACGGCGCGGACGCAGACGCTGAACGGGGGGCGTCATGCGAGGACCTCCAGAGGGTCGAGTTGGTTCGCTGTGCGGATCTCGTCGACGATACGGCCGATGATCTCCGTGATCCCGAAGTCCTTCGGGGTGAAGACGGCGGCGACACCCGCTTCGCGCAGCGCCGCGGCGTCCGCCGACGGAATGATGCCGCCCACGACGACCGGTAGGTCGCCGGCGCCGGCG
>LIQL01000272.1 GCA_001418405.1 Streptomyces diastatochromogenes | reverse complement strand
ACGCGGCAAGGGGGGCACCAACAACAGGGGCGGGGGGCTTGTCCGCCCGTGCCGATCCGAACTCGGTCCCGGTCTTCAACCGATGACACCCACGGCACAACACCTGAACGTTTCCGTCCGTGTCGGTCCCTCCCAACGCGAGGGGCCGCACGTGATCCACGTCCACAGCGTCCGCGGGGAAGTCGTTCAGGCACCAGTCACACCAGCCGTGCCCCTTGCGATCGAGGGTCCGCCGGAGCCGTGCAGCAGCGTCGAACCGCTTTGCCCGTCGCCGGCCCCGCGAACGCCGAGCCCGAACCGACGGCCGGTCCTGGTGCGCCTGGTCGTGAACATCGCACCGGCCCCGCCGAGTTGCCGGACTGGTGCAGTCGATACAGCTCATGATCACCCCTAGGTGTTCGAGTTCGAGCAACACCCCGTGCGGGGCAGTTGAGTTGGCTACGGTCGAGCTATGAAGAACATGTGTCCTCGCTGTCACGGGCCCTTGATCGACGGAGACGACCAGGGCGGAGCGTCCCGTGCCGTACCAGAACGCGACATCGACATTTGCGGCCCGTGCTGCACCGACGAAGCGGCCCGGCAAGCACTCGGCGAGGGCATCACGCCCATGGCTGCGTGGCCCATTCGTGAGCCGCACAAGACGTGGGACGACGTGCCGAAAGTCCCAGGCTTCTAGTTGGTCCTGGTGCTCGTTGTCGTTGGTCCTGGTGCTCGTCGCCGAACAGCAAACGAGCTGGTCAGCAGTGCCCACCCCCGGACTCGAACCGGGAACACCACGGGTCTAAGCCGCGTGCCTCTTGCCAGTTGGGCTAGACGGGCGAAACGGCGCTGCCTGCACGGGGCACGCGTCGTTGGTCGGACATGACCACTCGTAGGACTCTCACGACCCTCGGAGTCATCACCGCAGCACTCGGGGCCGGACTCGCAACCGCTGCCCCCGCATCAGCTGGCGGAATCATCGTCATCGCGTCCCCGTCGTTCGATAATTCGTGCGCTAACCACGGCACCGCCAAACAGAGCGCGGGCAGAACGACGCACGGAAGCGGAACAGTCGGCGGGAACCTCGCTGCGCTCCCCGCCGCCACGCCGCTTAACCAGTGCGGAGGTGCGGATATCCCAATTATTCAGGAGAGGGACACCGAGAGTTACGCAATTGGAGGTGTCACCGGAATTACGAGATACCACCTTCGGCAAGTGGCCTTTGTGTGGGAATAGGTAGACGTTGAGATTGAGGCTCTAACCCTTCTGGCAGGCCAAGCTTTGATCCAGCGGAGAAAGTGGATTCCGTGGGGTGCCCCACCAAGAGCCCCAGATGTACCCCCGCACGCCGCTCGGTTCCTACCCCTTAGCTCAGCTCTCCCGGGCACCGAGGGGACTGCACGCGCCCCGCAGCAGCACACCGGTTGGGTGGTTGCTCACGGGCCGTGCAGTCCCCGCGCGCCGCCCGCAACGTGTCGTGCGGGCAACGCTGTTCCGAGAGTGGGCACTCTGTCCGCCGTGTTCCCCCTTGGGGTGGGTGCGCGGTAATCCCTCTCTCGCTTGCCCCAGTAGTAGGGACCGAAGGTGTTCCGCGCCCTTCCCGCTCGTGCGGTAGGTGATCGGACTCGTCCCCTTCCTGGTGCCCCAGTAGTAGGGACCGAAGGTGTTCCGGAGCCCGCCCGGGTGACGCGGTGTCGCCGGAGACCCCGGTTTCTCTTCTCTCTTATTTTTTCTATGTGATTCAAAAAAGTGTCGAAGTTCGTCACCCTCAACACTCTTCGCCCCGCTGCTGGGCAGCCTGGCGGCCATGGGCGAGCCTGCGAGCCCCAGGGAAGGCCGTAGGCGTCTACCTGCGGGCACGGGAAGGCCCCGGCGGGCATGTGGGCTGACCGGGGCTCTCTCGCGCGGCTATGCGGCTTGTGACAGCTCGGGGGCGGACTCAACAAGTCGAGCCTTACTGCCCGGAGCCGGGGGCGCGTCCCCGCGGATCTCGGCCTCAACATCGGCAGCCGCAATGGTCACCGCCTCCGCGGCAGGGTCCAGTTCGCCAGCCATCGTGAACTTCACGCGCCGGGTGTCGAGCTTGCGCCACCCACCCGCCTTGCCCTTCTTCACGTCAAGTCGGACACCTGCATCGGCGAGCATCGAGCGCCGTCCCGCGGTGTCTGTGTCGGCCCACTCGTCCGCGTAGGTACGTCCAGTGGTGATGACCTCGCGGCGCGCTTCGGTCTTCTCGCGCCCCTCCAACTCGGCCAGACGAACATCAAGGGCGTCCGCGTGCCTTTGCCACTCGGCTTGGGCTGCCTTGGACTTCTGGCGCCCCTTCTGCTTCTGGTGCTCTGCAAACTCTACGGCTGTGGCGGCGATTTCCGGCTGAGGGTCGTACCCCGGGATTTCAATAACTCTTCGAACGGGGATTTTTCCTGCGATTTTCAGGAAACGGGCTTCCACGTAGTCGTCTACCCATGACGCTCGTATGGCGGTACGCCTAGGGCATGTCTCGCCGCGAGTTTGCGGGGTGCAATGGTAGATGGCTGCCTGTCGCCCGTCATCGCGCATGTACATGCGTCCGCCGCAACCTGCGCAGTGAATTACACCCAACAGCAACGCCTTAGAGTCCGACCGCACATTGTTGGGCTTGCGGGGCTTAACTCGCGCATCAAGTAGAGCGCCGACTCTATCGAACTCCGCGCGATCCAAGATTCCTTTAAGCGCCGCCATGACCGGTATACCGTTCTCGTCCCTGACTGGTACACCATTGTGTATCTTCCAGCCGAGCAAGTTGGGGTTCCGAAGTAGTCGTGCAATATTGGCGCCGGTCCACTTAGCGCGCTTCCTCGTCTTCCCATTGGCGCTGATGATATTGCCCTCCTCGTCTACTCGCCCCTTCTTGATAGACCAGTAGTCCAATGGTGCGGGCTCGCCGCGCTTATTCAAGGCGGCCGCAATGAGAGACAAGGGGGTGTCCTTGATGACTTCGGTAATTATGTATTCGATCACCTCGACGGCGTCAGGGTCCGGCGTCAGGGTCCACCCAATTCCGCCGTGTTCTTCCGGCATTGGAATGGGCATGTAGCCGTAAGGGGGCTTTCCTCCACCGGCCCAACGCAGGGGCATGCGTCGCATGGCTGCCTGGGCCCCAGACACGCGGTCTTTGATGTTCTGGGACTCCACCTGGGCGGCAAAGGCGAGCATGAGCATCATGAGTTCGCTCATGGGGTCCATGGGGTTGCGGAAGTCGAAGACCAGCCGGCCCCCGCCGATGCCCTCGGCGAACACGATCATCTTGCGGTGCTCGCGTGCCCACTTCGCGAGTTCGTGCATGTCGCCCATGGACCGGATGGCCCGGTCGAAGCGCCAGAACACCAGGGCATCGAATGCGTCCGGGCGGGTGAGCCATCCGCCGAGCTGCGGACGATCAAACGGCCCGATCTTGGACGCGGACACGTCCAGGTCCACGGCTTCCCGAAGCACATCCCCCTCGACGAAGTCGATCCCGAGCGCTGCCGCTGCTATGTCGTCGGCTTCACGTTGCCGCTCGGGGCTGGTCGTCTCGTCCGTTAGCACGGACAGGCGGATGCACCGGACCCCGCGCAGGGTCTCGGCGTAGGCCGTGCCCGCGAGGGGGTTGTGTGTTGTGTTGGTCATGCCCCCTGTAGGGACCGAGGGGGTTCCGCTACCAGGCTTGACCAGCGTGGATGCTCCGACCATGACGCGCACTCCCGATTACCACTAGACGCAGTAGTCGGGGTGGCGGGACGAGGAGTCGTTCCAGGCGTGGATGGAGGGGCCGATGAAGGCCGCTCACCAGGGCGGCGGCGACCGGCCGAAGCCGGCCGCCAGCGGGTCCACGGTCTGGTCGTTCGAGGTCGTCCAGCAGGCCGCGCCGAAGGCCGAGTAGGCCCGCGCCGAACGGCCCGGCGGGGACGGCCCGCGGCGGCGCACCGCCCGTGCGGCGGGCGGTCGCCCCCCGGGCCGGCAAAACCGGTTGCGCCGGGCGCCGCCGCGGCGTGACATGACCGTCATGAGCGATGCCGCCGCCCCGTCCTGGACCGTCAGCGCCGAACCGCCCGCGTCGCCGGTGGCGGTGGCCCTGTTGCGCGCGTACTACACCGATGTCGCCGACCGGTACTACGTGTTGCACGAGGGGCGCCGCTCCACGCCGCAGGAGATCGACGAGGGCGTGGCCGCGTACCCGAGCGACGCGCTGCTGCCGCCGCACGGGCTGTTGCTGGTGGCGCGGGACGGAGACGACGAGCCCGTCGGGTGCGCAGGGGTGCGGCTGTGGGACGCCCGGACCGCGGAGTTGAAGCAGGTGTTCGTCCGGCCCGCCCGGCGGGGGCGGGGCGTGGCAGGGCGGCTGCTGGGGGCCGCGGAGGCCGCCGCGGTCCGGCTGGGCGCGGAGCGGATCCGGCTGGACACCCGGCTTGACCTGACGGAGGCCGTCGCCCTCTACCGGCGCCGCGGCTACGTCGAGACCGCCCCGTACCACGACGACCGCTACGCGGAGATCTTCTTCGAGAAGCGGCTGGTGGGGGCGGGTACGCACGCAGCGGGGTGACCTCCGACCACGCTGCCGCGGCCGGTCACTTGGTGAGGTCCGGCGGGCGCGGCAGCGTGGTCGGAGGT
>LIQL01000271.1 GCA_001418405.1 Streptomyces diastatochromogenes | reverse complement strand
GCCGCGGCTTGTTCTGCGGCGGGCGTAGCACTGGATCCGGTTTGCGGAATGAGGGCGCTGACGCCGCGTCCGAGAGGGCGGTCGGGGCGCCAGGGCCGAGACGGTGGTCACTGGCGCATCTTCCCCCGCATCGGGTGCCCACGGATGGCGGACGTGGGGTGCGCCTGGACGTGGCCCCGCGCGCCCGTTGTCCTGGACTTGATCGGTGGGTGCTGGCGGGGCCTACTCACGACGCGGCGCTGGTCAGGTCGCGGGCAGGCTGAGATCCGGTACGTCCACGGGAGTATGGCGGGAGCCTCCGCCCGGCGGACGCCTCGGCGAACGCAGTCCGGTGAACTGCATTGCGCCGGCAGCGACTTCAAGCCGGCACCGGTCCCAACACCCGGAGGTATCGATCTTGTCGCCTTTCGCCTCGCTCCGCCGACAGTCCGCGGGAGCGCTCAGCGGTGTCCTGTACGTGCTGTTCTTCATGGCCAGCATCGTCATCAGCGGTATCACCGCGCCGTCCGGCCCCTTCGCGACCCCGTATTCCAGCGATGCCGTCGTACGGCAGTACCTGCTCACCGACCCTCCTGCACTGCACCGCTCGCTACAGCTCTCAGCGGTGCTTCAGACGCTTTCCGCGCTGGCACTGCTGGCCTTCGTCCCCCGGCTGGCCGACTTCGTGGCGCGCTACAGCACCTCAGCGCGGGCCGGCGTGGTGCGGGCTATGGGTACCACCTCCGCAGCTCTGCTGGTGATCTCCGCGAGCGGGAGCTGGATCCTGTCGATGTTGGGCTCCTCCGCCCAGCTGTCCGTAACCCGTGCCCTGATGGACCTGACCTTCATCACCGGCGCAGCTCCCGCGATCGGCACGCTGGGCCTGGCCCTGTGGGCGGTCTCCCGCACCGCCCTGGCAAGCCGGGCGATGCCTGCCTGGGTGGGCTGGTCAGGCCTGGTCCTGGCCACAGCCAGCGTCCTGTCACTGCTGTCCCTGGTCGCCGAGCCGGCCACGGTGCTCATCCCCTTCGGCCGCTATGCGGGCTTCGCCTGGTTCACCACGGTGAGCCTGATGATGTGGCGCCGGGAGACCCGTACAGTCCCCTCGGAAACGGGCGACCATGTGGGTGCCTGACACATCAGTGCCAGGGCAGCAAGAGGAAGGTCCTGGTCATGCCGCAACCGCATCACCCACCACGAAGGCATCTGGCATCTGCCACTCGAAGCGCGTCGGGACGACATCCAGATCGTGCTGGGCTTCATAGCACCGGCCGCCACAACCTGGGCCGCCGACACCTCCCGCATCGACGAAGTCCTCGCGCGCCGTCCCTGACGCCCTGCGCTCCTCCCCTCTCACGCAGTCCTCCCCAGCGGCGCTGACTGCGGGACCGTAGCCGCCGTCCCCGCCTCCCCCGCCGCCCGCTCAGCACGATCAGCAGGCCTCACTCCAGGCCAATGTTCCCCAATTGGCTCTGCATGCACGGTAATTGATGCCCTCAAGATGAACTCATGGATGTCCACATCATCGGCGCCTTCGCCGACCGCCCCTTCACCGGGAACCCGGCCGCCGTCTGCCTGCTGGACTCCGGCAACTGGCCCGCGGACGCATGGATGCGGCAGATCGCCACAGAGTCCACCTTCTCCGAGACGACTTTCGTCCGTGCGCTACCCGCAGGTTCCGAAGCGGACTGGGGCATCAGGTGGTTCGCCCCGCTCGTGGAGACGGCACTGTGCGGTCACACCACCTCGACCACGGTGCACGCCCTTCGCGCCGCGCGAGGGATCACCGGCACCGTGCGGTTCGCCAGTCGGCACAACGGCGTGCTCCTCGCGCACGGCCACCCCGACGGCAGCATCACGCTGGACTTCCCCGCCGCGCCGACGGCCCAAGTGGCCCTGTCGGAAAGCCTGTCCGAGGTGCTGGGCACCAGACCCGACTCGACCTTCACCACGGGCACGCTCGGCGAACTGCTCACCGTCCTTCCCGATGAGGCACCGGTGCGGGCCGATTCTCCCGACCTGGCCGCGCTCGACGAACTCACCCGCAGCGAAAGGCCCCGAGGGCTGATCATCACGGCGCCGGCCGTCGGCCCCGGCCTGGGGTACGGCTTCGTCTCGCGCTTCTTCTCCCCGGCCGACGGCATCCCCGACGCCCCCGTCACAGGCAGTGCCCTCACCGCACTGGCGCCGTACTGGTCCGCGCGCCTGGGACGCCCGGAACTCGTCGCCCTACAGGCATCCGCGCGCACCGGTCACGCGAGCACGGCGGTACACGGCGACCGCGTCCCCCTGACGGGACGCGCCCTTACCCCTGGGCGAGGGGCACCTGTGCGCGGCGTAGGGGAACGCCCGACGGGACAACCCCGGCGACTTCCCTTCGACCGGCGAGCATCTGCGGCGGCACGCCCCCACTGCACCGGAGCGCCGGTTTTCCGCGGAGGGAACGAGGTCGTTGACGTCGACTGCGCGGGAGCAGGTCGGTCACGGTCCCGTTGTCGCAGTGCGGGAACGAGTTGGGGGGCCAGCACATGCTGAAGGAGACAGTGTTCCGGAGCGAAGATGTGCCGGTGGGAGATCGGTTGGCGTACTGGGCCGAGTGCGTGGGGCGAACGCACGCTCCGGTGCGCATGAGCAGCGAGCACGCCCACGACTTCCGGGCGACCCAACGCGTCTTGGACCTGGGTCCCGTGACTGTGTGGCCGGCCACCTTCCAGCAGTTGCGCACCCAGCGGACGCCCAAGCTCATCCGGCGGTCCGACCCCGAGGTCTACCACGTCTCACTCATCACCGAGGGGACAGCCGTCATCGACTGGGACGGGCACGGGACCACGTACCATCCGTCGGACCTGCACATCAACGACTCTTCGGTGCCCTGGGAACTCCGCACCGACGACGCCCCCGTCACCGCCGTGGGGATCGAGCTCCCCCGGGCCCTGCTGCCGTTGCCACCCACCATGACCGAACGCGCGCTGCCCCGGCGCATGTCGTCCCAGGACGGCATCGGCGGTCTGTTGGCGCAGTTCCTCAGGCAGGTGACCGCGGACGCCTCCTCCTTCCAACCCACTGACGGGGGGCGACTCGGCGAAGTCCTGATCGACCTGGTCGCCGCGCTCTTCGCCCACGCCGTCGATTCCGACGAGGCCCTTCCCTCGGAGCCGCGCCGACGGGCGCTCACCCTGAGCGTCCAGCAGTTCGCCCTGGCGCACCTGCACGACCCGGAGCTCACCCCCTCCGCCCTCGCCGCAGCGCACCACATCTCCGTCGCCTACCTCCACCGCCTCTTCCAGCACGAAGAGCGCACGGTCGCCGCCTGGATCCGGCTCAGACGCCTGGAGGCAGCCTGCCGCGACCTCGCCGACCCGTCCCTGCACTCCACCCCGATCCACACCATCGCCAGACGCTGGGGCTTCCGCCGCGCCAGCGACTTCAGCCGCGCCTTCCGCGCAGCGTACGGAACTTCACCGAAGGACTACCGGGGCCAAGCACGACCAGAGGCGCGGTTGGCTGACAACTGAGCCCGCGCAGGACGGCGGCTCACGACCCGGGAGGCCGCCACCGGCCCGCGGGCGGCGACCCTCTGCTCCAGATCCTCAACGGCGAGGGCAGTAGTCACCTTGGCCGTCCCCAGGGCAGGACGCCGCGCGGGTCGCAAGAGCCGGCGGGCTTCGGGCGGCGTACCGCGTCCAGCACCGGCTCCCAGCCGACCAACACGCCCACGGGCAGGATGCGAGCGGGTCCATGATGCCGTCCACCTGGTCAGCGCCAGCGGGAACAACCTCCTCCAGCAGGACAGCCGACGGCGGCTGCCAAGCGAGGCGAGGACCTGCGTTCACAGCTGCCCGTCGCGCCCGGGCGGGCAGGCGCCCAGGCCCAGGCCCAGGCGACGAGACGGGCCGGCTCCGGCGGCCAACAGGTGCGGGTTGAGTTCGACGCCCCGCTCCCACCATTCCTGGCCTTCCACGTCGCACACGGGAGCCGGGGCCCCAGGGCCACGTCTGATTCGCCGATCGATGGGCAGGGCCGGGCTGGCGAGGTGTCTTGGTCTGTGGGGTGTTGTGTATCAGGGTCACACGACAATGGCGTTGAGTGCGGCGCCCGTACGAGGCTGGGGCGGTGCGGTCCGGTAGGCGTGCCAGGCGTGGGCGAGCCGCTCGACCGCCTGTGTCAGTACCGCCGGTTCATGGAGGAAGTGCAGCCGCAGGTAGGCGTTACTGTGGCCCGTGATGTCGAGGGCTGCTCCTGGGAGTACCGCTACCCCGTGCCGCAATGCGAGTTGGGCGAAGGAGGTGCCGTCGCCGTGTGGTAGCCGTGCCCACAGTGTCTGTCCGCCCGGGACCGGCGGGCAGTGCCATGACGGCAACAGCCGCTCCAGTTCGGCCCGCAGGTGGTCGTGGCAGGTCCGCAGCCGGGCCCGGCGCGTGCTCAGTAGTTCGTCCAGGTCTGTCAGCAGGCGTACGGCGGCCAGTTGGGTGGGTACGTCGCTGCCCAGATCGTGCAGGGCCTTGAGGCGGGACAGTCGGGAGATCAGCCCCGCCTCGCCTCGTACCCAGCCGATGCGCAGGCCGCCCCAGAGCAGTTTGCTCAGCGAGCCGATGCTGATGACGTCGCCGAACGTGGCGAGGGGTCGGGGGGCGGGTCCGCTCAGCGGCAGTTCGGCCAGCACCTCGTCGTCGATCAGCGGCACCCCGTACCGTCGCGCCGCCTCGACGAGCCGGCGCCCCGCCAGCGGTGGCAGTACGCCGCCTGTGGGGTTGTGGAAGCAGGATATGACGTAGCCGAGTGCGGGACGTTCGGCGGCCATCGCGCGCTCGGCGGCGGTCACGTCGATGCCGTCCGCGCCGGCGGGCACCGGAAGCGGCACTCCGGCGGCCTCCCGGAAGACGTCCAGCGCTCCCGCGTAGGTCGGCGCCTCCACCAGCACACTGTCGCCCGGCGTCACGAAGTGTCGGGTGAGCAGGGAGAGGGCCTGTTGGGCGCCCGTGGTGACCAGGATGTGTTCGGGCCCTGTGGCGACACCTCGGGCGGTGAACCGTGCGGCGATCTCCTCACGCAGCGCGGGGACTCCAGCGGGGTGGTAGCCGAGGTCTGCGTCGGACGGGAAGGCGAGGGAGCGGTAGGCGTCCACGAGCTGCGGTGGCGGGCCGGCGGGAGCGGCGCAGCTCAACATGATGATGTCGTGGGCGGGTTCGAGCAGGTGGAGGAAGAGGGGGTTGGAGGTGTCGCGCACGCCGGCGGGGCCGGTGGCCTTCTCCGGCGTGTTGCTGACTGGTGAAAGCGCTGCCTCGGCTACCCGGGTGCCGCTGCCCTGCCGGCGGGTGATCTTTCCTTCCTGCCGCAGGGTTTCGTACGCCGCGACAACTGTGCTGCGTCCCACGGCCAGGGCTGTGGCCAGAGTGCGGTCGGGAGGCAGTGCCGCGCCCGGCCGCAGGAGCCCGTCCTCGATCATCTGTCGGAGCCGTGCCGCCAGCAGCAGGTAGAGCGGGCCCCGGCCGGCGGACCAGCGCCCCAGCCGGGACGTGAGCGATTCCACGGGTTCAACCGGTGCGCCCGGCTTCATTGGCCTCATCGGCAAACCAATCTGCACGATTGGCTCTGTTGGAGCAACCGGGTTCCTCACAGACTTCCCGTCATGAGCTTTCGCCCGCAGACCCGAACCGTTCACCACGTGCTTCCGGACGTTTCCGGGAGCACCCCGCTGACCACACCCCTCTATCAGGGGCATGTCTTCCGCTTCGAGGACGCCGAAGCGCTGGCGGAGGCATTCGGCTCCCCGGACGGTGCCTTCGTCTACGCCCGCCACGGCAACCCCACGGTCCGTGCCTTCGAGTCGGCCATGGTCGGTTTGGAAGGCGGCGCGGCCGCGCTGGCCACCGCCTCCGGCATGGGCGCGATCAGCACGGTCCTTCGCACCCTCCTCAGCTCGGGCGACCATGTGGTGGCCCAGCGCAGCCTCTACGGCGGCACGCACGCCGCGCTGACGGACCTGGCCGAGCGCTGGGGCGTGGAGGTCACCTTCGTCTCCGGACAGGACGCCCAGGAGGTGCGCGCAGCGCTGCGTCCCCGGACCCGTGTTCTGTACCTGGAGACCATCGCCAACCCCACCACCTGGGTCTGCGACCTGAGCGCGCTGGCCGCCTCGGTGGCCGACCGCGCGGACGTGCTGACCGTCGTCGACAACACCTTCGCCACCCCCTTGCTCTGCCGGCCCTTGGAGCACGGCGCGGACATCGTGCTCCACTCGGCCACCAAGTACCTGGGCGGCCACGCAGACGTCCTTGGCGGCGTCGCCGTCTTCCGCGATGCCGCCGTCCACCGAAGGGCGTGGGAGCACTCCCTCGAACACGGCGCCGTGCTGGACCCGTTCGCCGCCTGGCTGACGCTGCGCGGCATGCAGACCCTGGGCCTGCGCATCGCCAGGCAGTGCGAGAACGCGCTCGTCCTGGCCGAGCGCCTCGCCGCCCATCCGGCCGTGCTCGCCGTCCACTACCCGATGCTGGAGACCCACCCCGACCACGAGGTGGCACGGCGCCAGCTGACCGGTGGCGGGGGCCTGCTCGCCTTCGACGTCGCAGGGGGTGCACGAGCCGGTCGGGCGCTGATGGCCAGCGTCGAACTCGCCTCCGTCAATGCCTCATTGGGCGACGTGCGAACGTTCGTCCTCCACCCGGCCAGCACCTCGCACCGCCAGCTCACCCCCGAGGCCAGAGCCGCGGCCGGCATCGACGAGGGCACCATCCGCCTGGCCGTCGGCATCGAGGATGTCGAGGACCTGTGGGCGGACTTGGACCAGGCACTGAACAAGACGGGCACGAACTGATCGCCACCGCGAGGCCCCACAGGATCCCGCGCAGCAGCCCGGCAGAAGCGGCAAACGCCCAGGGGCGACCACGAGCCGGGGGCGCCGGACCGCGGCTCCGCGGCAGGACTGAGCACCGACGGATTTCCGGCGAACCACCCAGCCCACGGCCGCCGGACGAGCCACGGCGAGCCTGCTGGCCAGACGCCCAGCACCAGCCGAGCCAGTCCAGGAGCGCGGCCGCGCTCCACGGGTGACCATGGCCCCCGGACATCGGCGGTTCCCGATGGTCGGCCAGGCCGGCGACGACACTCGGGCACTCCCCAGGGCGGCGCGCCAACAGCCGACAGACGGCCGGATGACGGCGGGCCCAGAGGCGGCCGGGAATGTGCCCTCACCGACGGGCCGTCCTTCCCGGCACGGTGGCAGCACACCGCACCGCGATGTCACACCATGCTGCGCCGTCCCCCCGCGGTGCGGCCCTTCAGTGAGCGGCACCGCCCGCAGCTTTCCCTTCGAGGCGTTCCGGCGCTCCTCGCGTCGGCGCGCCCAGTCCTCCAACGACTCCTCGTGCATCGCAGCATCGTGGCGCATCCGGCCGCTGCCGTGCCACCCTCGTGGTGGGGCTGGTTAGTCTGCTGCGATGACGGACAGCGAGCTGATAGTTGACCTGCGCGGTCGGCTGATTGAGACACTCAACGACTTCTGGGACGCGGTGAGCGAGCCGTGCGGGCTGCCAGAGTGGTTCGGCCGGAACCTGGACGCGTGGTTGGACACGATCGAGACCCGGGGCATCTCGGAGGTGATCGACAGCCACGACATCCTGATCGTGCACGTCGACCAGCGGGATCTCTTTGGCGGGCACCGGCAGGAGGCCAACGCCCTGGCCAGCATCTTTGACGGCGAGCAGAACCGGCTCGTCGTCCATGAGCTGGCCTGACGCACCCTTCGGGCGGCTTGCTCAGCGCCGGGTCGAGACGGTGGCGCCGGCCAGATGCCGCAGCCGTCCTCGCCGCCCGGCGGCGCTGGCGCCACCGGGGCCGGCCAAAGCGTGGTCGAACACCGCTCATGCACGGATTCGACCGTGGCCTCACCGCCTTCCCCAGACCGTCGCTGTGACGTCCATGCGTTGGGCGTCCGGGATCGAGGTGACCTCGACCCAGCCGACGTGCCTCTGCCACGTCCCGACGCATGCCTTGGCGCCGACCTGGACCTTCAGGGACTGCGTGGCGCGGTTGCTGCTGAGGAGCGCGGCGCACTGGGCCTGCGTCGGCGTGCCGGAACCTGGCCACGCCACTAGGGCTCCGTCGCTGTGCAGGGTGTTGCTGGAGCCCTGGATGTACAGGTCGCCGGTCGCAGCGGGCCTTGGTGGGACGTAGTCCAGCCACCAGCCGCCGGTCATGGCGCTGCTGTCGAGCCTGAGATTGCCGTGCCACTGAACGCGGCCTGCGTCAGATGACGGCGAGGGGGCAGGCTCTGAAGGCACTGACGTCCCCGGCGCCGATGTGCCGCCTCCTGGCTCGGTCGGCATCGGGTCCCAAGTCGAATGCCCCGTCGGGGGGCTGCCCGGGCTGGCCCCGCCATCGTCAAGCGGCGACAGTACGAAGATCCCGGCCAAGCCGGCGGAGGCCAGTGCGACGGCGATGGTCCATCGCTGTCCGGAGGAAGCCGACCTTACTGGGGCGGGCTGGAAGCGCGACTGCGCACGCTGCGGCCGAACGTGTGCCGAGCTTGTCACGCTCTCCCTCGACCGAGACGCAGCCGCTCTATTCACCGCTGTCGCGGACGCACGCGGAGACCGGGCAGCAGCGAGTGGGACATCGAACAAAGCGGCCAAGTAGCGGCGCCACCAGGGGTAACCCTGGCGGGGGCGCTCGCCGAGGTCACCCGTGTCGACGAGGTCCGAGGCGAGCAGCGAGCCTACGTACCGCCGAGTGAAACTCATGGCCTCACCCAGCCGATCCATCATTGGAACCGGCCGCGGCTGAAGGATCTGGGGCGGAGGGTGCCAGTTCTGAGAGGAAGCCGTCGTCCCCGCCTCGGACGACTGTTTGCACCGTACGAAGTGAGCCCATCTGCCGTAACAGCGCGGGCGCCGAGGCCCCGGCGGCGACCGCCGCATACAGCCCGGTCATCTGTGAGTGCAGCAGCCACCCCATGAGGGCTCCCAACACGATGCGGCTCAGTGCGGCAGCGATGTCGGCGGGGGGATCGACGTATCGGCGCAGCGGGGGGAGCTTGCGACGCTTGCCTTCGCGGGCCCTCTGCCGGGCCGCCTGCCAGGCCAGCAGGCGCCCGTTGAAGACGAGTGCCTCGATCAGCGCTCCGCCAATCGCACCGTAGCCAGCACCGTGCGCCCAGTCCACACGCTCTCCCCCGACATTCCTGACACCGGTGCCGCCCACGGCACGGGCGGTACGGGTACTTGTGAAACAGCGTGTCAGCCACATCACTTCACGCACAACCGACTCCCGTGAGCCAGTTCGGAATTGGCAGAAAGCCAACCGACTAGAGGGCTCGAGCGCAGCTTGCCGTGAGCGTGCGACAGCTCCGCGGCGCGGCTGCTCCATCCGCTCGAGGAGCCCACTCAACCGACACGCCGAGACGGCTGCGGTCCGGTCAGTACTCCTCGCCTGGGTCGACGAGGAGTTCGAAGGCCAGCACAGACGAGTTGCTGACGAGGTCCTCCACGGCGCGCCCACAATCGCTCCAGCTCTCGCGCGGTCGGTAGGAGGTAGGTCAGGGCGGCGGTGACTGCTCAAAGCGCGTATCCGAACGGTTCCTGCGGCGGCCGAAGGGCGGTGCCGTCATGGTGGTCGAGGGTGGAGACGATCGTCGCGTGGACGTGCTCGATGCAGCACAAGCGCCGGACCCGGTCATCGAACAGGGGCGAGGCATCGCCGCCCGCTACAAGAAGACCGCAACCATCTACTCGGCCGAACTTCACATCACAGGCTTTTCCCCCTGATCTGCCCAGCGATCCAAACGAAGGTTCGTAGAGAAAGTTGTGAGATATCCGCCCTCGGCGAACAGCCAAAAGACCCCTGGCCTGGGACTTGCAGTTGACCACCAGAATCCGTTCCCATTCTAACGGGATGTACGTCCTGTACATTTTTTACAGAGGAAGGGGACAGTCATGCTGCCGACGACGGCGCGCCACGTCCTGCCGGAATTCACCGAGCGCACCAGCCACGGGACACGGACGTCGGACCCGTACTCCAAGCTGCTCAGCGAGCGGATCGTCTTCCTGGGGACGCCGATCGACGACGCCTGTGCCAACGACGTGATGGCCCAGCTCGTCCACCTCGAACACGCCGCACCGGAGCGGGACATCTCGCTCTACATCAACTCGCCCGGCGGCTCGTTCACCGCGATGTGCGCGATCTACGACACGATGCGCTACGTCTCCTGCGACGTGGAGACGGTCTGCCTGGGACAGGCGGTCTCGGGGGCCGCGGTCCTCCTGGCCGCCGGCACGCCGGGCAAGCGCCTGGCCCTCCCGCACGCCCGGATGATGATCCATCAGCCGTCGCTGGGCGAGCCGGTCCAGGGCCAGGCCGACGACCTGCGGATCCGGGCCGAGGAGTTGCTGCGCACCCGCGACAGGCTGACCGAGATGCTGGCCGAACACACCGGCCGGAGCCGCGAACGGATCGCCGCGGACATCGAACGGGACACCTTCTTCGACGCACCCGCCGCCCAGGAGTACGGCCTGATCGACGCCCTCACCCGCGGGCGCAAGCGCACGCCCCTGCTCCCCGTCGGGAGGTGACCCGCGGTGCTGCCGCCGGAACTGCCGCCGCTGCCCGCGCTGACCCGGGCCGAGGGCGCACTGATCGACAGCTACTTGGAGATCCTCGACCTGTTGGGGCGCATCAACCCGGCCCGCGGCGGCACGACGTACGGCGGGCTGCGCGCGGCCCAGGCCCTGGTCGGCAAGTCCGCCGAGCTGCGGGACGCGCTGGCGCTGATGCACGACCGCGGGGAGAGCGAATTGCACACCGCGACCCTGTGCCGGGCGCTGCGGGTCCTGGACGGGGAGCGCCGGGCGCGGCGGGTGACGGTGCCGCCGCAGGACGCCGTCTGACCCGGACCCCGACCGGCGCGCGCGGGAGCCGGACGGGCCCCGTCGCGGGGTGCGTCGCGGCGGCGGACGGCGGGCGCGAGGGGGACACGTACGGCTCCGAAGTGCGCATACGGCGTAGTGCGCGCGGCTGCGGTAAGGGGGCGAGGAATTGCGCGGGTCGGCGAGATTTCCCGCCCCCCTTGGGTTTCGGCGCTGGTCCCGGCCCCGGCCTCACAGTCGAAACCGGCGTATATGACATAGAACCACTCATTAGGGTCAAGCGTGACCAATGTCACACACTGCAATTTCAGCTCGGAAATCGGGTGGGCGGTGCGTGACGATCCCTTTCGACGACAAGCCCCCGCCACAGCGACGGGGCGGTCCGGACGACCCGTTGTTCCGCCGTCATCCGGATCACCGGCTGACGAAGGGTTGCGCATGACCATGCGCGAGCAGCTGCCGCACCTCCTGGTGCGCGCCGGCACCGTCTCCGCCCTCACCCTGGCCACCCTGGGCGGCCCCGCGGCGGCCCCGGGGGCCGCCGCGGAGGCCCAATTGGCGGCCGTCTCCGCCAAGGCCCTGCGGATCGCCGCCTCCAAGCAGGGCGCACCGTACAAGTGGGGCGCCCAGGGGCCCGACAGCTTCGACTGCTCGGGGCTGACGCTCTACTCGTACCGGCGCGCCGGGCGGGCCCTGCCCCGCACCGCGGCGCAGCAGTACCGCCACACCGAGCACGTCTCGCGCTCCTCACGGCGGGGCGGTGACCTGGTCTTCTTCCATTCCGGAAAAGGGGTCTACCACGTCGGCATCTACGCCGGCGACGACCGGATCTGGCATGCGCCGAAGGCCGGCACGGTGGTGCGGCTGGAGCGGATCTGGAGCCGCACCGTCTGGTACGGGCGGGTGCGCTGACCCGCGGCGGCGATCAGGCGCCGGCGGTCCGGCCGGGCTCCGACCCGGGCCACGGCACGGTCACCCAGACCGTCTTGCCGCCGGCCGCGACCGGCTCGACCCAGAGTCGGCCGCCGCGTTCGGCCGCCAGCGAGCGGATGATGACCAGGCCCCGGCCGTTGTCCTGCTGCACCGCGGCGGGCAGTCGGCGCGGCGGGCGGGAGAGCCCGTCGGTCACACCCAGGCACAGGTGTTCCTCGCGCTCCAGGCGGAGCTCGACGGTGAAGGCCGGGGACCTGCCGCGGGTGTGCTGGACGGCGTTGGTGGCGAGTTCGGAGACGATCAGCAGCAGATCGTCGGTGGCGGCCGATCCGGGCGGCAGGCCCCATCGGGCGAGGACCTGTCGGACGTGTCCGCGGGCAGCGGCGACCGAGTCGGGGAGGCTCGGCAGGGTGCGGGTGGACTCCTGGTGGTCTGCCATGACGACGCCGTCCCTTTCCCACCGAGGCGCCGCTGCGGTCCGCTGGTCGGCCGGGATGCCGGCCGGGGTGCCGACGGCGTCGGATGTGTACTGTGCGCCAGACTGCCACCCATGCTGCCGGTGTGGTGGGTGATCGCCCAACATATACGGAGTTCTGTCGCGAATCCCTCCCCCGATGCGGTGAACTGTGCTGCGGCAGACGGCGTTTGGGGTGTATGGGGCGTGCGGTGCCGCGCCACGGCCCCAAGGGCGCGGCACCGCCGACGTCGGGTGACGGCTTCAGGCCACCGGTGCGGTCGCCACGACGATGCCCACCGCCGTGGCGATCTGGGCGTCCGTCAGGTCCGCCCGCGCGGTGAGCCGCAGCCGGGAGATCCCGTCGGGCACCGACGGCGGGCGGAAGCAGCCGACCGCCAGCCCGGCCGCCCGGCAGTCCGCGGCCCAGCGGACCGCCGCCTCCGGGGAGGGCGCGCGCACCGCGATCACCGCGGCGTCCGGACGGACCGCGGTCAGGCCGGCCGCGGTGAGCCGGGCGTGCAGCTCCCGCGCCACCTGCCGGACCCGGGCGGGCCGGTGCGGTTCGCGCCGCAGCAGCCGCAGGGCGGCGAGCGCGGCACCGGTCGACGCCGGGGCCAGCCCGGTGTCGAAGATGAACGAGCGGGCGGTGTTGACCAGGTGTTCGATGACCCGGGCCGGGCCGAGGACCGCGCCGCCCTGCGCGCCGAGGGACTTGGAGAGGGTCACGGTCGCCACCACGTCGGCGTCCCCGGACAGCCCGGCCGCCCACAGCGCGCCCCGGCCCCCGTCGCCCAACACGCCGAGCCCGTGCGCGTCGTCGACCAGCAGTGCGGCGTCCCGGGTCCGGCAGGCTTCGGCGAGTGCGGGCAGCGGCGCGGCGTCACCGTCGACGGAGAAGACCGTGTCGGTGAGCACCAGCGCCCGGCCGTGGTGCCCGGCCAGCGCGGTGCGCACGGCCGTCGGATCGGCGTGCGGGACGACCGTGGTGCGGGCCCGGGAGAGCCGGCAGCCGTCGATGAGGGAGGCGTGGTTGCCGGCGTCGGAGACCACCAGGGCGCCGGGGGCGGTCAGCGCGGTGACCGCGGCGAGGTTGGCGGTGTAGCCGGAGGACAGCACCAGGGCCGCCTCGAATCCGCAGAACTCGGCGAGTTCGCACTCCAGTTGGGCGTGGAGTTCGGTGCTGCCGGTCACCAGCCGGGAGCCGGTCGCGCCGGCGCCCCACCCTTCGGCCGCCTCGGCCGCGGCGCGCGTCACCTCGGGGTGCCGGGCCAGTCCGAGGTAGTCGTTGCCGGCCAGGTCGAGCACCGGCGAGTCGGCGGGCCGGGGCCGCAGGGTGCGGACCAGGCCGGCGCGGTGGCGTGCGGCGCGGGCTTCGTCGATCCAGTCGAACGCCGCGCCGGAGGCCGGCCGGGGGGCCGCGGCGGACGGCAGCGGTGG
>LIQL01000270.1 GCA_001418405.1 Streptomyces diastatochromogenes | reverse complement strand
CGGCGGGTCGTCACCGCGTACGTGGGCAGCCAGGTCGACTTCGACGCCTTCGCCGCGCAGCAACGCACCGAACTCAAGCCCGCGCCCTACCGTGCGCTCTTCGGCCGCAAGCACTGGCGCAACACGGCCTTCGGCGTCCTGTTCTACAACTGCCAGGTGATCCCGTACTTCGCGATCTACACCTTCCTGCCGCTGGTCCTCGTCAAGATCAGCCTGGCCGGTCAGGGATTCCTCAGCGAGGCGCTGCTCAACCTCTTCCTGCTCCTGGGCGGCGTCGCCGGACTGTGGCTGGTGGCCGGGCTGACCCGACGGCGGCTGACGATCGGCTCCTTCGCGGTGCTCGCCGCGTCGCTCGCGCCGATGGGAATCTGGCCCGACGCGCCGGCCGCGGTGCTCTTCCCGCTGTTCCTGGTCTTCACCTTCACCATGTCGGCGGCCACCAACCTGGACCAGGTCTACCCGCCCGAACTCTTCCCCACGGAACTGCGCAGCTCCGGCGTCGGCCTGCTCAACGGCATGAGCCGGGTCGGCTCCGCCATCGGCACCTTCCTGCTCCCGGTCAGCCTCAGCGGCATGGGCTTCGCGCCGACCATGATGGCCCTCACCGTGGTCCTGTTGATCGGCGCGCTGGTGTCCGCGCTGTGGGCCCCCGAGACGAGCGGCGCCGCGCTGGAGTGACGGCGGCGGGGTGCCGCCCCGCCGCCGACGGCCCGGGGTCAGAAGCGCCTGGCGCCCTCCGCGATCGCCTCGCGGATGCGGTGGTAGGTGCCGCAGCGGCAGACGTTGCGGATCTCGTCCAGGTCGGCCTCGGTGATCTCCCGGCCGGCGGCGCGGGCCTGCTTGACCTTGGCGACCGCGGCCATGATCTGGCCGGGCTGGCAGTAGCCGCACTGGGCGACGTCGTACTCCAACCACGCCTCCTGCATCGGGTGCAGGTCCTTGCCGACGGTGGCGGGCAGCCCCTCGATGGTGGTGACCTCGTCGTCCGGCCGGACGTCCTTGACCGGCACCGAACAGGGGTTGAACGCCTTGCCGTTGAGGTGGCTGGTGCACGCCTGGCAGACGCCGAGGCCGCAGCCGTACTTCGGCCCGGTGACGCCCAGGACGTCGCGCAGCACCCACAGCAGCCGCACGTCGTCCTCGACCTCGGCCGTGACGGGCTTGCCATTGAGGATGAAGGTGTGTTCGGGCACGGTCGCTCCTTGCGCTCCTAGGGGGCCGCCGCCGACGGTCGCCCCTAGTAGGCGCGGTCCAGGCCGTCGGTCGGCGATTGCGGGATCGGGGGGACGGTCGGCAGCGGCTCGAAGCCGAGCGGGCCGGAGTGGTTGAGGGGGAACGTCGTCGGCATGGTGCCGGTGGCCGCGCCGTACGCGCAGGCGACGGCGGCCGAGGCGGCGCCGACCGCCAGTTCCCCCGCCCCGCCCGGCTTCCCGCTGGTCGGCGGCATGACCACGATCTCCAGCTCGGGCGGGGTGTTCCACTGTCGGGTGTAGAAGTAGTTGTCCCAGCTGCCTTCCAGGAACGCACCGTCCTTCAGGTGCAGGCCCGAGGTGAGGGTGACGGCGATGCCGTCCATGATCCCACCCATCATCTGGGCCTCCAGGCCCTTCGGATTGACGGCCAGGCCCACGTCGACGGCGCAGACGACCTTGGTGACGCGCGGCCCCGTGTAGGCGTCGGGGACGTGCCGGCCGGTGGTCTCCGGCCGGCAGTCGATCTCGGCGAGCACCGCGACCACGCCGTGGTACTCCGGGTGCACGGCGAGGCCCTGGGCCGTGCCGGCCGGCATCTTCCGTCCCCAGTCACCGAGTTCGGCGACCTTGTCCAGGACCGCCCTGGCCCGGTCGTTCTTGACGAGCTGCCGGCGGAAGCCGAGGCGGTCCTTGCCCAGCTCGTCGGCGAGCCGGTCGACGATGAGCTCCTGCGCGCACCGGACGTTGGGCGAGTAGATGTTGCGCATGCTGCCGGTGTTGAAGCCCTTGTCCACCTCGTTGAGGAGCTGGGTGGTGAGCCCGAGGTCGTAGGGCGACTGCTGGCTCAGCGTGAAGATGGTCTCGGAGAAGGTGAGGTCGCCCACCGGCAGCTTGGCGGCCGTCGCGGTGATGATCTCGCCCAGGCCGTGGCCGAAGTCGGTGGACACGGAGGTGTGCCGCTGCTCGTACGTGAGCACCTTGCCCAGGGCGTACGTGGCCCGGATCCGCGACGTGGCCATCGGGTGGGTGCGGCCCTGTCGGAACTCGTCGGTGCGGTGCCACATCAGCTTGACGGGCTTGCCCATCGCCTTGGAGACCTCGGCGGCTTCCAGTGCGGCGTCGGAGAACAGCTTGCGGCCGAACGAGCCGCCGCCTTCGGTGACGTGCACGGTGACCGCGCCCGGCGCCAGGCCCAGCTTGGCCGCGATCGCCTGTTGGGCGACGATCGGCGACTTCAGGGCGGCCCACACCTCGGCCCGGTCCGACCGCACGTCGGCCACCGCGCAGTTGGGTTCCAGTGCGCTGTTGCTGGCGAAGTGGAAGGTGAAGGAGCCCTCGACGGTCTTCGCCAACGGGTTCAACTTCGGTACGACGAGCGGTACTTCGGCGGCCTTGAGTTCGCGCAGCACCGTGTCGTCGGACGCCCGCTCGGCGGTCCCCGGCCCCCAGTCGACCGAGAGCGCGCGCACCGCGTCGATGCACTGGCCGAAGGTCCGGGCGCGCACCGCCACGCCCGTCGAGAGGGTCACGACGTCGGTGACGCCCGGCATCGCCCGGACCGAGGCGAGGTTCCGCACGGACCGCACGGTGCCGTTGATCGTGGGCGGGCGGCACACCATGGTCGGCGCAGCGCCCGGCACGTGCAGGTCCATGGCGAACTGCTTGCGGCCGGTCACGCTCGCCAGCGCGTCGACGCGGTTGCGCGCGGTGCCGATGACGGAGAAGTCCGAGCGGGCCTTGAGGTCGGCGGTCACCCGCAGGGTCTTCAGGCTGGCGGCCTTCTCGGCGAGCGAACCGTAGGTGGCGCTCCGCCCGTTCGGGGCGGTGATCACTCCGGCCTTGCAGGTCAGCGCGGAGAGTTCGGTGCCGAGCAGATCGGCGGCGGCCTCCAGGAGGCGCTTCCTGGCGATCGCGGCGGCCACCCGGATCGGGGTGTAGGTGGAGATGGTGGTGTTGGAGCCGCCGGTGAGCTGGTTGAAGAGCAGCTCCGGGCGGGCGTCCGCGAGGGTGACCCGGATCTTCTCCAGCGGCAGGTCGAGTTCCTCGGCGATCAGCATCGCGGTGGAGGTGGTGATGCCCTGGCCCACCTCGGCGCGAGGCAGCGCGAACGAGGCGGTGCCGTCGGTGTGGACGTGGATGGTGATCAGGCCGGCCGTCGGCAGGGCCGCGGTCGTGAGCATGTCGTTGAGGTCGAAGATCTCGGTCAGTTCGGGGAGCGGGCCGACCGCGGCGTGCGCCTGGCTCGTTCCCACGGCGGCTTCGCCCAGTTGGGCGGCGACCGCGAGGGTCGGCGCGGCCAGGACGTAGCCGAGGAACTTCCGGCGCTCGATGCCGTCCGGGGGTGCTTCGGTGTCCCGGGTGCCTGGGACGGCGGCCCCGGTGCGCTCCGTCGGCAGACGATCCTGAACGTCCATCATCCGTCCTTCCGAGGAGCATCGTTGATCGACCTACCGGATGGTAGCGAAAGCATGCGCACGACAAAACAGTGGGGACGCCGTGACCTGCCAGTCAGCGCCAGGCATCGTCAACTCCCCATATTTGACGTCTACTTGACCATGACCGAGGGACTCGGCGCGTGCTTCTTCGGCATCATGCCGGAGCACCTGGGGGCCTTCCGGGCCGAGTCCGGGGTGCCCGACGCCTACGATCCCATCGGCGGGATCACGATCGGCCACCGCGCCGACGACGTCCCCGCGCAGAGCGCCCGGGTCGCCCGACGCCGCCGCGCGGCGGACGACGTCGTCCACCGGGGGCAGTGGGGCCGGCACTCCTGACCGGGCCTCGATCGGCGTCGGGGGCGCTTGCCTCAAGTGCACTTGAACCTCCTAGCGTGGTCGACATGACGGCGATCGACAGCTCCCCCGCGCCACCGCCGCCCGTGGACGCCTGCGTGTCCGCGGGGACGGTGCACCCCCGCCCCGACGGCCAGGACCGCTACACGATCAGCGAGGTCGCGGCCTTCACCGGGCTCAAGGCCCACACCCTGCGCTGGTACGAGCAGATCGGGATGCTGCCGCAGGTGGAACGGTCGCACACGGGCCAACGCCGGTTCCGCAACCGGGACCTGGACTGGCTCGCGTTCGTGACCAAGCTGCGGCTGACCGGGATGCCGGTGGCCGACATGGTCCGCTTCGCGGAGCTGGTCCACGGGGGCGAGGCCACCTACGGCGAACGCCGGGCGATCCTCCAGCAGTCCCGGCAGGAGGTCGCCGCGCGCATCGCGGAGCTCCAGGACACCCTCGCCGTGCTCGACGCCAAGATCGACTTCTATGCGGTCGCCCCCGAGGCGCCGGAAAGGGCCTGAGCGCCATCATGAGCCACACCATCGAACGGATCGACGCGGTCGAACTGGGCACCGGCGGCCCCCTCGTCGGCGTCCAGGGCTTCGGCGCCATGGGCATCAGCGCCGCCTACGGCGCGACGGACCAGGACGCGGCCCGGGACACCCTGGAAGCCACCGTCGAAGCGGGCGTCACCCTCATCGACACCGCCGACATGTACGGCATGGGGAGCAACGAGGAGTTCCTCGCGCCGTTCGTCGCCGCGCACCGCGACGAGATCACCCTGGCCACCAAGTTCGCCTTCGAGTTCCGTGCCGACGACCCGGGCCACCGGGCCATCCGCAACGATCCCGCGTACGTGCGGACGGCCGTCGAGGCGAGCCTGCGCCGCCTGGACGTCGAGGTCATCGACCTGTACTACATGCACCGCAGGGACCCGGCCGTCCCGCTCGCCGAGTCCGTCGGCGCCATGGCCGACCTGGTGCGGGAGGGCAAGGTCAAGCACCTGGGACTGAGCGAGGTCACCGGTGCCGAACTGCGCGAGGCGCACGCCGTGCACCCGATCACCGCGCTCCAGTCGGAGTGGTCGGTCTTCAGCCGGGACGTCGAGCGCAGCGCGGTCGGCGCGGCGGCCGAACTCGGCGTCGCCTTCGTGCCGTACTCGCCGCTCGGCCGGGGCTTTTTGACCGGTGCCTTCGCCGACGCGAGCACGGACCTGTCCGGCGGCGACTTCCGGCAGGCACTGCCGCGCTACAGCGGCGACAACGCCAAGGCGAACGTCGCGCTGCTGGCGCCGCTGCACGCGATCGCGGCCGCGCACGGCGCCAGCACCGCGCAGATCGCCCTGGCCTGGGTGCAGCAGCGGGCCCGGGAGCACGGCCTGACCGTCGTGCCGATCCCCGGGACCCGCCGGCGCGGCCGCCTGTTCGAGAACGCGGCGGCCACCCGGATCGTCCTGACCGCCGACGAACTGGCGCTCCTGGAGCCGCTCGCCGGCCGGGTCGCGGGCGACCGCTACGCGGACATGTCGCTGACCTCCGTGGACCGGGAGGCGTAGGGGCTGCGCATCGTGAGGTACCGGATCTCCAGGTCGCGCTCCAGGTACTCCATGCGGTGCGCCCAGAAGTCGCGGAGGTGTGGGAGGGCCAGGTGCGCGTCCAGGTCCCGTTCGCTGCGCCACGCCTCGTAGAAGACGAACACGCCCGGCTCGTCGCGGTCCTCGTGGAAGTGGTACTCCAGGCAGCCGGGCTCCTGCCGGGTCGGCTCGACGAACGAGAGCAGGAGGTCCCGCAGTTCGTCCGCGCGCTCGGGCTTGGGACGGGCGGTGCCCACGAGGGTGAACGGCTGGTGCATCGCGACTCCTGTTCCGTAGGTACGACCCACGTCGTACCTACGGAACGGTAACGAGCAGCTAGGTATGATGCAAGCCGTACCTTGGAGGTGGTGACGATGCCCGACGACGAGGGGCACCCCGCGCTCGCCGAGATGGCACTCGGCGACGTCCTGTCCGCACTGGCCGACCCACTGCGGCGGCACGTCGTGCGGGAACTGGCCGCCGGGCCCGACGGCGCGGAACGCACCTGCAGTTCCTTCGCCCTGCCGGTCAGCAAGGCGACGGTGACCCACCACTTCCGCACGCTCCGCGAGGCGGGCCTGATCCGCCAGGTCAACCGCGGCAACAGCCGGATGGCCACCCTGCGCCGGGCCGACGTCGAGCAGCGGTTCCCCGGGCTGCTGGCCCTACTGACCGCCGAAGGGGCCGGGGACGCCTGACGGCCCCTGCTCCGCGGACCCGACGGACGCCACGGACCCGACGGTCCCGGCGGTTCTGACCAGCAGGCCGGCGACCAGCGCCGCGAGCAGCGTGCCGCCGATCGCGCACCACAGGGCGGTGGCGTAGCCGTCGAGCGTCGCGTCCCTGAGCACGCGGGCCAGCTGCGGCGGAGCCACCTGCAGATCGACGACCTGACCGTTCGAGGTCGCCGCGACGAGGCCCGGCGGAACCCCGCGCACGGCCGCCATCCGGGCCGCGACGGCCGCCGAGACCACGCTGCCGAACAGCGCCGCCCCGAGCACCCCGCCCACCTGGTTGGCCGCGCCCGTCACGGCCGCGCCCGCGCCGGAGTCCGGGGCGGCGACACCGTCCGTCGCGACGGCGAGGAGGGGCATCAGCGCGACGCCCAGCCCCAGGCCGGCGAGGAGCATGCCGGGCAGGACCACGGTGACGTACCCGCTGTCGGGCCCGAGTCGGGTCAGCAGCAGCATGCCGAGCGCCGTGAGCAGCAGGCCCGGCACGATCAGGTGGCGCGGCGGCACGCGGTGCAGCAGTCGCGCGGAGAGCTGCGTGGCGCCGAGGGCCATCGCGACGGCCGCGGGCAGCATGGCCACGGCGGCGGTGCTCGGCGGGTAGCCGCGGACGCTCCCCAAGTGCTCGGTCAGGGTCGGCAGGAGGGCGAACGTGCCGACGCCGGCGAGGAACAGGGCCAGCAGCGCACCGAGCCGATCGCGGTCCGCGAGGACGTACGGCGGCAGCAGCGGGGCGGCCGTCTTCCGCTGCCACTGCACGAAGGCCACGAGCAGGGCCGCGCCGACCGCCAACGGCACCAGCACCAGCCAGTTCGCCCAGCCGCTGGCGGCCGTCTCCTGGCAGCCGTAGACGAGGGCGAGGATCCCGCCGGAGCCGAGCAGCAGGCCCGGCACGTCGAGGCGCGGGCCGGTGCGGGCCGGGTGGTCGTGTACCAGGGTGGCCGTCCCGATCAGCGCGATCACGGTGAGCGGGACGGCGGCGTACAGGCACCAGCGCCAGCTCAGGCTCGTCGCCAACCACCCGCCGGCGAACTGGCCCACGACCGAGCCGCCCGCAACCGTCGCGGCGTAGACGCCGAAGGCCCGGGCGCGGGCCTTCGGTTCGGTGAAGTTGACCAGGACCAGGCCCAGTGCGGCCGACGACACCAGCGCGGCGAAGAGGCCCTGGAGGGTGCGGGCCGCGATCAGCACGCCGGAATCGGGGGCCAGGCCACCGACCACCGCGGCCACCGCGAAGCCGGACAGCCCGATGACCACCATCCGCTTGCGGCCGATCAGGTCCGCCAGGTGCCCGCCGAGCAGCAGCAGCCCGCCGAAGGCCAGCGCGTACGCGGTCGTCATGGTGCGCAGGTCGTCGGTCGGCAGGTGCAGATCGCGCACGATCAACGGCAGCGCCGCGCGCAGGGACGTCGCGTCGAACGGCACGAGCAACTGCACGAGGGCCACCACCGCCAGTCCCCACCACCGCTTGGGGTGCGGAAGCCGCCCGCCGTCGCCGGGGGCCGGGGCGGGCCAGGCCGCGCCCAAGGGTGGGCCGAACCCCTGCGGCGGGACGAACTGCGCCGGGGTCGTGGGGGCGTAGGCCGGCGGCGGGGGCGTCGGCGGCGGTGTCTGCGGATCCGGGACGCGCGGCTGCGCGGCGGCTGCGACGGCGGCATCGGAGAGGGCGGTTTCCGGCGCGAAGTCCAGCAACTGCGCCGCATGACGGCCGAGTTGGGCGAGCACCGAACCCGGGAGCCACTCGCCTGCGGCGGCCTCGGCCGTGCTGGCCGCAACCTCTGGGAGGGTGAGCCGCGCGGCCGGATCCTTGTCGAGGCACGCGCGGACGAGGTCGAGCAGCGACGCGGGGACGCCGGTCAGGTCCGGCTCATCCTCGGCGACCCGGAAGAGGTGGGCGTGCAGTCCGGTCTCGGTGGCACCGAAGAGCAGGCGTCCGGTGGCGGCGAAGACGAGGACCGCGCCCAGGCAGAACACGTCGCTGGCCGGGGTGAGTTCGAGCCCGCGGACCTGCTCGGGCGACATGAAGCCGGGGGACCCGATCAGCATGCCGGTGCGGGTGTGCAGGCTGTCCCCGGCAAGGCTGTCCATGGCCCGCGCGATGCCGAAGTCGATCACGCGCGGGCCGTCCACCGTCACCAGCACGTTGGACGGCTTGAGGTCCCGGTGGATCAGCCCCGCCTCGTGCACCGCCTGGAGGGCGAGGGCCAGGCGGTTGGCCAGGACCCGCACGGAGTCCTCCGGCAGCGGCCCGAAGTCGTGCGCCACCACGGTGGTCAGGTCCGGACCCGGAATGTACTGGGTCGCCACCCACGGCACCTCGGCGTCGGTGTCGGCGTCCAGCACGGCCGCCGTCCACGCGCCGCCCACCTTCCGGGCAGCCGCGACCTCTCGGGCGAAGCGCCGGCGGAATTCCGGATGTTGGGCGTGTTCGGCCTGGACGACCTTCACCGCGACGGTCCGCCCGGCCTCGGAACGGCCCAGATAGACCAGCCCCATGCCGCCGGCGCCCAGGCGGGCGATCAGGCGGTAGGGGCCTATGTGCGTCGGGTCTGAGGAGATCAGCTGGTCCACGGGGGCAAGGTAGACCACGGCGCGGGTCCCGGTACCGGATTCCACATTTCCCACTCGGGACCGCACCGGTTTGCCTTGCCGGGCGAGTTCGGCCGGCCTCCGGCCACCCACCACCGTGCGTCAGCCGCCGCCGGCGCCGGCTGCCGCCCGGGGGAAGGTCACGGTGAACTCGGTGCGTCCGGGACGGCTGTGCAGGACGACCCGGCCGCCGTGCGCGGTGACCACCGCCTCGACGATGGCCAGTCCCAGGCCGGTGCCGCCCGCGGCCCGCGAGCGGCTGTGGTCGACCCGGACGAAGCGGCCGAACACGTCGGGTTGCAGCTCCTCGGGCACGCCGGGGCCGTCGTCGACGACGGTCAGGCGGGTCCCCCCGTCGTCGGTGGCCAGCCGCACCGTCACGGCGGTCCCCTGCGGGGTGTGCATCCGGGCGTTGGCGAGGAGGTTGCCGACGACCTGGTGCAGGCGGTGTTCGTCGCCCTGCACGGTCACCGCGGTCTCGGGGAGGTCGAGCAGCCAGCGGTGGTCGGGGCCGGCGGCCCGTGCGTCGTCGGCCGCGTCGAGGACCAGGCGCGTGAGGTCCACCGGTTCGCGCTCCAGCGCGCGGCCCGCGTCGAGGCGGGCCAGCAGCAGGAGGTCGTCTACCAGGCGGCTCATCCGTTCCGACTCCGCCTGGATGCGTTCCAGGGAGCGCCCGACCGGGCCCGGCACCGGGCCGGTGTGCCGGAGGGCGAGCTCGGCGTGGCCGCGGACGTTGGCGACCGGGGTGCGCAGCTCGTGACTGGCGTCGGCGGCGAAGTGCCGCAGTCGTTCCTCGCTGGCGTGGCGACGTTCCAGGGCGTTGCCGACGTGGCCGAGCATCCGGTTGAGGGCGGTGCCGACCTGACCGACCTCGGTGCGCGGGTCCGCCACCGGCACCGGTGCCGGCATCGCGACCTCGCCGCTGGCCAGCGGCAGCTCGGCCACGCTCGCCGCCGTGGCCGTGACCCGGCGCAACGGGCGCAGCGACAGCCGCACCCACAGCGCGCCCAGGACCCCGGTCACCACCAGGGCCCCGCCGAACACCGCCGTCTCGACCGCTTCCAAGCGGTGCACCGTCTCCTCCACCGGACGCAGCGGCAGCCCGGTCAGCAGGACGTCGCGATCGTCCCCCACGACCGCGTTGACGCGGTAGCGCCCCAATGCGGACAGCCGGACGTCGTGCCCGGAGCCGTCGGTCGGCAGGGCGGCCAGTGCCCGGCGGTCGTCGGCGGACAGCGGCACCGCGGCGTCGGTCCGGTCCCGCACGACGGCCGCCCGGGTCGGCGTGCCGGCCAGCAGCCGGGCGCCGAAGGTGCCCTCGGACTGGCCGCGGGTGTCCGGCTGGTTGTCGGCGTCCGGCCTGGCCTCGTGTTCCAGGCTCGCCGCGAAGCGGCCGGCCGAGGCGGAGAGCTGCTGGTCCAGGCGGCCCACCAGGAACCCTTCGAGGGCGACGACCGTGGTGACGCCGACCGCCAGGCAGGCCAGCGCCAGCAGCGCCACGAGGCCGGCGGTGAGCTGACTGCGCAGGGTGCGGGGGCGAAGCCGCTTCACGAGGACTCCGGCTTCAGGACGTAGCCGACACCGCGGACCGTGTGGATCATCGGGGTCCGGCCGGCGTCGATCTTCTTGCGCAGGTAGCTGATGTAGAGCTCGACGACGTGTGACCGGCCGCCGAAGTCGTAGGACCAGACCCGGTCGAGGATCTGCGCCTTGGACAGCACCCGCCGGGGGTTGCGCATCAGGAACCGGAGCAGCTCGAACTCGGTGCGGGACAGCTCGATCAGCGCGCCGCCGCGGACCACCTCCCTGGCCTCCTCGTCCATGACGAGGTCCCCGACGACGAGCTGGTCGCCGTCCGGTTCGTGCGCCATGCCGGCGCGCCGCAGCAGGCCGCGCAGCCGTGCCAGCACCTCTTCCAGGCTGAACGGCTTGGTCACGTAGTCGTCGCCGCCGGCGGTGATGCCGGCGATCCGGTCCTCCACCGCGTCACGCGCGGTGAGGAACAGCACGCAGACCGTCTTCAGCTCCTGGCGCAGCTGGCGCAGCACCTGGAGGCCGTCGATGTCGGGCAGCATCCAGTCCAGGACGACGGCGTGCGGGCGGAAGGTCCTGGCCAGGGCGAGCGCGGTGGTGCCGTCGGCGGCGCTGCGGACCTCCCACCCCTCGCCCGCCAGGGCACCGGAGAGCACTTCGGTGAGGTCCGGCTCGTCGTCGATCACGAGGACCCGCAGCGGCGAGCCGTCGGGGCCGTGCAGCGGGGAAGGGGGGCGGCGGTGCGTGTGCATGGTGCTTCAAGCATCCCTCCCGCCGGGGCGTGCTCAGGTCTGTGCCGGCTCTGAGTTTCCTGTGAATCGGCCGGCGGGCCGTCGCTCAGAGGTTCTTCAGAGGTTGCGCTGCGACGCTGGCGCCGACCACGGAAGGAAAGCCCCATGAGCACCCTCTCGCACAGTCACCGCAGTGCCCGCGGCGGCGCCCCGCCGCGCCGGCCGCCGGCCCCGGCCCCGTTGCTGGTGCAGGCCGTCATCGGGGCCGGAGCGCTCGGTGTGCTGGCCCTGTGGTGGACCGGCACCGCCTCCGTGGTGGGCCCGGCGGGCTGGCTCACCGGTGCCGGCCGGATCACCGGCCTGCTGGCCGGCTACGCCTGCGCGGTCCTGGTCGCGCTGATGGCCCGCGTTCCGCTGCTCGACCACGCCCTGGGCACCGACCGCCTCGCGCGCTGGCACGCCGCCGCCGGGCGCTACACGGTCTCCCTGGTGCTGACGCACGTCCTGCTGATCGTCTGGGGCTACACCCTCACCTCGCGCAGCGGCGTGCTGCACGAGGCGACCACGCTCGTCCTGGACTACCCGGACATGCTCAAGGCCACGGTCGGCTGCGTGCTGCTGCTGGGCACCGGCCTGGTCTCGGCGCGGGCCGCCCGGCGCCGGATGAGCTACGAGACCTGGCACTACCTCCACTTCGCCACCTACCTGGCCCTCTTCCTCGCCTTCGGCCACCAGCTCGCCAACGGCGCGGACTTCGTGGGTCGGCGCCCCGCGCAGTTGGGCTGGTACGCCCTGTACGGGGCCGTGGCGGTGCTGCTGGTCTGGTACCGCTTCGCGGTCCCGGTGCGGCGGGCGCTGCGCCACCGGCTCCGCGTCGTCGACGTCCGCCCGGAGGCGCCGGGGGTGGTGTCGGTGCACCTCGCCGGGGAGCGGCTGACCGAACTCGGCGCCCGGCCCGGCCAGTTCTTCCGCTGGCGCTTCCTGGCCCCGGGCCTGTGGTGGACCGCCAACCCCTACTCGCTGTCCGCGCCGCCGCTGCCCCAGCACCTGCGCATCACCGTCAAGGCCGCCGGCGGGCACAGCGCGGCCCTGGCCCGGCTGCGGCCCGGCACCCGGGTCTGGGCCGAAGGGCCCTACGGTGCCTTCACCGAGGCCCGGCGCCGCGCGCCGAAGGTGCTGCTGCTCGCGGGCGGCGTCGGCATCACCCCCCTGCGCACGCTCTTCGAAACCCTCCCCGGCGAGGTCACCCTGGTGTACCGGGCGCGGCGCCCGGAAGACCTCGCACTGCGCGCCGAACTCGACGCGATCGCGGCGGCCCGCGGTGCGGCCGTCCACTACTGCGTCGACGAACCGGCCGCGTACGCGGTGCCGTTGACCGCCCGGGCGCTGCGGCAGCTGGTCCCGGACCTGGCCGCCCACGAGGTGTACCTGTGCGGTCCGCCCGGCATGACCGACGCGGCCCGCCGCGCCCTGCGCGGGGCCGGCGTGCCCCGCCACCACATCCACCACGAATCGTTCGCGTTCTGAGGAGCCGTCGTGCGCCGAGCCGTTCTGACCGCAGCGTCGACCAGCGCACTGGTCGTCCTCCTGCTCGCCCTCAAGCCCCACCAGCCCGCCGGCCTGACCGACGACCTGGCCCAGGGCGGCGCCGCGCCGTCCCCGGCCCCCACCGGCAGTGCGCCGCGGGCCGCCCATCCGCCCAGCGGCACCTTCACCGGCGATCCGGTCAGCACCCGCTACGGCACCGTGCAGGTCGCGGCCACCGTCGCGGCCGGCCGGCTGACCGGCGTCCGCGTGCTGCACGTCCCGTCGGAGAGCGGCCGCGACCAGGAGATCGCGGCGTACGCGGTGCCGCGCCTGACACAGGAGGCGCTCGCCGCGCACGGCGCCGGCATCGACGCGGTGTCCGGCGCCAGCTACACCAGCGCCGGCTACATCCGGTCCCTCCAGAGCGCCCTGGACCGGGCCGGTGTCTGAGCCCCGCCGCGGACTGCGGCACGTCGAACGGGCGATGGGCACGGTCTTCTCCTTCGACGTGCGCGACGCCCGGACCACCGCCGTCGAGTCCGCCCTGTGCGAGGCCGTCGCCTGGCTGCACCACGTCGACGCGGTCTTCTCGACCTACCGTCCCGACAGCGCGGTCAGCCGACTGGCGCGCGGTGCGCTGCGGCTGGCCGACTGCCCCGCGGAGGTGCGCGAGGTCCTCGCCCTCTGCGAACGGGTGGGGCGCACCACCGACGGGTGGTTCAGCGTCACCGTGGGCGGCAGCCTCGACCCGACCGGACTCGTCAAGGGCTGGGCGGTCGAACGTGCCGCCGACCTCCTGCGGGCCGCCGGCGCCCACCACACCTGCGTCAACGGCGGCGGCGACCTCCAGCTCAGCGGGGAGGCGGCCCCCGGCCTGCCCTGGCGGATCGGGGTCGCCCACCCCCTGCGCCCGGGCCACCTGTGCACCGTCGTCACCGGTCGCGACCTGGCCGTCGCCACCTCGGGCACCGCCGAGCGCGGGCCGCACGTCCTCGACCCGCGCACCGGTGCGCCGGCGACGCGGCTCGCCTCGCTCACCGTCGTCGGCCGCAGCCTCACCCTCACCGACGCCTACGCCACGGCCGCCTTCGCCATGGGCCCGGACGCCCGGGACTGGCTGACCGCACTCGACGACCACGAGGGGTTCGCGGTCGCCCCCGACGGCAGCACCTGGCACACCCGGGGGTTCCCCGGAACCGTGACGACGCCCCGACGGGCCGACGACCGCACGGCAACCGCCAGCTGAGGGACACGGCGCATACAAGCGGGGCAATACGGGCAAGGTGAGCGCGACCCACACGCTCAGACGGGAAGGCCCAACGCAATGCGCCGTGTCGCTGCCGCCCTCATCGGAACCCTCGCCGCGCTGGGAATCCTCACCGCGCCGGCGAGCGCCGCCCCGCACGACGCCCCCTGGGCGACGGGCACGTACGACGGCACGCTCCTCGACCCGCAGGCCGGCGACACCAACATGGTCATGGACCACTGACCGCGCCGCCCGGAAGGCCCGTCCGCCCGACGGGCGCCGCGACGGGAATCGCGTGCGGCGTCACCGTCGCGGGTAATGAATCGCGCGGCGCGGATTAAAGGCGGGATCAGGTCGGTAAAGGCTTCCCCCGCATCCGATGAGAAATTCCTTGGAACGGCCGACTGGGGCGTGACGGGCTCCGAACATGCCGAAGACTGCAGCGCATGGCCACGACAGTCCTCGACAGAACCACCCCCACCGGCGCCGCCCCCCGTCGCGCGCCGTGGCGTTCGCCGGTGGGGCAGCCTGCATACGCACGACCCGCGCTGCTGGTCCTCGCCGTGCTCGCCGCCGTGCTCTACGCGTGGGGCATCAACCACAGCCAGTACCACACCTTCTACGCGAACGCCGCGCGCAGCATGACGGAAAGCTGGAAGGCGTTCTTCTACGGCTCGTTCGATCCCGGCAATTCGATCACCCTCGACAAATTGCCGGGATTCCTCTGGCCGCAGGCACTTTCTGCCAGGATTTTCGGCTTCCACCCTTGGGCGTTGACCCTGCCGCAGGTGCTGGAGGGGGTGGCGAGCCTGCTGGTGCTGTACCGGGTGGTGCGCCGCTGGGCCGGCGACCACGCGGCGCTGATCGCCGGCGGCGCGTTCCTGCTGACCCCGGTGGCGGTGGGACTGTTCCGCACCTCCGTCGAGGACCCGCTGTTCACCCTGTGCGTACTGCTCGCCGCGGAGGCCACCCAGCGTGCGGCCGCGGCGGGCCGGCTGGGTCCGCTGGTGCTGGCCGGCGTCTGGGTCGGCATCGGCTTCCAGTCGAAGATGCTGGAGGCGTGGGCGGTGCTTCCCGCGCTCGCCCTGGTGTACCTGCTCTCGGCGCCCGTGGCGCTGCGCAGACGACTGGCCCACCTCGCGCTCTCCGCGCTGGTGATGACCGCCGTCTCGGCCTCGTGGATGGTGGCCGTCGCCCTCACCCCCGCTCAGGACCGGCCGTACGTCGACGGCACCACGAACAACTCCGCGTTCAGCATGGTCGTCGGCTACAACTTCCTCAACCGCTTCTCCTCCCTGGGCGTCAGCGCCGCCTCCACCGGCAGCATCAGCGCGACGCGGGGCGGCGGGGGCCACGGCAGCGGCGCGCACGACGGCGGCCGCGGCACCGGCCCGTCGCAGGCCCTCCGGTCGCAGCGCGCCGCGGCCCCGGGCCACGACGCCCCCCGCGCACCACAGCAGATCACCGGCAGCGGCACGTCCCACGCACGGGCGGGGCGCCACCCGGCCACCGCCGCGCTCCCCCGGC
Organism: Streptomyces diastatochromogenes; assembly: GCA_001418405.1. Lineage (GTDB taxonomy): Bacteria > Actinomycetota > Actinomycetes > Streptomycetales > Streptomycetaceae > Streptomyces > Streptomyces albulus_C. Next base: position 6,995 of record LIQL01000270.1, on the reverse strand, counting down.
ACAGCGCCCGCGGCGGCGGTCCCGGCGGCTTCGGCGGCGGTTCCCAGGACGGCTGGGGCAAGATGTTCGGCCCGTCGCTCGCGTCGCAGACCGGCTGGCTCTACCCGTTCGCCGCCATCGCAGTGGTCTGCGGGCTCCTGTGGCGCCGGGGCCGGCCGCGCACGGACCGGATCCGCGCCGGCTTCGCCCTGTGGGGCACCTGGCTGGCCACCTACTTCCTGGTGTTCAGCGCGGGCAGCGTCGGCGGCCACACGTACTACATGGGCGTGATCGCCGTACCGCTGGCCGCACTGACCGGCGGCGGGACCGTCGCGCTGTGGCGGGCGTACCGGGCCGGTGGGCGCCGCTCGTGGGTGCTGCCCGGTGTGGTCGCCGCGACCGCGGCCTGGGGCGCGTTCCTCGCCAGCGAGTTCCCGACCTTCCTCCCATGGCTGGCCCCCGCCGTGGGCGCACTGGGGCTGGCCGCCGTCGCCTTGCTGGTCCTCGCCCGCCCCGGCGGCCCCCGGACCGGCGGACGCCTCGCACTGGCCGGTCTCGCGGCCTCGCTCGCCGCCCTGCTCCTCGCGCCGGGCGCCTGGGCGGTCCAGGTCTTCAACCCCGCGTACGGCAGTTCCGGCATGGGCGCGGTCGGCCCGTCCGGCATGCGCGGCGGACACGGCGGCCACGGCTCGTCGAAGTGGCCGGGCAACGGACACGGCAAGGGCGGCTTCGGCGCCTCCACCGGCCAACTCAGCGCAGAACAGCGCGCGTTGCTCGCCTACACCACCGCCCACCGCGGCACGTCCCGCTACGCCTTCGCCACCGACGGCTGGAACGGCGCGTCCCCCTACATCCTCGCGACCGGCGCCCACGTCCTGGCGCTCGGCGGCTTCAGCGGCCAGGTCCCGTTCCCCACCGAGCCCCAGTTCCAACACCTGGTGGACACGGGCGCGGTCCGCTTCGTCCTCCTCGGGACGGGCCGCGGCGCCGGCACCCCGTTCGGCGGCGGCAGCGCGACGACCGCCGCCCGGATCGCCGACTGGGTGCGCACCGACTGCCCCCGCGTCCCGGCCTCGGCCTACGCCGGCCCGCACGCGCCAGAGCCCGCCCGACCGGGACCGGGCGCCACCGCCCAGACCCTCTACCAGTGCGGCCCCGGCACCGCCGACGGGTCGGCCGGAAGCCGGGCCCCGCACCCGCGGCTCGCGGAGGCGGCGGCCCGCAACGCACCGCGGTAGCCGGTGCCGTGCCCCGGCATGGCCCCTCGGACACGCGCTAGGCTCCGCGTCGGCCGGATGGCGGAGGAGGCGACGTGAACGAGGGTTTCGCGGCGGGGCAGGCCGAGTGGCGGGCGCGTTTGGGGACGCTGCGGCAGGTCGTGCGTCAAGAGGTGGTGGCGCGACAACTCGCCGACCAGTTGCCTGATCTGCCGCCCCGCCGGGTGCTCGACGTCGGCTGCGGCCAGGGCACGCAGGCCCTGCAACTGGCCCGCCGAGGGCACGCGGTCACCGGACTGGACGCCTCGGCCCAACTGCTCGACGACTTCCGTGCCGCACTGGCGAAGGAGCCGGTCGAGGTCCGCGACCGGGTGCGGCTGGTCCGCGGGGACGCCGAGCGGCTGGTCGAGGCGTTCGGGCCGGCGAGCCACGACGTGGTGCTCTGCCAGGGCGTCCTGATGTACTTCCCGGATCCCGGTCCCCTCCTGGACGCCGTCGGGCAGGTCCTGGCGCCGGGCGGCTTCGCCTCCCTGCTCGTGCGCAACGGCGACGCCCTGGCCATGCGCCCGGGACTGCTGGCCGACTGGGACGCCGTCGAGGGGGCGTTCGAGGGGCGCGCCTACCGCAACCGGATCGGCGTGGACGCGCGTGCGGATCGCCTGGCCGACCTCACGGCGGCGTTGGCGCGGCGTGGGATGGCCGTCCGCCAGTGGTACGGGGTCCGGGTGTTCACCGACCACGCGGCCTCGGACGCGCCGCCGCCGGACGCGGAGACCCTCGACGCGATCCTCCGCCACGAAGAGCGCGCCGGCCGCACCGACCCCTACCGGCGGGTGGCGGCGCTGCTCCACCTGATCGCGGAACGCCCGCAGGAGCAGTCGCCGCACCCGGCCGCGGAAGGGGCGGACGTTCAGGGCAGCGCGGGCGTCCGACGCACCACCAGGGAAACGAAGCCGAACGCGCCCCGGTAGCCGTGCAGCCATTCGGAACGGCGGGCGGCGGCGGTCGCGAGCGCGTGCGCACCGTCGGGCTCGGCCGGCCGGTCCAGGGCCCAGGAGGCCAGCGACCCCCAGCACGCCCACTCGTACGCATCCAGTTCGCGGCGCGTGCTGACGTGCCCGTGCACGGGCGTCCACCCCTCGGCGACGACCCGGTCCAGGGTCGTCGCCAGGTCACTGAAGTCGCCGAGCATCTCGACGGCTTCCGGGGACGGCGGGTGTTCCCAGACCCCGTCGCCGATCAGGACCCGGCCGCCGGGGGCCAGGTGCCTGCGGGCCGCCGCGAGCGTGCCGGGCAGGCCGCCGAAGGCGTGCGCGGCTCCCACGCCGACCACCAGGTCGAACGGCTGCGCCGACGCGAAGTCCGCGGCGTCCTGGTGGTGGAGGACGAGGCGCTCGGCCACGCCGCGGTCGCGCGCCGACTCGCGGGCCTGCGCCAGGGCGTCCGCTGAGGTGTCCACGCCCTCGGCGTGCAGGTCCGGGTGCGCGGCCAGGGCGCGCAGCAGCCATTCCCCGCTGCCGCAGCCGAGGTCGAGGACGCGTTCGTCGCCGCGGGGCAGCCCCCGGGCGAGTAGTTGACGCACCGCGGCGTCATCGAGCGGGGCCTTGATCGGGTGATCGGCATGGGCGATCCGGGAGATCTGTTCACGGTCCACCGGCGCAGCCTGGCGGTGCCGCGGGCCGTGCGCATCCCCCTTTTCCGCGCGGAGGGGTCCGGTGGGCGGACACCCGTACGCCCGTCCGCGTCAGGTCCTCGGCCGGAGCGGAGGCACCGTCTGGGGGAGGCCGGGCGGCCAACGGCGGCACGGGGCACCGCCGTTGCCACGCAGCACGGTCAACTGTCCGATAATCGCCGGTGTCTCGCTCGAACGATTGACAGGTGGACCGCGGCACCGAGACTGACCTCCTGTCGCTGACGGCGACGGTCGGACATTCACGGGGGAGTGCACGGCATGAGTGAGCAACTGGGCGGAGGGTACCCGCACGACCGGACGGCACCGGCGGGACATCCCGGATGGGGACCGGCCGGGGCGGGCGCACCGCCTCCGCCGCCGGTGCGGAGTGGGTGGCGACGGCCCTGGTTGCTGGGGGTCGCGGTGTGCGGACTGGTGCTGGCGGTCGTCGCCGGGACCCTGCTGTGGTGGTCGGCGCGGCCCGAGGCCGCGAAGGACACCGACGCGGAACGGGCCCCGTTCTACCTGGCGGTCTACAACCTGGCCCAGCAACCCGCGGCGCACTACACGGGTTCCGCCCCGGACGGCGCGACGTGGGACCTGACCGTCACCGCCGGGAGCGAGGCGCGCGGCACGATCAGCGCCGCCGGGCGCCGCACCGAGGTCCTGACGGTCGACGGGAAGACCTACGCCAAGCCTCCGAAGGACCTGTTGACCGACCTGCCCGACGGGCTCTCCGCCGACACCCTGGACGGCAAGTGGGTCACCGGCGCGGACCGCCTGACCAGCACGCTGTCGGACGTGCCCCGCTCCCCCGCGGCGCTCGCCGCACGGTTGTGGGCGGGGCTGGACCGGACCGCGGGCTTCCCGATCGCCAAGAGCGGCGAGGGCGGGGCCGCGACGCTGACCGTGACGACGCCGGACGGCGCGCTCTCCGTCTCGGCCACCGCGCCGTACCGGGTGGTGAAGCTGACGTCGGCCAGGCCGACGGCCCCGTCGTCGTCCTCGGCTTCATCGTCGTCCGCTTCGTCGTCTTCTTCGTCGTCGGGGGGCCTGGCGCGCACGAGCCTGGTCTCCGCCGCGGTGCACCCGCCCGCGGTCGACCGCACCGTTTCGGGCAGCCAACCGGGCCTGGGCAACGTCGACTTCACGCCAATGTCCCCCGAGGACGTCGGCAAGGCGTACGACGACCTGATCGGGCAGACCAAGACCCTCGGCAGTGCCGTGGACCTCGGGATCAGGTTCAACTTCAACCAGACCGGCAACCTGCGCTGTTCGGAGTCCTGCACGGTCAACGAGAACGTCGTCACCACCACGACCGCCGCTCCCGGTGCCAGGCTGACCGGCACGGTCAACGCCTCCATGACGGCACAGGTGACTGTCAACGGGCAGTCCGGCGGGGGCTGTACGCAGGCCGCGACCCTGCCCATCAACGGCGGCGGCACGATGAGTTGCGTCGCCGCCGGGACCGCCCCCATCGTCCAGCAGATCAAGGCGGAGAAGCAGCGGGAGGCGGACGCCCAGGCGCGGGCCACCCGCCGGCCGGTCCGCATCCCGTACACGCTCAACTTCCAGGCACGGGTCCAGATCTCGGCCATGGCCTTCGCCAAGGCCGAGATCGCCCAGAAGGTCAAGGCGCAACAGGCCGAGCGGGGCAAGGCGGTCGAGAACGCGAAGGAGGACGCCGGCCCCAACCCCGACTGCTCCAAGGACAGCTTCGTGGCGGGCACCCCCGTCCTGATGGCGGACGCGCGCACGGAGCCCATCCAGCGCCTCCGGGTGGGAGACCGGATCGCCAACGCCGCCCCGCGCAGCGGCGCGGTGCAGCAGCACACCGTCTCCGCGGTCGTGGTCACCGACGACGACCGCGACTTCGTCGAACTCACCATCGCCGGCCCCCGGGGCACCGGCACGGTCCGCTCGACCGCGCACCACCTGTTCTACGACGTCACCACCGCGCGCTGGACCAAGGCAGCCGCCCTCAAGCGCGGCGACCGCGTCCAGACGACGGGCACGGCCGTGGCGACGGTCCGGGAGGTCCGTGCGTACCGCGCCGCCGTGCGCACCTACAACCTCAGCGTCGACGGCGTCCACACCTACTACGTGCTGGCCGGCGACACCCCGGTCCTGGTGCACAACTGCGCGATGAAGCGCGACGCCAAGAGCCTGAAGGGGGTGAAGGTCCCCCGGCAGTACCAGGGCCTGGACACCGCTCACGTACGGAAGAACCACTTCCCCGGCGGGTCCGGCGTGACGCCCCGGAAGGACATGTGGCCTGCGCAGATGACGGACGCGCGGTTGGCGCAGATCGCCCAACAGGCGATGCGGAACAATCCGAAGGTGATCGGGTACGACCCGGAGACCCAAATGATCCAGGCAGTGGCCGTGGTGGAGGGCAAGATGGTGCAGTTCCAGATCCCCCGGGGCGGGGGCGAGATGAGGTCCATCTACCCGCTGGAACCTTGGAGCAGCTGACGTGGACGGCCTGACGGTCTCGGTGGCGGCGTTGGCGGTGTCCGCCGGCACGCCCCGGCTGGTCTCCGGGGAGATCTGGTTCACGCTCGGGGGCGTGGACTTCCCCGAGGCCCACTGGACCGACTCCCCGGTGTCGGTCCTCGGTTCGATGGGCGAGGCGCTGCGCAGTGCCGCTTCGGGCGAGGTCGGAGAGGTCTACTTCTTCGAAGGGCCCTACTACGTGAGGCTGACGCCCCGCGTCGCGGGCGCGCGGGGCGACGTCGAAGTCGAGGTCACCGCCGTCTGCGACCGTGCGCAGCAGCTTTCCGGCGCGGGCGGAGGGGACGTCGAGGCGCGCTGCGTCGTACCGCTGCACGCACTGCAACGGCACTACGCGGACGTCGTCGGCGAGCTCGTCGGGTGGGCCCGGCAGCACGGGCACGCGGAAGTGGCGGCCGTGCTGGCGCGGATGGCCGCGCCCGCTCCCCCGCCGTCGCGCGGCGGCTGACGCCCGAGGCGAGCGGCACGCCCCGCCCGGCCCGGCGCCCGAAGCCGACGCGCGGCTCCGGTGCGCAGGTGGCCGCCTCGCGGGACCGGTCCGGGGCGGTCAGGACGCCGCACGGGTCCGTGCCCGCAGCCCTTCGGCGAACGTGCGCGCCGCCTCCAGATCGGTGGCGTCGGGCCGTCCCTTGTTGATGCCGCCCACGGGCTTGAACGGGAGCCAGGTGTCGAGTGCACGGCACGAGAAGGTGTCGCGCACCTCGAAGCCCTTCTGCCCGAGGAGCCGCACAAGGGGCCGGGTGAAGGGTCGGAACCGCAGTTCGGGCAGGCCGCTGGTGGCGAAGACGAACGCCGCGCGCCGTTCCGCGCGGGGAAGCGACGCGACGAATCGGCGCAGCCGCGGATGGAACCGCATCGAGAAGATTCCCGAGCCGAAGCCGACGAGGTCGTAGCCGGCGAGGTCGGCGGGCTCGATCTCCTCGGGATCGACGACGCGGGCCCGCAGTGCCTGGCCCATGACGTCCGCGACCTTCCTGGTGTTGCCGTGGGAAGCCGAGACGCAGACGATGACAGCCTTCATGGTGATGCTCCTTCTCCGTTGGAACGGTGTCGGTCGGGTGCCGGTCGGATCGGGTGGCGGTGCGCCCGCCCGTCAACCCGCACGGCTCATCGGACGGTGGTCGGGGTCGGTGCGGGCACCGTCGGCGTCGCGCCGGAACGCCAACGGTAGGCGCGCGGGAACCGCATCGAACTGAGGGTGAAGCGGCACACGCGTTCCTTCACCAGGGCCGCCGCCCGTCCGGACAACGTGAACCGTCGGGGGGTGTCGTCCCGGTGCGTGGCCTGGGCGAAGCCGTCGCGGCGGCCGAGGCTGATGCCCTGTCCCACCATCCCGATCGACAGCGCCACCGGTCGCTCCCCGCGGATCAGGGCCAGCACCGTGTCGGCCGCGTGGGCGCCCAGGGGCATCGCCGCTTGGCAACTCATCCGCAGGTGCGCGGCGACGTGCCGGGGCGGTGCGACCGCGTCGCCCGCGCCGACGATCCGTGGGTGGCCCAGGCAGACCAAGGTCTCGTCGGTGCGCAGGCGTCCGTCGGGCGCGACCGGCAGGCCGCTGCGCCGCGCCAGGTCCGGCACGGCGAGCGCGTGCACGGTGTGGGCCGGCGCGCTCG
>LIQL01000027.1 GCA_001418405.1 Streptomyces diastatochromogenes | reverse complement strand
GCCGCCCCCGCCTTCCCGGACGTCCGACGCCCCGACGCCGGCACCGTCCTGATCAGCCCCTGGCTGGTACCGTCCGACCGCTTCCAGCGCGCGGCGGCCGATGCGGTGCTGACCGCCTGGGAGGGGGAACCCCGCCCGGCCGCGATGCTGGCGCTCACCACGTTCCTGAGCACCGACGGCGGCCACGTCCTGAACTACGCGCAGTGGACCGACGACGCGGCCCACCGGGAATGGGTGCGCACCCGGCGCCCCTCGGCCCTCGCCCCCGTCGACGCGGCCCTCCCCGGCATCCGCCGCCCGGGCGTGATCCGTTACCGCCGCTACCGCAGTCACGTGGCCGAGGAGCGCGCCACCCGGACGCCGACGTTCCTGGTGACACCGACGTTCGCCACCACCGGCCCGGACGCCCAGCGCGCACTGGCCGACACCGTCCTGCGGATGGTCGCCGAAGAGCCCGCCCCGGGGTTGCTCGGCGCCCACTTCCACTTCTCGCAGGACGGCCGGCGGGTGCTCAACTTCGGGGAGTGGAGCAGCGGTTCGGCCTGGCGGGCGTTTGCCGGCGGCGCCCTCCCGGTCCGGCTGCGGGCGGCGATCGAAGCCCTGCCCGGGGTCGCTCCCACCCCGGCGGTGCCGGCGGACGACGCGGGTGCGGGCACGCCCGGCGCACCGGCCGTGCCCGCCTACGTCCTGCACCGGAGCCTGGTCAACGTCCCGCCGCCCGGTCTCGGCTGACGCCCCGACGGGTCGGGCCCCGCCGGCTCAGGCGGCTCGGAAGGCACCGACGGCTCGGGCGACCCAGACGGCTCAGACGGCTCAGACGGTCAGCACGACCTTGCCGAAGAGCTCCCCCTCGGCCATCTTCGCGAAGCCCTCGGGCGCCCGGTCCAGCGGCAGCTTGGAATCGATCACCGGCCGGATGCCCTTGGCGGCGCAGAAGCTGAGCAGCCCGGCCAGTTCCTCCTTGGTGCCCATCGTCGAACCGACGACCTTCAGCTCCAGGAAGAAGATCCGGTTGAGCTCGCCGCTCTTCGGCGTGAAGCCGCTGGTGGCACCGGAGATGACCAGGGTGCCGCCGGGCCGCAGCGACTTGACCGAGTGCGACCAGGTGGCGGCACCGACCGTCTCGATCACCGCGTCCACCCGATGGGGCAGCCGCTCGCCGGTCGCGAACGCCGCCTCGGCGCCGAGTTCCACGGCGCGCTTGCGCTTGCTCTCGTCCCGGCTGGTGGCGAAGACCCGCAGGCCCGCCGCGGCCCCCAGGACGATGGCGGCGGTCGCCACGCCGCCGCCGGCGCCCTGGACCAGCACGCTGTCCCCGGGCCGCACCCCGCCGTTGGTGAACAGCATCCGGTACGCGGTCAGCCACGCGGTGGGCAGGCAGGCGGCCTCCTCGAAGGAGAGCGCGGCGGGCTTGGGCAGGACGTTCCAGGAGGGCACGGTGACCCGCTCGGCGAAGGTGCCCTGGTAGCGCTCGGTGAGGATGGAGGGCTTCTCGTCCGGGCCGACGCCGTGGCCGGTCTGCCCGATGACGGAGTGCAGGACGACCTCGTTGCCGTGCTCGTCGATGCCGGCGGCGTCACAGCCGAGGATCATCGGGAGCGACTCCTCGGTGATCCCGACGCCGCGCAGCGTCCACAGGTCGTGGTGGTTGAGGGAGGCGGCCTTGACGTCGACGGTGGTCCAGCCGGAGCGGGCGGCGGGGGCCGGGCGCTCCCCCAATTCCAGGCCGTTCAGCGGCTGGTCGCGGTCGATGCGGGCGGCGTAGGCAGCAAACATGATCCCAACGTAGGCCGCGGGCGGGCCCCGCGACAGCGGGCGCGGGTGTGACACGCGCCGCCCCACCGGAACCGCGGACGGCCGGAATCCGACCGTCCCTTCCGGCCCGCGGCCCCCATGCCGGACGGGCCGGACCCACACCCACGAGGGGGTCGGTCCGGCCCGTCAACGGTCTCCGCGGCGGCGGGTCAGCGTCGCGCGACGCCCTCCGCACGGGCGGCCGCGGCGACGGCCGCGGTCACGGCCGGGGCGACCCGCTCGTCGAACGGCGACGGGATCACCTTGTCCGCGCTGAGCTCGTCGGCGACGACGGCGGCCAGCGCCTCCGCGGCGGCGATCTTCATGCCCTCGGTGATCTGCGAGGCGCGCACCTGCATGGCGCCGGCGAAGATGCCGGGGAAGGCCAGCACGTTGTTGATCTGGTTCGGGAAGTCGCTGCGCCCGGTGGCGACCACGGCGGCGTACTTGTGGGCGACGTCCGGGTGGATCTCCGGGTTGGGGTTGGCCATCGCGAAGATCATCGAGTCCTTCGCCATCTTCGCCACCGCCTCCTCCGGCACCGTGCCGCCGGAGACGCCGATGAAGACGTCGGCGCCGTCGAGCGCGTCCTCCAGGGAGCCGGTCAGGCCCGCCTTGTTGGTGAAGCCGGCCAGCTCGCGCTTGACGTCCGTGAGGTCACCGCGGTCCGCCGAGACGACGCCCTTGCGGTCGCAGACCGCCACGTCGCCGATGCCCGCCTCGACGAGGATCTTGGCGATGGCGACACCGGCCGCGCCGGCACCCGAGATGACCGCCCGCAGCTCGCCGAGCGCACGGTCGGTGAGCTTGGCGGCGTTGCGCAGCGCGGCCAGGGTGACCACGGCGGTGCCGTGCTGGTCGTCGTGGAAGACCGGGATGTCCAGGCGTTCCTTGAGCTTCTGCTCGATCTCGAAGCACCGGGGCGCCGAGATGTCCTCCAGGTTGACGCCACCGAAGGAGGGCGCGAGGCGGACGACGGTGTCCACGATCTCGTCGGCGTCGGTGGTCGCGAGCGCGATCGGCACCGCGTCCACACCGCCGAACTGCTTGAAGAGGATGGCCTTGCCCTCCATCACCGGAAGGGATGCCTCCGGGCCGATGTCGCCCAGGCCCAGCACCGCGGTGCCGTCCGTGACCACGGCCACGACCTGGGACTTCCAGGTGTAGTCGTGCACGAGCTCGGGACGCTCGGCGATCGCGCTGCACACCTTGGCGACGCCCGGCGTGTACGCGAGGGACAGGTCGTCCTTGTCCCGCACCGGGACGGTTGCCTGGATGGCCATCTTGCCGCCGCGATGCAGCGCGAAGGCCGGGTCGAAGAGTTCGCCGGACGTGCCGTCCGTGCCTTCTTCCGCACCGGTCGCGTTGTCGCTGCGAGGATTGACGATCTCCGCTGCCACTGTTCTCTGACCCCTTTGTCGTAAATCTGTTGAGGGTGGCCACTCCCTGGTTGGGGGGTGGGCGGGCACCGCGCCCGCGCCCTGCCCGACGGATGGCCGCCGCGCGGGGGGAGGTACGGACGCCGGGCGCGCCGCACACGCGCCCTGAGCCCCGGATGAGGGGTGTAACGACCCTTTCTACCGGACGGGCGTGCAAGGCGACGAGTCAGATTCGTTACCTGCCGGTACAAGGCTCCGACATTAGCGACGGAACGCCTGAAAACGCCGGAGATACCCCGGGGCTGTCCGAATTCCGAGACACCGCAGGGGGCGCCGCCTTTACCTCCGGTGCCGATGGCGGGCGTTTTCCCTTGTGCGACAAGGCCGGGGATGGCCCTTGCTCGTCCGTTATCCGATTTTGACCTGAACGACAGTCCGAATACCGGAGTCCGGATGGCAAGATTCCGTCACCGACCGAGGGCGCGACGCCCAAAGGTGCCCAAAGGTGTGTGCCCAACCCCTTCTCACCAGCACTTCGGCTGCCCACACTGGCACGTCGGCTACCCACCGCAGGAGGATCCGCATGACCGCAGACACCACCCGTCGCGCGGCGGCCGGCAGGTCCGGTAAGCCCGTCAAGACCGTCGCGGCAATAGCCACGGTCACCGCCTCGCTGCTGCTGCTCAGCGCCTGCGGTGACCAGACGGACGCGGCGATCGCCCGACGGGAGGCGGCCAAGAACCGCAATCCGCACGCCCCGCTTTTCAGCAAGCTCCCCAAGGACGTCCAGGACAAGGGGATGCTCCAGGTCGGCTCGGACATCACGTACAAGCCGGTGGAGTTCCGCTCGAACGGCAAGGTGGAAGGCATCGATCCGGATCTTGCGGCGGCAATCGGCAAGGAATTGGGCATCAAGCTCAATTTCAACAACGCCACCTTCGACACCCTCATGGGCGGTCTGAAGTCCGAGCGCTACGACCTCGCCATGTCGGCGATGACGGACACCAAGGACCGCCAGCAGGGCATCGACAGCACCACCGGCAAGAAGATCGGCGAAGGCGTCGATTTCGTCGACTACCTCAACGTCGGCGTCTCGCTCTACACCCAGAAGGGCAAGACCAAGGGCATCGACGGCTGGGAGACCATGTGCGGCAAGAAGCTCGCCGTGCAGCGCGGCACCGTCTCCCACGACCTGGCCAAGGACAAGTCCAAGGCGTGTGAGGCGGGCGGCGAGCAGCCCATCTCCATCGAGGCGTTCGACAACGACTCCGAGGCCCAGACCCGGCTGCGGACCGGTGGTGTGGACGCGGTCTCCAGCGACTACCCGGTCGCGGCCTACGCGGTGAAGGTCTCCGGCGGCGGCAACGACTTCCAGATGGTCGGCGGCGCACCGCTCAAGGCGGCCCCGTACGGCATCGCCGTCCCCAAGGGACAGGAGCAGCTGCGCGACGCGATCAAGGCGGCCATGGAGCTGGTGATCAAGAACCACGCGTACGACCGCGTCCTGGCCAAGTGGAACGTCAAGGACGCCGCGGTCAAGGAAGTGCAGATCAACGGCGGCACCTGACCGGCGCCCGGTCCCGTCTTGCCGGGGCGCTCCGCGCGGCCCCACCACGCCTCTCCCGCCACACGCTGAAAGGCAACCCTCGTGTCAGTTGACGTCGACAAGCCGGCCGAGCCGCCGGCGGCCGCACCACCGGCCCAGCCCGAGCCCATCAAAGCCATACCGGTCCGCCACTACGGGCGCTGGGTCGCCGCGCTCGTCGTCATCGGGCTGCTGGTGCTGCTCGTCCGGGCCTTCGCCTCCGGGAAGGTCAACTGGGGCGCGATACCGGAGTACATGTTCAACGCGGACATCCTCAAGGGCCTGCGCAACACCCTGTGGATCACCGTGCTGTCGATGGTGATCGGCATCGTGCTGGGCGTGGTCCTGGCGGTCATGCGGCAGTCCAAGAACCCGGTGACCAAGTCCGTGGCGTGGTTCTACGTCTGGTTCTTCCGCGGCACCCCGGTCTACGTCCAGCTCTTCCTGTGGTTCAACCTCGGCCTGGTCTTCCAGTACATCGACATCATGCCGATCTACAAGGACGAGTGGTCGGACTTCATGACCCCGTTCCTGTGCGCGCTGCTCGGCCTCGGCCTCAACGAGGCCGCTTACATGGCCGAGATCTGTCGGGCCGGCCTGAACGCCGTCGACGAGGGCCAGACCGAGGCGGCGCACGCGCTGGGCATGAGCCACGGCAGGACGCTGCGCCGGATCGTCGTGCCGCAGGCGATGCGGGTGATCGTGCCGCCGACCGGCAACGAGGTCATCAACATGCTCAAGACCTCGTCCCTGGTCATCGCGGTGCAGTACTACGACCTCCTCCAGGCCGCGCAGAACGTCGGCCGGGACTCCGGCGTGGTGGTCGAGATGCTGATCCTGGCCGCCGCCTGGTACTTGATCGCCACCACGGTGCTCAGCATCGGGCAGTACTACCTGGAGCGCTACTACGCCCGCGGCGCCAGCCGTCAGCTTCCGCCCACCCCGTTCCAGCGCCTCAAGGCGAAGCTGGCCGGCCCGAACCGCGCCGGAGGTGCGGCATGAGCACGAGCAAGAGCAAGGCCACGAACACCGGCTCGGGCAAGGCCGCGGTCCCGATGGTCAAGGCCGAGGGCGTCCACAAGTCCTTCGGCGCGGCGCACATCCTCAAGGGGATCGACCTGGAGGTGGCGCCCCGGGAGGTCTTCTGCCTGATCGGCCCGTCCGGTTCCGGCAAGTCGACCTTCCTGCGGTGCATCAACCACCTGGAGAAGATCAACTCCGGCCGGCTGTCGGTCGACGGCGAACTGGTCGGCTACCGCGAGCACCACGGCAAGCTCTACGAGCTGCGCGACCGCGAGGTCGCCGCCCGCCGGCGGGACATCGGCATGGTCTTCCAGCGCTTCAACCTCTTCCCGCACATGACCGCGCTGGAGAACATCATGGAGGCGCCGGTCCAGGTCAAGGGCGAGTCCAAGGCGTCCGCGCGGGAGCGGGCGGCCAAGCTGCTGGACCGGGTCGGCCTGGCCGACAAGGCCGGCAACTACCCCTCGCAGCTCTCCGGCGGCCAGCAGCAGCGGGTGGCGATCGCCCGGGCACTGGCCATGGAGCCCAAGCTGATGCTCTTCGACGAGCCGACCTCGGCCCTCGACCCGGAGCTGGTCGGCGACGTCCTGGACGTCATGAAGGACCTGGCCGCGGACGGCATGACGATGGTCGTGGTGACCCACGAGATGGGCTTCGCCCGCGAGGTCGGCGACTCGCTGGTCTTCATGGACGACGGCGTGGTGGTCGAGTCCGGCCACCCGCGTGACGTGCTCACCAAGCCCCAGCACGAGCGGACCAAGTCGTTCCTGTCCAAGGTCCTCTGAGGGCCGCCGGCCCCCTCGTTCCCGGACCGGCCGCGGCGGCGCGGCGGGCGGCACCCTCGTGGTCCCGCCCGCCGCGCCGCGCGCCGTCGTGGCGCCGGGCGTTACCTCAGGGCCAGGACGAGGCTGTCCGTCGGCGAGGCCCACACCGCGCGGGCCTCGCCGAAGCCGGCCGCGCGCAGCGCGTCGACGTGCCACTGCACGGTGGGGGTCTCCCCGTCGGCGTGCTCGCCGTAGATCTCGAAGCGCTCGGCGGTGGGCCCGGCCAGGCGCGGGTCCGCGGCGGCCAGCCGCCACCACTCGGCCCAGTCGACCGCGCCGGCCTCCTTGGCCCGGTCCATCCGGGAGTGCCGGAACGCCCGCTCGGCGGCGTTGATCCGCGGGGTGGCCCCGTCGGGCATGTGGTCGGCGTTGAGGAACACCCCGCCGTCCCGGACCAGAGCGCCCAGCTGCCCGTAGAGCGTGCGCAGCTCGGGCGTGTGCAGCCAGTGCAGCGCGGTGGCGGTGAGCACCGCGTCGAAGGAGTCGTACGGCAGCTTCGCGGTCCACTGCGGGTCCTTGAGGTCCGCACGGACGAACCGGATGCGCCGCTCGCCCGCGAAGTACCCCTCGGCGATGGCCAGCAGCGCCGGGTCCAGGTCGACGCCCACGCTCTCGGCGGCCGGGAACCTCGTCAGCAACCGGTCGGAGATGCTGCCGGTGCCGCACGCCAGGTCGAGCACCCGGGGCTCGGGGCCCACCAGCGCCTCGACCATGTCGAGCATCACCCGGAAGCGCTCCTCGCGGTCCGGCATGTACCACTCCTGCTGGCGGTCCCAACTCTCCTGCCACGCCCGCCAGTCGCCGCCGACAACGGTCTCGGTCATCGCAACCCCTCCGCACCGTAATACCCTCGTAGTGACAACACCCATTACGCATGGGTAGCAGCACCCTAGACGCGCACCCGTAAGGACTACAAGTGGAACTGGCCTATTACTCGGATTACGCCGTGCGCCTCGTCAACACCGAACAGCCCGAGCGCGGCGGGGACTCCCTCACCTCCGTCGAAGCGGTCCGGGAGCTCTTCGGCGCGGCCCAGCAGGCCGCCCGGCGGGCCACCGAGAGCGACGTCACCCGGCTGCGCGCGGTCCGCTCCCGGCTGCGCGCGGTCTTCGAGGCCGCCGACCGCGGCGACGAGGTGCTCGCCGTCGACCTGCTGAACGCGCTGATGATGGAGTTCCCGGTCAGCCCGCAGATCTCCGGCCACGAGTTCCGCGACGGCGAAAACCGCCCCAAGTGGCACATGCACATCGCCGACCACGCCGCCAACGCCACTGCCGGCTTCACCGCGACCGCCTGCATGGGCCTGGCCTTCCACCTCACCGAGCTGGGCGTGGACCGCCTGGGCATCTGCGAGGCGAAGCCCTGCCGCAACGCCTACCTGGACACGTCCACCAACCGGTCCCGGCGCTACTGCTCGGACCGCTGCGCCACCCGCGCCAACGTCGCCGCCTACCGCGCCCGCAAGCGCCGGGAGAGCACCCGCACCGCCGAGAGCGCCCAGGACGCCACCGCCCGCGGCGAACGCTGAAGCCCGCGCGGCGGCCGCACCCGCAGCCAGGCCCGCGCGACCACCAGCTCGTCGGGGACCACCCCGAACTCCCGGCTGTCGTTCTCCACGTACGGATTGTCACCGCGCACCCACCAGCCGCCGTCGCGCCGTTCCACCGCGCGCTTGACGATCAGCAGGTCCTGCCGGAACGGGTGCCGCAGCACGACCACGTCCCCCGGGCGCACCACCGCCCCGTACCGCACCACGAGCTGGTCCCCCGGCTGGAGCGTCGGCACCATCGACGGGTTGTAGACCTCCGCCACCCCGAACGCCCGCAGCGGCCCGCCGCGCGCCGGCTCCGCGCCGTCGCCGCTGTCCTGCTCCGGCTCGCGCACCCGCTCCGGCATCCATGCCTCCCGCTCCAGCCCCCGTACGACCGTCACCGGACCATCCTCCATCAGTCCCGGCCCGGCACCGGACTTTTGCCCTAAGACCCCCGGGCCACCCGAGAAAAGCCTTCCCGCACCGAGTAATCTCGCACCTGAGAAGACGATCACGAGGAAGGACTGCACATGCTCTCCCGCCTGTTCGCCCCCAAGGTCAAGGTCAGCGCCCACTGCGACCTGCCCTGCGGTGTCTACGACCCCGCCCAGGCCCGCATCGAGGCCGAGTCGGTCAAGGCCGTCCAGGAGAAGTACCAGGGCAACGAGGACGCCGACTTCCGCACCCGCGCCGTCCTGATCAAGGAGCAGCGGGCCGAGCTGGCCAAGCACCACGTCTCGGTGCTGTGGAGCGACTACTTCAAGCCGCCGCACTTCGAGAAGTACCCGGAGCTGCACCAGCTGGTCAACGACACCCTCAAGGCCCTCAGCGCGGCCAAGGGCTCGAACGACCCGGCCACCGGCCAGAAGGCCCTGGACCTGATCGCCCAGATCGACAAGATCTTCTGGGAGACGAAGAAGGGCTGAGCCCCGCTCACCCTGCCGACCCGCGGTCCCTGCGACCGCCCGGGTCCGTCGACCGCACCCGGTCCGCCACCCGCCGCAACCCGGCGGCCCCGGCGGGCCGGGTGCGGTCGTTCGGGGGCCGGGGCGGGCGATAGCCCCGGACTATAGGCCCCTGACGCCTCAGCGCCCGGAGCTCAGCACGCCGCCGTGCTGGACCAGCCAGTCGTGGTACGCCTCGCTGGCCCAGGCGATGTCCGTGTAGGCGGCGGTGAGGTCGGCGAAGAGGTCGGCGGCGGAGGCGGCCGAGGGGCCGTCCGCGCGGCAGGCCATGAAGAGCCGGACCGCCAGCGGGTCGCCGTGCAGCGGGCGGATCGCCATGCCGGGTCGGGAGCGGGCGGTGGGCTGGCAGGGCGTGACCACCTCGCCGGCCATGACGAGGTCCACGGCGGTGAGGTAGTCGCCGTGCACCACCCGGGGGTTGATGCCGGCCGCGGCCCAGATGCGGCGCAGGCCGGCCCATTCGCCGTCCACCGTAGGGTCGACCATCCACTGGTCGGTGGCCAGGTCGGCGACCCGGACCACGGCCCGGCCGGCCGCCGGGTGGCTCTCCGCAAGGGCGATGAACTGCGGCTCCCGGGCGAGGAGTTCGTGCGTCAGCAGGCCGTCGGGGACGCGCAGCGGGGCGCCCTCGACCTCGTGCACGAAGGCCGCGTCGAGCTGGCCCATCGCGACCATGTGGAGCAGGGCGTTGGCGGACACGTCGGTCCGTATCGTGGTGTCGGTCTCCGGGAGCCGGGCCCGCAGCCGGCGCAACCAGCCCGCGACGGCCGGGCTGTTGGTGCTGCCGATGCGCAGCCGGGTACCTTCCTCCCGGACCGATACCGAGGCGATGTCCTCGACAAGCGCGCGCATTTCGGCCACTATCGGCCGGGCGCGACAGAGCACCGAATGACCGAGCGGAGTAGGACGGCTGCCGGTCGGCTCGCGGAAGAAGAGCTGACCGCCCAGGGCCTTCTCGATGCGGTGGAGCTGGGTCGTCAAGGAGGGCTGCGTCATTCCCAGCTGCCGGGCCGCCTTGCGCACGCTGCCGGAGTCGGCGATGGCGCACAGGGCCCGAAGATGCCTTACCTCTAGCTCCACGCCGGGAGCATAAACGCGCGGGCGCGGCTCACACCAGACTCTTCGGCCGGTCCGAACTCCGCCTCTTCACCAGCACGTTGGTCCGCGGCCACCGGGGGTATTGCCTCGGGCTATCGCCACCTGGCATCTCCGTCCCACGGGTGAACTCCGTCCACACTCAACGGCACCACGAAATCCGCAGGGCCCCGGCCGCCGCCCCACACGGCGGCCGTACGGCCCCTCGGAAATTAAGGAGCCCCCCACATGAGATCTCCCAAGACGGCGCTGTCGGCTGCGCTCGGCCTGGGCCTCGCCGCCGCGCTCGCCGCGGCCGCTCCGGTGTCGGCCACCGCCGCCACCGCACACTCCGCCCCCCACCACAGCACCCCCGCCTCGATCGCCGCCTACACCGGTTCGACGGCGGAGAAGGCGAACACCAAGGCGTTCTTCGAGGCCGTCATGAAGTCGGCCCGGGCCAAGATGAAGGCCAACCCGCACCTGAAGTCGGTCACGGTCACCTACGACCCGAGCGCCGCACCCACCTTCGCGAACGAGATATCGCAGAGCGCGTCGATCTGGAACAGCGCGGTCCAGAACGTCAAGCTGCAAGCGGGCAACGGCGGTGACTTCCAGTACAAGGAGGGCAACGACCCGCGCGGCTCGTACGCCAGCACCGACGGCCACGGCAAGGGCTTCGTCTTCATCGACTACAGCCAGGCCCAGCAGTACAACCGCACCCGCATCGTGGCGCACGAGACCGGCCACGTCCTGGGCCTGCCGGACCACTACGAAGGCCCCTGCAGCGAGCTGATGTCCGGCGGCGGGCCCGGCCCGTCCTGCCAGAACACCCAGCCGGACGCCAACGAGCGCGCCCAGGTGGACCAGCTCTGGGCGAACGGCCTGGCCGGCGTCCGCTTCGGCGGCTGACCCACCGGTCCGTCCCCCGCACGCGGCACGACGGTCGGCCCGCCGTTTCCCGGCCTGGCTGACGGTGGCCGGGCAGACGACGGGCCGGGGCTGACGGAGCCGGTACCTGGCGGCCGGCTCCGTACCCCCCACCAGCCCCTCGCATGCCGTACGTCCGCCCGAGCGGTGGGGCCCCTTCCCGGGCCCCACCGCTCGTGCGCGTGCGGAGATCCGAGGGACGCCGGGCCCCCGCGGCACGGTTCAGAGGGCGTGGCCGAGGGCCACCCCGGCACAGGCGGCGGCCAGTCCGGCCGCCAGGCTCAGTCCGAGGTTGAGCACGGCGTACCCGCGCGCCCCGTCGGTGGCCAGCCGCAGGGTCTCGTAGGAGAACGTCGAATAGGTCGTCAGCGCCCCGCACAGGCCGGTGCCGAGGAGCAGTTGGACGTGCGGGCCCGCGGCGCCGGTGGCGACCGCGCCGCTCACCAGGCCGAGGATCAGGCTGCCGACGACGTTGACCGCACAGGTCCCCCAGGGGAAGACGGTGTCGTGCCGGGCCTGGACGAAGCGGTCGGTGAGGAAGCGCAGCGGTGCCCCGACCACGGCACCCGCCACCACCAGCAGCCAGTTCACCCGGACGGATCCGCTCCGCCGGCGCCGCCCGGCCGGCCGCCGAACGTGAGCGCCTCGCACCGGTCGAGGGTCACCAGGCCACCGCCCGCCAGCAGTTCGGACAGTTGCGGCAGGAACGCCCGCACCCGCTCCTCGGTGTCCACCACGACCACCGCCACCGGCAGCTCCTCGCTGAGCGACAGCAGCCGCTGGGTGTGGATCATCGAGGTCGCCCCGAACCCCTCGACACCGCGGAAGGCGCTGGCCCCGGCGAGGCCCGCCGCACGGGCGCGGTGCACGACCTCCGCGTAGAGGGGCCGGTGGTGCCAGACGTCCTGCTCGCCCACGAGGACGGTCAGGCGCAGGGCCGGGGTGCTGACCGGGGCCGCGGCCGACGGGACCGGGAGGTCCGCCGGTCCGTCCGCCGACGCCCGCTCGGTCCGGTGGTGCCGCCGGCGCTCCGTCATGCCGTCCGCCGCCTCAGGTCGAGGAGCGTCCGGGTGGCGCTGCTCGCGAGGGCCACCGCCGCCAGCGCGGCGAACAGGGTGCCGGCGAGGTAGGCCAGGGCGAGCGGCAGCCGGCCGGCGGCCGCCAGGCGCTCGGTGTCCACCGCGTAGGTCGAGAAGGTGGTGAAGCCGCCGAGGATGCCGGTGCCCAGGAACGGGCGGAGCAGCCGGTGGGCCGTCCACACCTCGGTGATCAGCACCATCAGGACGCCCATCAGCGCGCAGCCGACCACGTTGACCCCCAGCGTGGTCCAGGGGAAGGCGGCGTCGGCGGTCGGCCAGATCAGGCCGGCGCCGTACCGGGCCGCGGCACCGAGGGCGCCGCCCACCGCCACCGCACCGATCACCGGCCACTCGCCCTGCCAGGGCCACGGCCGGCGGGCTCGTTCGTCCATGGGTCCGCGGATCCTTCTCTGCGTGCGTGCGGCCGGCACCGGAAGTCGTCCGCCGGGAGGCCGGCCGGCCCGCCCCGACGGGGGCGGCACCGCCCTCAGGCTAAGCCCGGTCATTTGACAGCGCTAAACATGGGATGTTCCCATCACCGGTGGAATCTGGTGTCCGCTCCTTCGGGTCGTTCGGGTCGTTCGGGTCGTTCGGGTCGTTCGGGTCGTTCGGGCACCGCCGCACGCAGAGCCGCGGAACGCGGACGGGAGGACGGCGCCGATGCCGCTGCGCAGCACTGCCCGCACCAGCCTCGTCGAGCTGGTCATCGAGCAGATGGAACGGCTGATCGCCGACGGCGAGTGGCCGGTCGGCACCAAGATCCCGGCCGAGCCGCTGCTCGTGGAGCAGTTGGACGTCGGCCGGAACACCGTCCGCGAGGCGGTCCGCGCCCTGGTGCACACCGGGATGCTGGAGCCGCGGCAGGGCGACGGGACCTACGTCCGGGCCCGCAGCGGCTTCGGGGCCGCCGTCCAGCGCCGGCTGCGCCGGGCCGCCAACCTGGAGGCGTACGAGGTCCGCGCCAGCCTGGAGCGGGACGCCGCCCGCCATGCGGCCGAGCGCCGCACCGACGAGGACCTGGCCGCGCTGCGGGAGGCGCTGGCACTGCGCGGCCGGGCCTGGGAGGCCGGCGACGTGACCCAGTTCATCGACGCGGACGTGCACTTCCACCGGACGGTCGCGGCCGCCGCCCACAACGGCCTGCTGGCCGAGCTGTACGAGCAGTTCGGCGCCGCCCTGCGGGAGACGTTGCAGGCCGTGGTCGGCACGCCGCTGCTGCCCGACGCGGTCCGCCACCAGATCGACGCGCACACCGCGATCGTCGACGCCATCGAGGCACGGGACCCGGACGCCGCCGAGCGGGCGGCGCTGGCCCACCTCGCCGAGGCGGCCGACGCCCTGCGCGCGCAGGCCGCGGACGACGACCGGGACGCGGGGGAAACGGGGCACCCGACCGGCGCCGACGGACACGAAGCACCACAGGAGGAAACCCAGCGATGACACGCGGACCCGCATCGGGCATATCCCCGGCCCCGCCCCGGCCGACCGGCGGGGCGACGCCCACGGCCACGGCCGGCGACGCCGCCCCGCCCACCGGCGCCACCGGCCGCCGCGCCCTCACCCTCGGCCTCGGCGTCGTCCTGTTGGCGCTGAACCTGCGGCCCGCGCTGGTCGCGGTCTCCCCGCTGGTCGGCACGATCCGTTCCGACAGCGGCATGTCGGCGGCCGCCACCAGCCTGCTGACCGCGCTGCCGCTGCTCTGCTTCGGGCTACTGGCCCCGATCGCCCCGCGGTTGGGCCGGCGCTTCGGCATGGAGCGGTCGCTGCTCGGCACGATGGTGCTGATCTGCCTGGGCACCGGGCTGCGGCTGGTGGACTCGGTGGTGGCGCTGTTCGCCGGGACGGTCGTGATCGGCGCCGGGATCGCGGTCGCCAACGTGCTGCTGCCGGGCCTGATCAAGCGGGACTTCCCGGCCAGGGCGGGCCTGATGACCGGGCTCTACTCGATGTCGCTGTTCGGCGGCGCGGCGCTGGCGGCCGGCATCACCGTCCCCGTGCAGCAGGCCGCCGGGCTCTCCTGGCAGGCCACGCTGGCCTGTTGGGGGGCGCTGGCGGTGCTCGCGCTGGTCGTCTGGCTGCCGCAGCTGCGCCGCCGCACCGAGGTGACGGCGGCCGCCGCCCGGCAGGCCGCCCACCCGGTCCGCGGACTGTGGCGCTCCCCGCTGGCCTGGCAGGTCACCGGCTACATGGGGCTCCAGTCGCTGAGCTACTACGCGGCCGCCGCCTGGCTGCCGACGATCCTCAAGGACGCCGGGATGGACGCGGGCGACGCCGGGTGGATGCTGTCGTTCTCCTCGCTGCTGGGGATCGCGGGGTCGTTCCTGGCGCCGGTGATCGTCGGCCGCCGGCTGCGGGCCGGCACGCTGGCCGCGCTGGGCGCGGTGCTGTGCGCGGCGGGGTTCGTCGGCATGTGGGCGGCGCCGGTCGGCGGCGCGTACCTGTGGATGACGCTGCTGGGCCTGGGGCAGGGGGCGGCGATCAGCCTGGCGCTGCTGTTCATCGTCCAGCGTGCCCCGGACGCGCGGCACACCGCGCAGCTCTCCAGCATGGCGCAGTGCTTCGGCTACGTCCTGGCCGCCACCGGTCCGGCGGTGCTGGGGGCGGTGCACGACGCCTCGGGTACCTGGACGGTGCCGTTGGCGGTGCTGCTGGTGCTGTTGGTGCCGCAGGTGGCTGTGGGGCTCGGGGCCGCCCGGCCGCTGCACGTCGCGGGTCGGTGAGGGTGCGGGGTGCTGCCCCGCGGCCGGCCGTGTAACGGCGTTACAACCAGCCGTTGCGCTTGAAGCCGCGGTGCATCAGCCAGCAGACGCCCACCATCACGACCATCACCAGCGGATAGCCGAACGGCCAGCTCTTCTCCGGCATGTACTCGAAGTTCATGCCGTAGACGCCGGTGACCATGGTGGGGACGGCCAGGATCGCCGCCCAGGCGGACATCCGGCGCATCGCCTCGTTCTGGGCGTTGGCGACCTGGGCGAGGTGCGCCTGGAGTATCGAGTTGAGCAGTTCGTCGAAGCCGGTGATCCGCTCGCGGACCTGGTCGAGGTGGTCGGCGACGTCCCGGAAGTAGGTCTTGGTCCGCGGGTCGACGTACTGCAGCGAACGGGTCGCCAGCTCCTGCAGGGGACGGTCCAGCGGCGTCACCGCCCGCTTGAATTCGAGCAGTTCGCGCTTGAGCTGGTAGATCCGGTCGGCGCCGCGGCTGCCGCGCACCGAGAAGACCTCGCTCTCGACGTCGTCGATGTCGTCCTGGACGGCGGCGGCGACGTCGAGGTAGTCGTCCACGACGAGGTCGGCGATGGCGTGCAGCACCGCGGACGGGCCGAGGGCGAGCTGGTCCGGATCGCGCTCCAGCTGCTCGCGCAGCGGGCCCAGCGAGCCGTGTCCGCCGTGCCGCACCGTGATCACGAAGTCGGTGCCGGTGAAGACCATGATCTCGCCGGTGTCGACGACCTCGCTGGTGTCGGTCAGCTGGTCGTGCTCGACGTAGCGGACGGTCTTGAAGACGGTGAACAGCGAGTCGTCGTAGTGCTCCAGCTTGGGGCGCTGGTGGGCGTGGACCGCGTCCTCGACGGCGAGCGGGTGCAGCCCGAAGAGCTCGACGATGCCGGCGAACTCCACCTCGGACGGTTCGTGCAGGCCGATCCAGACGAAGCCGTCACCGGACCGCCGGACCTGCCGGATCGCCTCCTCGGCCGGCCGGTCGCCCTCCTGGCGCACGCCGGAGACGTAGACCGCGCAGTTCACCACGGCGGTGCCGAGCGGCGAGCGGGCGGGGTGGCTGAGGTCCACCCCGCCCTTACGCGGCTGCGGCAGCCGGGCGGCCTTGCGGAGGTTGCTGATCATTGACACCGGCCAAGTATCGCCCGTGGGGGCGCGCCGGAGGTACGGCCCGGGTTTGATTTTGCGCACTCCGCACCGGGCCGTGGTCCGGGCCGTGCCGTCCATTTGCCCGCACGCCCCGGGCGTGCGCCCCCGCGGCGATCAGGGCACGAGCGCCGGTCGCTCCGCCGCCGGCGCGTCCGACGAGCCGCTGGCGACGGCCGGCTCCACCGGCGTCGGGCTCCCCGCCCGGGCCCGCCGGGGCAGCCAGAACAGCAGGCCGAGGACGAGCACCAGCCCGCCGGCGATCCACCACAGGGCGTGCGTGGTGGCGGCGACGAAGCCCGCGCGCCCCGGGCCGTCCACCGCGCCGAAGAACGCCACCGACGACAGCGCCAGCCCCAGCGCCATGCCCACCTGACCGGTGGTGTTGAAGATGCCGGAGGCCGAACCGGAGTGCCGGACCGGGACCTCCGAGAGGACCGCGTCGGTGATCGGCGCGACGATCAGCCCCATGCCGGCCCCCATCAGGACCATCGCCGGGGCCATCTGCCAGGACTGCATGTCGGTGCCGTAGTGGTCGGCCTGCCACAGGTAGAGCAGCGCCCCGCCGAGCATGATCAGCGCGCCGGCCTGGAGCACCGCGCGGCCGAACCGCGGCACCAGCTTCTGGACGGACAGCCCGGCCGCCGCCGAGCAGGCCAGCGAGAACGGCACCCCGGTCAGCCCGGCGTGCAGCGGCCCCCAGCCCAGCCCGAGCTGCATGTACAGCGTCCAGATGAGGAAGAACAGGCCGGTGACCGCCCCGAAGGTGAGCTGGACGCCGACGCCCGCCGCGAACGTCTTGATCCGGAACAGCGAGAGCTCGACCAGCGGCGAGCCGTCCTTGCGGGCCTTGAACCGCTCGTAGCGCACGAACCCGACGAGGACCAGCGGTCCGGCCGCCATGGCGACGAAGCCCCAGAGGGGCCAGCCGGCCTCGCGGCCGTGGGTGAGCGGGTAGAGCACCAGCAGCAGGCCGACGGTGAGCAGCGCGGTGCCCACCAGGTCGAGGCGGAGCGCGGTGTCCGAGCGGGACTCGGTGAGGAAGCGGCGGCCGAGCCAGATCCCGACGGCGCCGACCGGGAGGTTGATCAGGAAGATCGGCCGCCACTCCAGGCCGAAGAGGTCGCCCTGGGTGAGCAGGGCACCGATCAGCGGGCCGCAGACCGCGCCGAGCCCGACCACCGCGCCGAACATCCCGAAGACCTTGCCGCGCTCGTGGGCCGGGAAGCTGACGTGGATGATCGCCAGCACCTGCGGCACCATCAGTGCGGCCATCGCGCCCTGCAGCACCCGCGCGGCGATCAGCATCGCCGGGTCCGCGGCGATGCCGCAGAGCGCGGAGGCCACGGTGAAGCCGCCCATGCCGAGCAGGAAGAGCTTCTTGCGGCCGTGGATGTCACCGAGCCGGCCGCCGGTGATCAGGCCGATGGCGAAGGCCAGGGCGTATCCGGCGGTGATCCACTGGAGCGCGCCGAAGCCGGCCCCGGTGTCCCGCTGGATGCTGGGCAGCGCGATGTTGACGATGGTCGCGTCGACCAGGTCCATGAAGCTCGCGGTCAGGACGACGGCGAGGGCGATCCAGCGTCTGCGGTCGGCGGGCGCGGGGACGGCGCCGGCCGGCGCGGCGGGGTGCGGATCGGACGGGGACATGCGGAACTCCTGGCGGTGCCGTGGGACGAGCGGAGGGGACGCGCCGGGACGGGCGTCCACCGCGCTGGTGCGGCGGACGCCCGTCCCGGACGTCCTCGACATTACGGCCCGCCTAGGACAGCTCCCGTCCTACTTCCTGGGCCATCATCGTCGCCATGAGTGAGACCTCGGCACGTCTGCTGAACCTGCTGTCCCTGCTCCAGACCCCCCGGGAGTGGCCCGGGCGGGAGCTGGCCGAACGGCTGCGGGTGACCACCCGGACCATCCGCCGCGACGTCGAGCGGCTGCGCGAGCTGGGCTATCCGGTGCACGCCTCGATGGGCGCGGAGGGCGGCTACCGGCTGGCCGCCGGCACCGCCATGCCGCCGCTGCTGCTGGACGACGAGGAGGCGGTGGCCATCGCGGTGGGGCTGCGCTCGACGGCCGGCCACACCATCGCGGGCATCGAGGAGGCGTCGGTCCGGGCGCTCGCCAAGCTGGAGCAGGTGCTCCCGGCGCGGCTGCGGCGGCGGGTCGGCACGCTGGGCACCGCCACCGTCCCGCTGCCGGCCGGTGACGGCCCGACCGTCGACCCGGAGCACCTGACGGTGCTGGCCGCGGCGATCGCCAACCACGAGCGGGTGCGCTTCGGCTACCGCGCCGGGGCCGGCGAGCTCACCCGGCGCCTGGTGGAGCCGCACCGCCTGGTCGCCGCGGGCCGCCGCTGGTACCTGGTGGCGTTCGACAACGACCGCGACGACTGGCGGACCTTCCGGGTGGACCGGCTGAGCGAGCCGTTCGCCACCGGCGTGCGGACCGCGCCGCGCGAGCTGCCGGCCACCGACGCCGGGGCGTACGTCCGGGAGCGGATGCGCGGAATGGCGACGACGTACCGGGCGGTGGCGACGGTGTACGGGCCGGCCGAGGAGGTGACCGCCCGGCTCGGCGGGCGGTCGGCGGGCGAGGTCGCACCGCTCGACGGGGAGAGCTGCCGCTGGCACAGCGCACCCGATTCGTTGGAGTGGCTGGCGATGCGGCTGGCGCTGCTGGGGCGGGAGTTCACGGTGCACGAACCGGTCGAGCTGATCGCGTACCTCCGGGCCCTGGGCGACCGGGTGCGCCGGGCCACCGACGGCGGCGAGACGGACGCCACGGCCCGCCCCACTGGACGAGATACCCCAGGGGGGTAAAGTGTTGGCGGGGTCGGCGGCGGATGGACGGGGGCCGGCCGCCCCGGAGCCCCGCACTCCCGCGAACAGGAGGCACAGCCGTCATGACCACCGCGATCGATGGGCCCGTCGTCGAGCTGGAGATCGGCGGCATGACCTGCGCCTCGTGCGCGGCCCGCGTCGAGAAGAAGCTCAACCGGATGCCCGGGGTCACCGCCACCGTCAACTACGCCACCGAGAAGGCGCAGGTGACCCTCGCGCCGGACAGCACGCTGGCGACCGCCGACCTGATCGCCACCGTGGAGAGGACCGGCTACACCGCGGCGGTCCCCGAGCCGCCCGCGCCGGAACCGTCCCCCGACGACACCGCCGGCGCCGAGGACGGCCCGCTCGCCGCCCTCCGGCAGCGGCTGTGCGTCTCGCTGGCGCTCGCCGTCCCGGTGATCGCGATGGCGATGGTCCCGGCGCTGCAGTTCACCAACTGGCAGTGGCTGTCGCTCACCCTGGCCGCCCCCGTGGTGGTCTACGGGGCGTGGCCGTTCCACCGGGCCGCCTGGACCAACCTGCGGCACGGCGCGGCCACCATGGACACCCTGATCTCGATGGGCACCCTCGCCGCCTTCGGCTGGTCGCTGTGGGCGCTGTTCTTCGGCACGGCCGGCATGCCCGGCATGACCCACCCCTTCGAGCTGACCATCGCCCGCACCGACGGCAGCGGCGCGATCTACCTGGAGGCCGCGGCCGGCGTCACCACCTTCATCCTGGCCGGCCGGTACTTCGAGGCGCGCGCCAAGCGGAAGGCCGGCGCGGCCCTGCACGCCCTGCTGGAGCTGGGCGCCAAGGACGTCGCGGTGCTCCGGGCGGACCGCGAGGTCCGGATCCCGGTCGGCGAGCTGCGGGTGGGCGACCGGTTCGTGGTCCGCCCCGGGGAGAAGGTCGCCACCGACGGCCGGGTGGTGGAGGGCTCGTCCGCCGTGGACGCCTCGATGCTGACCGGCGAGTCCGTGCCCGTGGAGGTCGCCCCCGGCGACAGCGTCACCGGCGCCACCGTCAACGCGGGCGGCCGGCTCGTCGTCGAGGCCACCCGCATCGGCGCGGACACCCAGCTCGCCCGGATGGCCCGGCTGGTCGAGGAGGCCCAGAACGGCAAGGCGGCGGCCCAGCGGCTCGCCGACCGGATCTCCGCGGTCTTCGTCCCGGTCGTCCTCGTGCTCGCCCTGGCCACCCTCGGGCTCTGGCTCGGCACCGGCCACGGCGCGGTCGCCGCGTTCACCGCCGCGGTCGCCGTGCTGATCATCGCGTGCCCGTGCGCGCTGGGCCTGGCGACGCCGACCGCGCTGATGGTCGGCACCGGCCGCGGCGCCCAGCTCGGCATCCTGCTCAAGGGGCCGGAGGTCCTGGAGGCCACCCGCGCCGTCGACACCGTCGTCCTGGACAAGACCGGCACCGTCACCACCGGCGTGATGACCCTGACCGACGTGCACCTCGCCGACGGCGTGCCCCGCGCGCAGGCGCTGCGGCTGGCCGGTGCGCTGGAGCACTCCTCCGAGCACCCCATCGCCCGGGCCGTCGCCACCGCCGCCCTGGCGGCCGAGCCCAGCGGGACCCTGCCGGTCCCCGAGGGGTTCGCCAACGTCCCCGGGCTGGGCGTGCGCGGCGCCGTCGAGGGGCACGCGGTGCTGGTCGGCCGGGAGCGCCTGTTGGCCGACCGCGGCCAGCAGCTGCCGCCCGCGCTGGCCACCGCCAAGGACGCGGCCGAGCGGGCCGGGCACACCGCGGTCGTGGTCGGCTGGGACGGTGCGGCCCGCGCCGTGCTGGTCGTCTCCGACGCGGTCCGGCCCACCAGCGCCGAGGCGGTCCGCCGGCTGCGCGGGCTCGGGCTGACGCCGGTGCTGCTGACCGGCGACCACCGCGCGGTCGCCGAGTCGGTCGCCGCGGCGGTCGGCATCGACGAGGTGATCGCCGAGGTGCTGCCGGAGGAGAAGGTGGCCGTCGTCGAGCGCCTCCAGGCCGAGGGCCGCTCGGTCGCCGTGGTCGGCGACGGGGTCAACGACGCGGCCGCGCTGGCCCGCGCCGACCTGGGCCTGGCGATGGGCACCGGCACCGACGCCGCCATCGAGGCCGGCGACCTCACCCTGGTCCGCGGTGATCTGCGCGCCGCGGCGGACGCCATCCGGCTGGCCCGGGCCACCCTCGGCACCATCCGCACCAACCTGTTCTGGGCGTTCGGCTACAACGTCGCCGCACTGCCGCTGGCCGCCGCCGGCCTGCTCAACCCGATGATCGCCGGCGCCGCGATGGCCTTCTCCTCGGTCTTCGTGGTCGGCAACAGCCTGCGCCTGCGACGCTTCCGCGCCCTGGACTGAGCCCGTTCACGCGACCGTCACGCGTCGGAAGCCTCCAGTTCTGACGGCCGAACGTTGGCGGTTCGCACACCCGTCCGGCGCCGCCGACCGGCGAGACTGTCCGGGAACCGCCCGCTCCGCTCCACGTACCGCAGGGGACTCCATGACCGGGTCGCGCATCCTGGCCCTCGGCCACTACCAGCCCTCCCGTGTGCTGACCAACGACGACCTCGCCGGGATCGTCGACACCGACGACGCCTGGATCCGCAGTCGCGTCGGCATCCGCACCCGACACGTCGCGGCGCCGGAGGAGACGGTGGACGCGATGGCCGCCGCGGCCGCCGGCAAGGCGCTGGCCGCCGCCGGCCTGGACCCCGGCGACATCGACCTGGTGCTGGTCGCGACCTGCACCGCCACCGACCGCAGCCCCAACACCGCGGCCCGGGTCGCGGCCCGGCTGGGCCTGACCGCGCCCGCCACGATGGACCTCAACGTCGTCTGCGCCGGCTTCACCCACGCGCTGGCCACCGCCGACCACGCCATCCGGGCCGGTTCGGCGACCCGCGCCCTGGTCATCGGCGCGGAGAAGTTCACCGACGTGGTCGACTGGACCGACCGTTCCACCTGCGTCCTGGTCGGCGACGGCGCGGCCGCCGCGGTCGTCACCGCCTCCCCGGAACCGCTGATCAGCCCCGTCCTGTGGGGCTCGGTCCCGGAGATGGGCAACGCGGTCCGCATCGAGGGCGCCCCGGCCCGCTTCGCCCAGGAGGGCCAGACCGTCTACCGCTGGGCCACCACCCAGCTGCCCGCCATCGCCCGCAAGGTCTGCGACCGCGCCGGGCTGCGTCCGGACGAGCTGGCCGGCGTCGTCCTCCACCAGGCCAACCTGCGGATCATCGAGCCGGTCGCGGAACGGCTCGGCGCGGTCAACGCCGTCATCGCCCGGGACGTCGTCGACTCCGGCAACACCTCCGCCGCCTCGGTCCCGCTCGCCCTGGCCAAGCTGGTCGAACGCCGCGAGGTCCCGACCGGCGCCCCGGTGCTGCTGTTCGGCTTCGGCGGCAACCTCTCCTACGCCGGGCAGGTCGTCCGCGTCCCCTGACGGGCCGGCCGGCGGCGGTGTCCGATTCCTTCAAGACGGCGCCCGCGCGCCGCTCCTAGGCTCGCCGCCATGAACACCCCACCCGCACCCCGACTCGACGCGATCGGCCTGGCAGTGGCCGACATGGCCACCGCCCTGGCGTTCTACCGGCGCCTGGGCCTGGCCGTCCCCGACCGCTGCGACACCGCCCCGCACGCCGAGGCGCAACTGCCCGGCGGCCTCCGCCTGATGTGGGACACCCACGAGACCGCCCGCGCCCTCGACCCCGACTGGACGCCGCTGCCGGCCGGCGCACCCACCGGCCTGGCCTTCGCCTGCGCGGACGCCGCGCACGTCGACGCGGTGTACGCGGACCTCACCGCCGCCGGGTACACGGGCGCGAAGGCCCCCTGGGACGCCGACTGGGGCCAGCGCTACGCCGTCGTGCGGGACCCCGACGGCCACGGCGTCGACCTCTTCGCCCCGCTGACCTAGCCGGACGGGACGGCCGGGCCGGTCACTCGATGTCCTGCGGGTGCTCCTCCAGGTACATCACGCCGCAGGTGCGGCAGAACGGCTGCGCCTCGGTCGTCCCCCAGCGACCGGCCGATTGGGTGGCGGCGGCCGGGGCCAGCGGCTGGCCGCACATCGCGATGGTCGCGCCCACCCTGGTCATGTGCCACTTCTTGACCGGCGTGTCCTCGTGCGGCAGCACGCCCTCCGCGTACTCCGCGCGCATCTCATGCTCCATGGCAGGTGCACCTCCTACCGCCCACCATGCGCCGCCGCCCGCGAGCCCACAACGCCAGCCCGCCCGGCTGGGCGGGCGCCGCGGGCGCGCCGGCCTAGAAGATCGACCAGCCGGTGAGCGTCGTGAAGTGGTCCAGCGCCGCCATGCCGGCCACGGAGTTGCCGCGGGCGTCCAGCCCCGGGCTCCACACGCACAGCGTGCACCGCCCCGGCACCACGGCCACGATGCCGCCGCCCACCCCGCTCTTCGCCGGCAGGCCCACCCGGTAGGCGAACTCCCCCGCCGCGTCGTAGGTCCCGCAGGTCAGCATCACCGCGTTGATCCGCTTGGCCTCGCGCGCCTCCAGCAGCCGGCTGCCGTCGGCCCGCAGCCCGTGCCGGGCCAGGAACCCGCCGGCCACGGCCAGGTCCCGGCACGACATCTCGATCGAGCACTGCCAGAAGTAGTGCTCGATCACGCTCGGCACGGGGTTCTCCAGGTTGCCGAACGAGGCCATGAAGTGCGCCAGCGCCGCGTTGCGGTCACCGTGGTCGGCCTCCGAACCGGCCACCGCCTGGTCGAACGCCAGCTCCGGATTGCCGCTCTCGGTCTGGAGGAACTCCAGCATCGAGGTGCTGGCGTCACCGGTCATGGTCAGCAGCCGGTCCGTCACCACCAGCGCGCCGGCGTTGATGAAGGGATTGCGCGGAATGCCGTTCTCCCACTCCAGCTGCACCAGGGAGTTGAACGGCGTGCCGGAGGGCTCGCGCCCGACCCGCTGCCAGATGTCGTCGTCCCCGTGGGACCCGGCCATCACCAGGGCCAGCGAGAACGCCTTGGAGATCGACTGCACGGAGTACGGGATCTCCCAGTCACCGGTCCCGTACACGTCGCCGTTGATGTCCGCGACGGCGATCCCGAAGCGGTCCGGGGAGACCCGCGCCAACGCCGGAATGTAGTCGGCGACGTGCCCGCGCCCCACGAACGGCCTCGCATAGGCCGCTACCTCCTCAAGAACGGCCTGGTAGTCCATACCGGACACGCTAACCCGCGCGCAGCAGCGTCCCCATCGGAGCCCCCGCGAGCGACTTCACCTCGCGCGCCAGGTGGGCCTGGTCCGCGTAGCCGGCCCGCGCCGCGACCTCGGCGTACGGGACGCCGGCGCGGGCCAGTTCCAACGCCCGCACCAACCGCAGCACCCGGCCCAACGTCTTCGGCCCGTACCCGAACACCGCCAGGCTGTGCCGGTGCAGTTGCCGCTCGCCCATCCCGACCAGGCGGGCCACCTCCGCCACCGGCCGGCCGCGCCCGAGCCCGGAGGCGATCGCCGCGGTCCGCCCGTCCCGCCCGGGCAGGACGTCCGTCGTGGCCCCGTCGGTCCACCGCCCCGCCGCCCGCAGGCGGTCCCGTGCGGCCTGTTCCAGGACCGCGCCCGGGGCGTCGGCCGCCGCCGCGCGGGCCGCCAGCTCCCGGGCCCGCCGGGCGCCCCACAGGTCCTCCAACGGCACCCGCCGGTCGCGCAGTTCGTGGGCCGGCACCCCGAAGACCGCCGGCCCCTGGCCCGGCGCGAACCGCAGCCCCACCCACCGCGTCCCGGCCGGCGCGACGCCGTCCTGGGCCTGCGGCCCGGTGTCCGGCCCGGCCACCAGCAGCCGGCCCGCGCTCCAGAGCAGGTCGGTGCAGCCGTCGGGCAGCACCGGCCCCGCCCCCGGCACCGTGGTGGTGGTCCACAGCACCGCCCCCGGCAGCCGCGACGTCCGCTCCCGGTAGGTCACCCGGACGGCCCGTCGGACGGCCGCGGCGGATGCGCCAACCGGCTCACCCCTGTCGCGTTCCTCGCCCACGTCCCCCAGCCTGGCACGGGAACCCCACGGCCGTCCCCGCCGTTGATCCCTTACGAAACCGACACCGACCGGGTCCATCGGCCCGTCCGCCAGGGAGGCAGCAATGTCAGGGTTTCTCGACCGCGCCAAGGAGCAGGCCAAGCAGGGACTGGCGCAAGGCAAGCAGAAGGTCGACGAGTTGCAGCAGCAGCGGGCCGGCAACGACCTGCTGCGCAAGCTCGGCGCCGCCTACTACGCCGAGCGCCGCGGCAGCGGCACCCCCGACGCCACCCAGAGCGCCCTCACCGCCCTGGAAGCGCACATCTCCGCCCACGGCGACGGTTTCCTCCACGACTGACGCCGTGCCGTAGCCTGCACCCCCGTCCCCCTTCCCC